>CAZVYP010000041.1:0-18188 GCA_964631075.1 uncultured Methanocellales archaeon
CCTCATATACCTGGAGAAACCGGCTATTGAGTTCTTCTTCCCCGTATCTGAGAAGCCCTTGAGCAAAGAGGAATTCCTTGTGCAACTGCGAAAACGCGGCACCGCTTTCAAAGCAGTGGTAATGAACAGCCCTGATGTGGTCGAAGACGTGCTGTATCCTCAGCTCAGAAAAGCCATGCAGTCAATTGTGGCAATGCTCGATAGCCATGAGTTCAGGGTTTTTAAATCAGATGTATTCGGTGATTCAAAGCAGAGCATAATCCTGCTTGAGTTCAGCGTGTGGAAGCTTCCTAGGGTAAAAAAGCACCTGGGACCGCCTGTTGAGGAAGAAGAACACGCTAAAAAATTCCTTGCCAAGTACACCGGCAATCCAGCGGCTTTAAGCAAGCCGTATATCCATGGCAATCGCTACGTGGTAGAGGTACCGAGGAAGTATACCGGGGCAGCGGATCTGCTGAGGGATAAGGTAAAAAGCTGTGCTCTTGGGAAGCATCTTTCGGAGAGCGCAAAGCAGGGATATGAACTGCTGGAGAACAAGGAAATAACGGAGATCGATGGCGAGCAGTTCTGGATCTTCATGAGGGATTTCTTTAAAACATAGAGATCAATCCACAACCATATACCGCACGGCTTCTTTCAGCGTCGAGACCTCTATCACAGTCATGTTCCAGTTCTGCTTCGCATACTCGGTTAAATTTAGCTCCCTGGGTACAAGATAATGGCGGATGAGGGTGAAGCCTCCTATTCGCTCTTCCTGAGTCTGCCGCTCGTAGTAGACAAGATGGCTCTGCCCCTCGGGCACAAGGAAGAGAGTTGCGTTGTTTTCGAAAGCAGCATTTGCTTTTTCGAATATTCCCCCGACTCTGCCGATGCTTCCATCCTCTTCGATTGTGCCGGTGACTACTACATCTGGCTTTATCTTCTTGCTCTCTATTGCTGCTACAGTTGTGGTTGCCATTGCTGCGCCCGCTGATGGACCGCCGATGAGAGTTCCTTCTATCTGGAATGAAATTATCACATCGAGATTTGCAAGGCTCTTTCCGGTCAGGTTCTCTGCCATCTTAACAGCGGTGTCAGCCGAGTACTGCGTGTCCGGCTCGACGAAGGGATTGGTGTCTATAAGCACCCTTCCTTTTCCCTCTTTTTTGATCTCCACAGTTACCCTGCCAAGCGCGCCTTTTTCATCGCCGCTGCGAACCGCCACGATGCTGCCTGTGGCTGTAAGAGTTCCATCTGGCTTCAAAGGTGGATAGGTTGGGGCAATGATTGGAGTAGCCGCAGGAGTTGGCAAAGGATTTACGGGAGCGCTGAATTCGTATCCATAAATATAGGGTGCTACAAGCACTCCCAGCAAGAATATTACCAGATATGTTAGCGCATGGCTGATCTTCATAGAATTAATAATCTATTCGAGTATCGCTTAAAATTATCGCTGCGAAAAATATTTACCCGTTTAATACAAGTAACTGTGCGAGGGATGGAGTGCAGCAATTGCGGAGTTTAACCGATCTCGGTGTTTTGCCGATCAGAAGGCAGACAGGAGGCGGTATCGCACCGCATATATCGATTTTATTCAGAAACAGCGGAGTAAAGATGTTCGGCATTGATACAACGCCTCCCCCTGCAAAAATGCAGGGCGCAAACTCCTGCGAGATTGCATACCTGATTACCCATGCTCACTCCGATCACTACGGCAGATCTTCAATGCGATCCGAAAAAGCAGTTGCTTCAAATAAAACTGCGAGGGCACTGGAAATCAGATATGGCAAGAGGTTTGCGGGTGAAACATTTTCAACCGGCGAGCGTATTGATGTAAATGGAGTAGAAGTTGAGACTTTTGAAACCCGCCATACCCCTGGCTCAAATGCTTACTTCTGGGAAAACGAAGTTGGCTCGAGGATACTTGTCACCGGCGACGTAAAGGATTTTTCAGCTCTGCCCGAATGCGATGTGCTGATAATGGAGGCAACATATGGCGATCCTTATAACAGTAGCTGCTGTTTCGAAGACGATCTTGATGCATTTAAAAATGCGATCAACGGAGGGGTTGCATTTGGAGCATACTCTTTTGGAAAAGCCCAGCGAGCGGTGCAGTTGCTGAGAGACTTCGGCTATCGCGATTGCATCGAAATGTCAGAGGAGGCCCTGGTTCTAACGAAGCAGCTAATGGATGGAGCGGAGCCGGTCTCAGCGGTGGGAGAAGATTCAGCGAGCCTCTGCGTGGTATCCCCTCGAGAGCTGGACTCCCTGACCAGTCATAAACGATTCATCCTAACCGCCCAGAACTTCTACAGATACGGACGGATAAAGATAAGCGACCACCTTGATTTTCGCGGATTAATGCAGATGGTAAAGCACTGCTCTCCGGAATACGCAATAGTATACCATCCGTGCAGTGCAATCTCGACAAAATTTGCACAGCATCTGGATCGCAACGGTTTACCCGCAACTGCAATCAGCCAGATTGGCAATATCCTTGCTGAGCGCCTCATTGAAGAAAGCGCACTTGACAAATTTTATTAGAAGAAGAGATATAGGATTGAAACGTGTTCAGCCAGATGAGGCAGCAGCTATCCAGAGCCGTCGATCCATTTGCCAGATTTTTTATTAACCTGGGTTTGAGTCCCAATCAAATTACAATAGCCGGTTTCATACTGGGACTGGCAACCAGCTACATCATAGCAACAGGGTATCTCTTATATGGAGGACTGCTAATCCTGCTCTGCGGGTTTTTCGACATACTGGATGGAGCTGTCGCCCGGCTATCGGGAAGAATAACTCCATTCGGGGGCATTCTGGACTCGACCACTGATAGAATAGTGGACGCCTCGCTGCTGATAGGCATCGGGATAAGCGGCACCGTTGACTGGCCGCCCATAGCACTTGCAATCACCTTCTCGCTCCTGGTAAGCTATGTCCGGGCCAGAAGCGAGGCAACTGGGTTGATTAAGAAGCTCGATGCGGGAATAGCCGAGAGAGCTGAAAGAATGATAGTTCTATCCCTCGGGTTAATAGCAGGGTTTATATGGGATGCGGTAATTTTACTCATATTGCTTTCGCTGATAACCGTAATCTGGAGATTGGTGGAAGCAAAACGACTCGTTGAAAGAAAAGAGTAAAATTATATCTATCTTTGACGAAAATCAGGTGAGGGCTTTAAATGGAGGTCAGAGTAGCAATAGCAGGACTGGGCAACGTGGCAAGCGCTCTCATACAGGGCGTTGAGTACTACAAAAAACGTCAAGACGAATCAGTACCCGGGGTTATGCACACTGTTCTGGGTGGCTATCATATCGGCAGCATAAAATTCGTGGCTGCTTTTGACGTTAATAAAAATAAGGTGGGCGAGGATATTGCTAAAGCGATATTCGTAAAGCCAAATTGCGCGCTTAAAATAGCACGTGTACCACCAACCGGCGTTAAGGTGCAAAAAGGTCCGGTGCTCGATGGCATAGGACGCTTTCTGCGCGAGAAAATCCCAATCGATGACACACAGCACCCGGTGGATGTGGAAAAAGCACTGCGCAGGGCAAAGGTGGACGTGCTTGTGATCCTTGTGCCAGTTGGATCTGACCGCGCAGCGAGGTACTATGCGGATTGCGCTGTAAATGCAGGGGTAGCGGTTGTAAATGGAATGCCTGCTTTCATCGCTAACGATCCAGACTTCGCTGCCAAAGCTGTGAAGAAAAAAGTCCCAGTTGTAGGCGACGACGTTAAAAGCCAGGTAGGAGCAACTATAACTCATAGAGCCCTGATAGACATGATTGTAAACAGAGGCGCCAGAATCCATAACACCTATCAGCTTAACGTTGGCGGTGACATGGACTTTTATAACATGCTGGAGAGAGACAGACTTGTGACCAAAAAGATTACAAAGACTGATGCTGTGAAATGCCTTGTGCCTTATGAAATGCCAACCCACATAGGACCAAGTGATTACGTGGAGTTCCTGAATAATACGAAGATCGCCTTCATACGAATAATGGCAAGCAAGTTCTGCGATGTACCTGTAACAATCGAGATAAAGCTCGAAGTTCAGGATGCCTACAACTCAGCTGGAATACTTGTGGATGCCGTTCGCTGCGCCAAGCTCGCTAAAGATCGAAAAATGGGGGGCGCAATAATACCCGCGAGCGCGTATTTCATGAAAAAACCGCCCAAGCAAATGCCCGATAACCATGCGAAGGCTGAGTTAGAAAAATTCATTAACCAGTAATGATTTATTTTTTGGAGACAAATATACAGCAGGAAGCCCGGTAGTGTAGCGGTCAATCATGCGGGACTCTGGTAACTGAAAGTTGGGGATATCCTGCGACCGAGGTTCGAATCCTCGCCGGGCTATATTTTTTAAAAGATCAATAATCAAGCTTATATCCCTGTTAGTATAATTAGCTCTGTTGCGAGGAGTCGAAGTGGTTAAAGAGGCGGCTGCACGCTACGATGCAAATGAGGTGGAAAAAGAGGTGGCGCTGTTCTGGCGCGATAACGATGTCTATGCCACCGTGCGCAATTTGAGAAAGGCTGGAAAGCGGTTTTTCTTCGTGGATGGTCCACCCTATACTACTGGTAGAATACATCTGGGCACAGCCTGGAATAAAATTTTGAAGGATGCGATTCTTCGATTTAAATCCATGAATAACTATAGCCTGCTTGACCGCGCGGGCTGGGATATGCACGGCTTACCGATAGAAGTAAAGGTAGAGTCACACCTTGGCTTCAAATCCAAGAAGGACATCGAGCAGTTTGGCATCGATAAGTTCGTTTCCGAGTGCAAGCGCTTTGCCCTTGAGCACAAGGATACCATGACAAAGCAGTTCCAGCAGCTAGGGGTGTGGCTGGACTGGGAAAATCCTTATATGACTATAAAGAACGAATACATCGAGGCAGCCTGGTGGACTCTTAAAAAAGCCTGGGAGCAGGGCATGCTTGAAGAAGGAAAGCGCGTGGTCAACTGGTGCCCCCGGTGTGAAACCGCTATAGCTGATTCTGAAGTGGAATACTGGGATGAAACTGATCCCTCGATCTTCGTAAAATTCCCGGTGATCGGCGAGGAGAACACCTATCTGGTTATCTGGACGACAACACCTTGGACTATTCCGGCGAATATCGCAGTGGCAGCTCACCCTGAGTTCGAATACGTCAGGGTAAAAGCCATAAAAAATGATAAAGCTGAGAATCTGATTCTTGCCTCAGCCCTTCTGGAAGTGGTTCTGAAGAAGGGGCGCTATCAGGATTATGAAATTATCGAGCGCATGACCGGCGAGGACTTGAAAAAGCTCGGCTACGAGCATCCCCTGAAAAAGCAGGTGCCGAGGCAACAGGAATTCAAACATGACATTTACACCGCCGGCTTTGTCACGGCAGAGAATACCGGACTCGTGCATATCGCTCCGGGGCATGGCGTGGAAGACTTCTATCTCGGGCTTGATCATGGCTTACCTGTTTTTTGCCCTGTTAATTCCTCAGGGCGCTTCACTGAAGAAGCAGGCACATACGCAGGAGGACATACCCGCGATACCAACAAGGAGATTATAGAAGACCTCGATGAAGAAGGTCTTTTGCTTGCCAGCGAGCAGCTCTCGCACAGATACGGTCACTGCTGGCGGTGTAAAACCCCGATTATATACCTAGCCACCGAGCAGTGGTTCATAAAGGTCAGCGAGCGCAGGCAGCAGATGCTCGACGAAGTGGACCGAGTAAAGTGGTACCCGGACTGGGCTGGCTACGCGCGATTTAAAGACTGGATTGTTGGAGTGAGGGACTGGTGCATCTCCAGGCAGAGATTCTGGGGCATACCTCTCCCTGTGTGGAAGTGCGAGCAGTGCAGAGCGATTGAGGTCATAGGTACAGTTAGCGAGCTTGAAGAGCGCGCAGGCATCGCATGCGGCGAGCTGCACAGGCCCTACGTGGATGACATAAAATTTGCCTGCAAATGCGGCTCTAAGATGAAGCGCGTGAGCGACGTATTCGACGTATGGTTTGACTCGGCAGTGGCGAGCTGGGCTACGCTTAACTTCCCGAGGGATTCAAAGCAGCTGGAGAAATGGTGGCCAGCGGACTTCATAACAGAAGGCCACGACCAGACAAGAGGCTGGTTCTACTCGCAGCTCGGTGCAAGCATTGTTGCATTTGGCAAAGCTCCCTATAAATCGGTTTTGATGCATGGATTTACACTCGACGACCTCGGCAGGAAAATGAGCAAAAGCCTGGGCAACGTAGTAGCGCCGGAAGAGGTCATCGATAAACTCGGCGCTGACACGCTGAGGTTCTATGTGCTCTTCTCAAACGCACCGTGGGAAGACCTGAGATTCGGCTGGGAAGAAGCTACCAACTCAAACCGCCTGCTCAACATCTTCTGGAACGTACACCGCTTCCCCCTGCCGTACATGGAGCTCGACGGCTTCGATCCGCTTAAGCTGAGATACGAGGGGGTAAAGCAGCACTTAAGAGCCGAAGATAGATGGATTATTTCAAGATCGCAGTCGCTTATAAAAGAAGTCACATCTGCAGTTGAAAACTACCAGATACATAAAGCCACGCGGGCGCTTTCCGAGTTCATACTCGAAGATCTCTCCCGGTGGTACGTGCAGCTCATCAGGCCGAGAACATGGGTGGAAAAGGAGGATCCTGACAAGCTCTCAGCATATTATACAATATACAGTGTGCTCAAAGCCACAGTTAAATTAATGGCGCCGTTTACTCCCTACATTGCCGAAAAAATATACAAAAACCTCGCAACCGAAGAGGATCCTGAGTCGGTGCACATGTGCAACTGGCCGGATGTGGAGGAAGCGCTTATCGATGCTGAACTCGAAGCGGATATGAAAATAGCCAGAGAACTGGTGGAGGCCTCGCTCAATGCACGACAGAAAGTAAAGCGCAAACTGCGGTGGCCTGTCAAAAGAATAATAATATCACCCACCAGCGAGAAAGCAATTACCGCTGCCAGAAAGCTGGAGAGGATCATCCGCAGTCAGACAAATTCAAAAGCAATCGAGATCTTAAACGTAAACGAAAGCTGGAAGGAACTCGACCTCGAAGTAGTGCCAAACCCGGAAACAATAGGCCCAAGGTTCAAAGGTAAAGCGGGTGCAATTACAAAAGCACTGAAGGAAAGCAGTGGATTTGCGCTGAGGGATATGATCAAAGAAGGATATGAGCTGAAAATCGGCGGCGATTCTTTTACCATAACGGCGGATATGCTCAGCTTCAAAGAGAAAATCCCGGAGCACATCACGAGCGCTGATTTCACGCTCGGTAAAGTCTACGTTGACACCTCGCTGGACGAGAGCCTTGAGGCAGAGGGCTACACGCGAGAGACACTCAGACGCATGCAGGATATGCGCAGGGAAATGAACCTCGAGCTGGAAGAGCTCGTTGACGTCACCATCGAAGTAGAAGGAGACAGAATCAGGAAATACATCGAGCAGTGGCAGGACTACATAAAGCAAGAAGTTAGAGCCAGAAATCTCGAGCTAGGCAAAGCGGGAGGCTTCACAAAGGAATGGGTACTTGAGGATATCAAGCTCAAGATAGGTATTCACCGGCTGAAGTAAAGTGAGACCATGGACTTCAAAACCTGGGAGCCCTTATACAGTCAGATTTTAAAAGACTTCGGCTACAACCGAGAGCAAGACGAATACTCTGCAGAGCTGCTCTCCACCATGATAAAAGCGGACCATCTGGAAGAACTTCGAAAGCTGATAAAAGGGAGAGACGTATTCGTCTGCGGCAAAGCAAAGCGGCTGAAAGCAGAGCTAAAGGAAAGAGGAAAAGACCTGAAAAGCAAAGTCATAATCTCAGCAGATGGCGCCACGTCTATTCTGCTCTCATGCAATATTTATCCGCAGGTTATAGTATCAGATCTCGATGGTGACATGAAAGACATAATCAGGGCAAACCGAAAAGGCGCGATAGTCGTCGTGCATGCCCACGGCGACAACATCGATAAGCTGAAGCAATATGTGCCTTTACTGAAGAATATTGTTGCAACAACGCAGTCAAAGCCCCTGAAAAAAGTATATAACTTCGGCGGCTTCACTGACGGCGACCGCGCAGTCTTCCTGGCAAAGGCAATGGGAGCTGCAAGCATAACCCTGCTCGGCTTCTTCTTCGAGGACAAAAGCGTTAGCGAGACCAAGCAGAAGAAGCTGAAGTGGGCGAAGAAGTTGATTGGGGAGCAATTCTGATACGATATCATCCTCCAGCCTCGATGCCTGATTACGAGTTGTCGCGCCTGCTAACATATTATTGTAGCCTATCTTTATATCTCTTGATTGTAATTTAAATTGATGGAGACTTGAATGGACAAGAAGAAGCTGATGGATGAGATCGGGAAGCTGGTTTCTGAGTTCAAGGAGGTGGATGTAGCCTATATATTTGGGTCTTTCCTTGAGAGGAGCGATTTTAGCGATGTTGATTTAGCTCTGCTGCTTTCTGAAGAGCTTCCTCCTTACCAGAGGTTTAAATTTGCTATGAAGGTTGCAAGGGTGCTTGAGAGGCGGGTTAAACCTAGGCTGGAGTTTGATATTAAGCTGTTGAACTACTCCCCTGTTGAGTTTCAGCATGAGGTTTTGAAGAAAGGTGTAGTAGTATTTTCAAAAGATGATGTTAAAAGAGTGGAATATGAATCCAGGCTTCTTTCAACTTATCTCGATTTTAAAGAGATGTATGCCTGGCTGGACAGGAAATTTTTGATGAGGACTTGATATGAGGCTGCTTGCTCATCTGAGGGAGTTGAATGAGGCTTTGAAAGACTGGGAGAGGTATAAAAGCATATCTCTTGAAGAGCTGAGGAAAGATAGGGATAAAAGGAACATGGTGCTTCACGCTTTGCTGGTGAGCATCCAAGCAGCTATTGATGCTGCCACGTATTTGATTGCTGAAAAAGGATTGAAAAAGCCTACCACATATAGAGAGGCCTTCGAAATTCTTGGAGCAGAAGGATTAATTTCAGAAGAACTTGCAGCCGAGCTATCTGATCTGGCTGGATTCAGAAATGTTTTAGTCCACATATACTGGGAGTTAAACCTTGAAGAGGTCTCTGGTGTACTTCAAAATGATTTAAAAGTGATGAAAGAATTTACGAATGCTATGAAAGAGCTGCTGCGGTAATCTTCATTTACCAAGGCAATGGGAGCTGCAAGCATAACCCTGCTCGGCTTCGACTTTGAGGACAAAAGCGTTAGGGAGACCAAGCAGAAGAAGCTGAAGTGGGCGAAGAAGTTGATTGGGGGGTGTGTTTTTTAGCCAGCTCAGATCGAGCATTGTCTCTCAAATTTGAAGCTATTCAGTTCGATGTATAGCAGGGCCATGATGTAAAAGCATCCCGTGAAGTAGATCGCGCTTCCTATCCAGAAGTAAATGCTGGATTTAAAGTCATAAGCTCCCTGGGTCCAGCCATATGCCCAAATCAGACCTCCGAGCATGGTCACGCTGATCAATATGACCAGCTGCTTCCACAATAGAAAAGTGGAAAAACGTTTTTTCAGCAGGTAGCTCTCAACAAGTACGATGGTGAAGAAGGGTACGATGTAGATCAGGTAATGTGGATAGTTAATTCTGTTCAATGTTATAAAGCTCAGAAAGAGGAACAGGGCGCTCAGTAGCAAAAAAGTCAGCCCTTTTTTCTGTGATTTAAAAATGCTGTGGGAAAGCCATGCAGTAAAGACTGCCTGGAATACCACCGGGAGGATACCGTCTTGCAGCCAGGGTAGATAATAAAAGTACAGGCTGAGGCTATCAGGATAGCGCTCAAAGTTGAAGAGAAATGCATAGTGCAGGAACTCCCCGGGACAGAGTATTAAAAATGGCGCGGATATTAATAGTACTGATAGGAAAAAAGCCAGTAGAAACTTAAAAAGAAATTGCTGGCGCTGCTCCTTTAGATAGTAAGGAGTAAGCACGAACAAAAGCAGCACTGGAAACGGCTTGCTCATGAAGGACACGGCAAGTGCGGTGCCGGCAAGCAGAGGCCTTTCCCTGATAAGCATGTAAATCGAGAGCAGCATGAAGAACACTACAAAGTTGTCACAGTAGCCGATGTACACTGCTGAGATCGTAAGCGGATTCACCAGGAAAAGCAGTAGAGTGAATCTTGCCTGCTTTGCATCAAATGCGTGTCTGGCAATTATATAAACTAATAATCCTGCCAGGATGTTAAAAACTGCAAGCACGCCCTTGACAATTAAAATGTTGACCCCGAAGAGATAGTAAATCCCTCCCAGTGTATAAAGAAACACCGGTGGGTAGTGATAAGTATTAATATAGCTGATGTGATCTCTGTAGAGCATGCTTCCACTGGCTATGCGCTCGGCTGCCTTGCTATGGTCCTGGATATCCGGAAAATCAACGCGGAGGCTACCTGCGAGAAGATAAATCACAAAGAAAAGCAGTAGCAAGATCACCAAGTTAAAGGAGAACTCATCCAGGCCTTTCTTAATCAAGGCAAATCCACCGCTAATTGTGCTAGGACACCCAGAAATACGCAGGCTGCATATATTTCATTTTCGCCGTAACTCTCTGTGTTTATATCTCCAGTTTTTCGAGCTCTGCGTACCAGCTCCAGTTTGCCCTCAGCAGCTTTGCGAAGTCGAATACTGTTTTTAAGCAGAGATCCACATTTTTTTCCAGATCGATTGCTTTTCCTCTGCCAAAGCCTTTGCAATTTGTTTGATACAGGAGCACGAATGGTCCGCGCTCGCGCCATACCACGTCTGCTTTGCTTGCTTCAAATCCGTTTGCCATCGCTACCTCAGATGGTGCTATTAGAAATGGGTAGCAACGGCAGGTCGCAGGTCTCAGTTTGTATATTGTGCACCGCGCTTTCTGGTCGTCGAAGAAGTAGCATCCCTTGTGCCTGCATTTCCGTCCTTTGGAGCGGATATGCGGTTGGAAGGAGTTTGATATAAATGCGTCGAGCTTGTAGTCCAGCAGGCTGCCGAGATTTCGCAGGTCATCTATATTTAAATCGATCCGCAGTGTTCTGCAGCATTCGCCGCACTTCAGGCACTTCCATCTATCGCCGGAATGAACTACCTGTATGCTCGGTACAGGCATTGTCTCCCGTTTGATAATAATGCACTATCTGATATTAAATTTTATTTCACCGCGGTGCTTTTTGTCAATAACCGCTTGCCTGCTACTGCGAAGATGAAGGCAATTCCGACTGTCATTGAAAAAGCCGGGGTGCGCAGTATCTCGATGTTGTTCGTTCCAAGCAGGACTGCGATTATGAGCATGCACGCGGCTGCTACGAGTCCTGTTATGTCGACCGGTATTTTGATCGATAGCGTACCTGGATTATTCTGCTTTTGCTTTTGCAATTCAAATATGCTTTTTTCCAGATTGGCATTTCTGGCTTCGATTGCCTTGAGCTTTGCATTGTTCTCTTCGATTTCCTCAAGCAGCTTTGCTTTTTGTGCGTTGAGATCTTTAACCATGGCTTCAAGCGCGAATATTTTCCCTTCCACCAGGCTCAGGAACTGTTTTAGCTCGCCTAGAGTAATTCCCTCACTTTTTTCTATTACCTCAAGTGTTTTTTGATCGTCGTATGAAATGCGGTATTCGACTCCGCGCAGTCTACCTTCAAAGCTCTTCAGTGCCTGTTCTATTGTGAGCAACCTGCCGTAGAAATCTAACTCCGGATGATTAATTTTCAGCATAGCCCTTTGATAAGACAGGAAGGTATATTAAATTTCATTTTTGATAAAATTAGGAAAGCTATAAATATCGAAATACCAATGCAAAACTGATTCTGTATATGATTGAAAACAAGTCCTTATTGCGGGATTGCTTCGCATCCGAATATCTTACGTTTCGCCTCGTCGCTGCGGTGCTCCTTTTTGCTGTTTTACTTTCCCTGGCCATTTGTGCTGAGAAGGAATATGTGCTGCAAATAAGTGAGCAGCAGGCACTGGGTGAAATGCAGCGAATAGAGAAAAGCGCGCTGCTTCTGCACAGATCTGGTGGTGGTAGAGATTATATAAGCAATGGGAATTTGGAGGTGCTGAGCCTGCAGCTACCAGAGTCGATTAAATATGCTGCCTTCGGCACAGGGGGGGATGTCGATCTGAGTTTAAAGGGCAGCAGAAGTGATGTGGAAGCCAATCTTTACTGCTTTAAGCTTAAAAATGGCAGGATGCAGAGTTTTTCTTCGAATGTGAAGTTCTGCGCCGCTGAATATAAAAACGGCACTCCTGTGCCTCTGACCGATAAACCAGCAATTCTATACCCCGGGAGCTATGACGTCTATCTCGAGCTTGTTCACACCGGAAATCAGACCTATGTTATGATCTTTCAGAGGGAGCAATCAGATGCTGAGAGACGATAGCGCCTGGGTGGATTATGTGATCTCAAGCATCGGTATACTGTTTGCGGGCTCGATTTTGCTGCTTGCTATTTGCGGTGTGTTCAAACTGACCATACCCGCGAATGAGCAGATTCTGCTTCAGGATATTGCTTCGGAAATCGCTTGCCGAATCGAGGAAGTCGATTTAAAGCAATTTCCCTACAGGCATAGCTTCTGGTTGAATGATGGCAGCTACAGATGTGCAATTAGCTGCGAATATATAACCGTCTCAAGCTCGAATCAAGATGCAAGCTACGTCAGACCACTGCATACCTGCGTGTACCCTGCGAGTAACTTATTCTGGAATAACACCAGCGATATGCGGTTGTTTCTGAAGAAAGAGTTTGGAGGCGAGGGAGACCGTGAACACGGGCTCGACTCTGCAAATGCCTCGAATCTGAGCAGGCTTTTCTATTCCATAGCTTTGAACTCTTCGCTTCATCCTGTAACTCTTAACCGCGACAGGCAACTTTTGCTGGAAAAGGAGTACATCTACTTTGATAATGGCAAGAGGAGGGGTTATGTCTTCGTTAGTCAGCAGCGATGATGCGATTACCGAGCCGTATTCAGATTTACTCGCAATCAGCCTGATATTAACCGGTTTTTTGCTTTTCCTGGTGCTCGTCGGCGGTGCCTATGCCACCTACGCTTCGAAGACTTTTGCGATGGAGCACTGTTCCGATGTAAATTTCCTGGCTCAGAAGTTAAAGGGCGAACTTGCCTTTAGCACCCGGGAAGACCTGCTTGATGTGGAGAAGCTGGATTGCTATCAGGCAGATGCTGAGGAGTTGCTTGATAGCTGGAATCACAGATTCGGCATACAGATCACTGTCACAGCGGGAGATAGAATATGGATCATCGGAGATACGCCTGATCTCTGGGTCATCAGGAGCAGTGCCTCACTTCCGGTTTCGGTGAGGGTAAATCCTGCTCAGAACGTTGATGGGAGTTTGAAGGTCACCCTCTGGGAGAGATAATAAATGCTCGGCGATGACTGCGGCTTTTCTTCTACGATGGATGCAATAATTTTTCTCAGCCTTGTATCCGTTGCCTCGCTTATCATCTCACCTGTTTTAATCGGCAATTTGCAGGCAATTTCTCTGATCGATAAAAAGGGGCAGTTGGACAGCTCTTCGATTTTGCTCACAATTTTGAATTGCAAAGTCGATAATTTCGGGTACAGATTTGCAGGCACACAGATGGATGCAATCACGGGTATGGAAAGATCAGATCTGTACAGGAAAACCACTACTATGATCGCCGGGCGTGAGAATAAGCATAAGACATTTGCCGATCTCACCGCAGAGTGTCTGGCTGCGCAGTTTTATATTTATGGTAATAGCTCTAGGCTTCGCCTTAACATTTTTACCGAGGAATACGATCGGGAGATTAAAGGCCTTTTAGCAGGCTACCTCGATCGACAGCTCGGGGATCGCTATTCTTATTGCTTTGAGGCGAAGTGGCGTCCATTTATCGGCATTCCCGCCGGGGGGGAAATTAAAGCCGGAGAAAGACCTCCTGCAAGTGCCTTCGTGGAAAAAGCAATGATCACGATGCCTTATGAAAATGTTATTACCAGAGAGTGGGCTGAGGCTGAGATCAACGAAGAACTCCGTAAGATCGACGGGGATGTTGCTGACTACGATGCTGAAAGGATTAACAAAACTGTTTTTAAGGAGCGGGTTAAGCAGCGGCTCTGCAATGCCACTGAGAAGATAGTGGAAAAAATTGCCGATAGAGCTGTCGAGGAACTGTTCAGGCAAACGCTGAAGCAAAATCTCGGCTTGAGCCAGTTTGACGAGCTGCGCGGGGTTGAGAGCAATCCGGTGTTTCTGGGCGATGAGCTAATCTCGAACTATAACAGCTCGGTGGATAGCAATGAAGTTGCGAAGGCGATAGCTGCTTCTGCCGGAGGCGATGCGAATGAACAGCTTAAGAGCTATTTGAAGACGAGGATTAAGGCAGATCTTGATCCGCTGATAAAGGAGCAGGTTAAAAAATTGCTGGATCGCGTGATCGACAGGGCTGCAGATAAAACTGTTTCAGCCGTCGATCGAGCCCTCGCTCTGAAAGAGCATTTCCTGGATGAATTATTCGCTCGCTTGAATTTGAGCAGAGCCGAGGTGTCTCTTGCTATCTGGGACAGGAGGAATTAGATGCTCGGCGATGATTGGGGCATAGTCACTGCTCCGTTGAAGCTGCTGTGCTATACGATTTTACTCGCAATGATTTCTGGCTTTGTTATTCAGGGTCTGCTGAATGTAAGGATTCCTGCCTGCGAGACTGATGTTGAGCGGGAGACAGGCAGGATTATGCTGGCGATTGCGTCGATTCAGCAGGGAGCGCCCCGGAATCTTCTTTACAGCGATGCAAGTGATGGCTGCAAGCGCGTGCTTGAGGTTAATTTACCTGAGAGCATCGCATATCTCTCACTCGGCAGCGACCCTGATGATTTAAAGGCAGGCAGAATGATTGTTTATCAGGTACAGGGTTGCGGGAAGCATGTTGAATATGTTGATATCAGTATATCTGCTGCTTCAAGAGATGAAAGAGGTGTGGCAGTGCCGAGTGGGAGGGGCTTGCTGTTGAAAAGCGGAAGATATCTCCTCACCTTTGAGTTTGTTCACAATCCTGCATCTGGCGAGAGATGGGTGATTGTTTACTAAGCGCCTTCTTTTTCTATTATGTCAACGTCTTTGAGCACCATTTTTGTCCATTCATATGCCCACGCTGAGAATGCGAGTGGATCTACGTCAAAGAAGAAATCCCATCCGCTGAAGAATTTCATATCCTCTATCTTGCCTCTGTCGATTTTTATGTCCTCGTCTTTTGCACTCGTGCTGCATTTGAATACGAAGTACCAGGTGCGCGTGGAGCTGTCTCTGAATATCATATCGACGATATTAATCGCAGGCATCTTTTCGATCTCGACTTCAAACCCGAGCGATCTTGCCTCTCTTATAACTGCTTGCTCCACCTGTTCCCCCAGTACCTGTGCTATTGGAAAGCCCCAGTGAGCATAGGGCTTTTTGATCATGATAAATCTATTTTTATTAATTATTACAACGACTGCACTCGCCGTCTGACCTTTTTTTGGCATCGGCATATCTACATTTGGAAATTCCCAGCTGAAGTTCCTTATCTCAGGATTGTACTTATTTTTAAGGTATTCGACTTCCTCGCTGGCCGGCTTGATTTCGATCATTTACTTCTTCTTGTCGGCCCAGGTTTTCTTAAACTTTATTATTTCTCTCGCCAGCTCCTCGAGTTCTTCTATCTCTTCTGATTTTCCGGCTGCTGGCGCTTCTCCCGTAACCGCTGGTCCATTATTTTGCGTTTCTACAGCGGGCTCTGTTCTCTCACTCACCGATATTTTGGCCTTTTCCTCAGGCACAGGCTGCTCGTTCTTTTCTTTCTTTTTTTCTTTTTTTACAGCTCCCTGATATACGCCCAATGCCAGGGAGTCGAACAGCTTTGGCTTATCCTGCTTTTGCGGTGCTGCAGGAGATTGGAATTGTTTTTCGTGCTCTGCCTTGACTGTCTGAGGCTCTATTTTCTCGGCTTCAGGTTCCTTCTGTCTTTCGCCTGGGTGCGCTTTTACCACTAAGGGCTCTTTTTTCTTGTATCTTGATGTGATCTTTTCCACCCGGGGCTCCGCTTTCTCCGCCACAGTTGCTTCTTTTTCCTCCCTGCGCTCCACCTGGGATTCCGGTTTTACTTCAACAGGTTTCTCTCTTTCTGCTGCTGTTTCTTTTTGCTCAAGAGCAGATTCTGCTTTCTCAGCGCGGGCATTCTCCTGCGGCTCACCCACGGCCACGATCGCTGATGGAGACGTGTCTTTAATCGCAGCATTTTCCTTTTTTTCCAGCTTATCAAACTCGGTCCTGTACTTCAGGATCTCTTTCAGCTGCGGGCTTTGACTTGTATACAGGGCATTTAGGTCGCGGCATATCGCTCTTCCTCTTAAAAGTAAGAATGAGTGTGATCCGACCTTTCCCTGGGGGCCGGTATTATTTAAGTTTAATATGATGATGATTTTATCATATTTTTTTCCATAAATCATGCTGTCTTCTTTGATCACGGTTATTTCCTGAGCATCTTCTTCGCTAAAGAGACGTATGTAACTGCTGTAATCCAGGTCGCCATCGCTGGTGGACATATGCACGTTCGACCCTTCAAACAGCGCCACGCCCTTAACCAGCTGATCGATCATATAAATAATGTATATCGGAGCCCATATTTAAAATTTTACTCAAATATTCAATATTTTAGTAATTTTATAGAATATAATGTAGTTTATGGTTGTATAATCTATTTTTTTAGATATAATTGTAAAAAACATTAAATTTTTATAGTTGTTCATATGAACATTTTCATGCTGCTGAGGCGAACATGAGAAAAATTCACGCTGCAGTAGCTTTTGCAATGATAGCTATTGCATTAACAATAATAACTCTGCCTCTCTGGCTCGACTTCGCTTTACCACAGTTAGCTTCGCTCATAGGCACAATAAGAGCCGTGCCCGGGGAGATCAGCTGGGTTTTGAGTTCTTTTGTGGACTTCGTTAAGCTTCAGATCAGCTGATAAACTGATCTTCACGATATAAATAACACAAATTTTAAACTTAATGAACGATAATTTAGAATGTGTGGCCATCTGGGAGTGTTTATAGCAAACGAATTCTCACCCCCCTCTGGCTTATATTAACACTGACGTGATATCATGCCCCAGCCCCCGACTGAACCACAAAATCAAAAACTCTCGAAAAAAGCCCAGATCATCGAGATGGCAAAGCAGACTGATGATATAGATCTGATCGCCAGAACATTCAATACCACCACCAGCTATGTGAGCACAATCGTAAGAAGAGCAAGCGGCGCAGCAGATAGCGTCATCGCGTCCCAGCAGGAAGCAGAGCTTTCCCTGATGTTTGACGGAATCCTGAGGTTTAGAACCATGGAGCTCGCGAGAAAAAGCGTGGAGAAGCTTGACGAGCTATACCACAGCGGCGACCGCACCGTCAAAGGACTGGCACTGTTCGTGGCGCTAACCGGTTTGAATAAGGCAAAAACAATTTCAAAAAACCGCAGGCTATCGCCCGAGGGAAGAGCCAAATTTGAAAAAATTGCCTCGCTTTTCCAGAACTGGATCGACGAGCACAAACTATAAAAGAAAAACCAGCGTGATAAAAATTCCCCCTTCGCCCTCAATATCTGATCCTTTCACTCTTATCTGCGCTGCTGGCGAGAGATTCATATATCAGTTCGAGCTTCAAGAAAGTAACTATTAGCGCTGTATAAGAGACCAATTACAATTGCTACACACATCGAATCCATTTCACTCAACCCGTCACCTGGCATTTCACATCAGGTTCTCATTTTCTTTCGATTTTCCATGCTTCCCAGAAACGTGCCAGTGCCTCGGTGGCACGGATTTATGCACGGAGCTTATTAAAACCGCCGATATCGATCGAATCAAAGATCTGCTTGAGAAATTTGGCATTTTTTAATAGAATGGTATCTTCAGAAGCCCTTAAAAAAGGCAGTTTAAGAGAAAGAGAAATTACAGATGCAGTAGTCATTAACACAAATGCTTCAAACTGGTATGAAACAGTGAATTACTCAGACGACGG
Source organism: uncultured Methanocellales archaeon (assembly GCA_964631075.1). GTDB lineage: Archaea > Halobacteriota > JAWCLZ01 > JAWCLZ01 > JAWCLZ01 > CAZVYP01. Next base: position 17,982 of record CAZVYP010000041.1, read on the forward strand.
CGACGATTATACATTGAAAATACTGATCCATGATCCGAACATTAATCTTGCTAGATTATAGATTAGATAAAATTATGTTAGAGGGTTTGTTCAGAGAATATGGAGCGAAAATCGATTGCGATATGTCTGAGTGCAGCCTTTTCGTGAAGGTATATAAAAAAATTTAAATCCATAGATTGCAAATGCACCCATCCCCTGCCCCGTTTT
>CAZVYP010000042.1:0-18002 GCA_964631075.1 uncultured Methanocellales archaeon
ATAGCTGATCGAGATCAAAATTGTTTTATCTGTAATAGCGTTTTTCAGAGCTTCGATGTCAGGAAAGCCGTATTTATCCACAGGTAGATAGGTGGTTTCGAAGCCGAATTTGGAGAGATATTTGCAGGTGTTGAGCGTGGACATGTGCTCGATCTTCGTTGTAATTATTTGATTGCCTCTGTCTTTATTCCGGAATGAAACGCCCTTTATCGCCAGGTTGATGCTTTCGGTTCCGCCTGAGGTGAAGATTATTTCCCTTGGCTTTTCTGCGCTTATCAGCTCTGCGACTTTCTTTCTCGCTGCTTCTATCCCTTTTTTTGGCTCAATGCCGTAGGAGTGAATGGACACGGGATTTCCAAATGCCTCGCTGAAATATGGCATCATCGCCTCTATTACTCGACTATCCAGAGGTGTTGCGGATACGTGGTCCAGGTATATTTTTCCTGTCATTTCAGTCACTTGAAACTATATCTTCGCTTGCCTTTACCATCGGCTGATTGCAGCAGGTAAGCACTCCTTTGCGCACCTTCAAAATCTTTACTTCGTTGCCGCAGATCAGGCACCAGTATTTCTCCCCTTTCTTCATGTGATGTGTCAATTTCTCACCCCATTTTTTTTATTTCGTAATTGCTTATTATATTGATTGTGTTTTAACCTTGCTTAGAACCACATTGTTCCGTCTGCATCAAGCACCAGGTCGTTGAGTGTTGCTGCGCCGACTATTTTCGCTGCCGGCACGAAGTCGCCCCTCTTGAGCGCGATGAGCTGTGTGCTCTGCTCGCAGACCATCAGCTCGACTCCTGCATTCACCGCCTGATCCATCATTTCCTTCAGCGACGGGAAGCTGCCCAGTTTGATTTTCTCGGCTTCTCCTTTTTTTACCACGGTTATTCCCGTGCCAAGGAAGTATATTATTGCATCTATTCCCATTGCCTTTGCAGTCATTGCGAGTACAAAGGGTGAGTAAAGTCTCTCTGGCGTGTCTATTCCGCTTGTCTGTACATATAATATCTTCTGTTTTTCAGCCATTTTTTTCACCTCGTTTTTTCGGTTCGCTATATTACGAACATTCGATTAACTACGAACAAATTTATGCCTCTCCAGGCTTATATATATTTTGCTTGAACCCCCCTAGTCATCCAGTCCACCTCCCATTGTTCTTACTTTTTTCTGATTAAAAATCTAATAACGCTGCCCTCTTTCTTCATTTCGAGCACTTCATTTCCGGTTCGCTTTGCCCAGCGCGCTATATCCTCCTCTGCCGCAGGATCGTCTGCAAGAATTTCAAGCACTTCTCCAGCCTGAAGCTTATCAATTTCTTCTCTGGTCCTGAAGATCGGCATAGGGCAGTACAAACCAAGGCAATCGAGCTTTCGATCCGGCTTTACATTTTGCATCTGCTCCCTCCCGATATCTTGCACCCTTCGGGCTTCACTATGGCTTCAAATGCGCAGGACTCTATGCAGTCCCAGAACTCAAGGCAGTTCTCGGGCTTAACCACTTTTGCGAGCTTCTCATCCATAGCCAGCACTTCACTCGGACAGGCAGCAACACAGGCCTCACAGCCAGTGCATTTATCCTCGATTATTACGGGCGGCATTGCTAACACCTAATCTCCAACTATGTTTTCGTCTTCAAGGGGTTGATATCCATCCTTTGAAGAGCAATGAGGACACGCATCTATCGGCGGCTTCTCCCTTTTAAAGAGCTTTTTACAGCGCTTGCATCTCCATATCTTCATTTTCCCCACCAATAACAAAATTCATTCAATAATACATAGCCTTGTTCCAAATTTTAACCATAATCTACCTTAATCAAGGCTCAATTCATCGGCTCACTTCTTTGACTTTTTCTTTGTCTGCTTTTTCTTTGTCACCGGCTTCTTCGCACAACCGCACTGCATTTCTTCATTCACCTCCTGCTAAACATTCAGCGTTATTCATTTAAATTTTTTCTGCAGGAAATTTAAAATCCTCAATTTTCTGTCTCATCTGCTTGATCTCTACAATAGGTGGCAAACAGATATCTTCAATACAGAGATAAACTACTGGCTCCTCTCGAGCTGGAAATTTCAGGTGGGGTAATTTTTCCGAATCTTCATCAGGATCAAAGAGCTGAACTATTTTTCTTGGCTCGTAAATCCTCAGCGCTTCCTTCAACATCTTTATTGTTCTTTCGTCGCTTCTGCTGCCTACAACTCTGATCAGCACCGGACTCTGCTGCAGCTTGAGCGATGCAAGGGCAAAATCGGCGGATTGAAATCCCATTTCCGGATATAAATCGGAGAAGAGCAGAAGTGTTGAAGTAGCCTGCTTTCTGTACTCTTCATCGGCTGTCAGATGGTAGAGCCTTGCGAGCAAATCTGCGGCTGCAAAATTCTCCACCGGAGCCTTATGTCTCTCAAGAGTAACTTTGCCCTCCTTTTTTGCTGCAATATCAAAAAAGCCTCCTGCTTCCCTGTCATAATATTCTCCGAGCATTGTGTCTGCAATTTTTCTCGCGCTTTCAAGATATCTTATCTGCCCTGTTACCTGGTATGCATCAATTATTGCACCTGCCAAGTAAACCTGATCTCTAAGCAATCCTTCAATTTTTGAAGCACCGTCGTAGTAGTGATACATGCCCTTCTCGCTGCTGCAATTTTTTAATAAGAAATCGATGGTTTTCAGGGCAAATTCCCTGCATGATTCCAGATCCATAATTGAGTACGCCTGGAGATAGGCTGAAGTGGCGAGTCCATTCCAGTTTACATACAGGGTTCTATCAACCCTGGGTGCCTGCTTTTTCTGCCTCTCATCCATTCGCAATTGATAGTACTGCTCGTCTGCATCCTGGCTGCCATAGAATCCACCGCTTTCTTGATTGCTGAGATTTTTGTCGATATATCTGATAATTCCTTTTGCGGTATCAAAATATCTCATATCTTCAATAGCGTGATAGGCTTCAACGTAGTTTTTGAGCAGCAGTGCATTAGTTTCCAGCATTTTTTCGTAATGCGGCGTGCTCCAATCTCCGGTTATCGAGTACCTGAAAAACCCTCCCTCCTCGCTATCGTAGAGCTTGCTGTTTCTCATCCTGTTGAGGGTTCTGGTTATCACTGCCAGCACGTCTTTATCCGGTTTGAGGTGGTAGTAAAAAAGGGCCAGGTCGATGATCTTCGGCTGCGGGAATTTTGGCTCCATGCCAAAGCCGCCGTTAACCGGATCGAAGAACTCGAAGATTATAGTTTCAGCTTCGGAGAGCTGGAAGCTGAGATCCGCGGCTTCAATCTTCTTTGCTTTTACAGGAGTGGTTTTCTCTTTTACCAGCAGCTTTTCTTTATCCCTCTTATAGAGCACTGTGACATCTGCAAGCAGGGCTTTCAGCATCTCGGGTGGTATGTACGTGCCGCCGGTTATCACGATTCTTTCTGGAGTTAGAAATGCAGTGGTGGGAAAGCCTCCGAAGTTGTATCTGTCGGATATATCCGGTCTTTTGTCGACATCCACGCGAATGGGCACGAACTGGGAATTTACGAGGTCGATAACTTCTTTGCTGGAGTAAGAAGTTGAGTCCATCACGTGGCACCAGTGGCACCACGTCGCACTTAAAGAGAGCAGAACTGGGCGGTCCAGCTTTAAAGCCTTCTCGAATGCCTCGTTGCCCCACTCGTGCCATTCGATCCCGCTCATTTATAAACTTCCAAGGTACTTCTCGATCGGCCTTCTTTCGGGAATTGAAGCCAGGCGTTTTCTCCCGCTTATATAATCCTCATTTACATACAGCGCGCAGTAGCAGCGTGCATATTCCTTCAAGTCCGGATCGCGATATGCACAGGGACAAACGATGTCCTTATCATCCTGAAACTTGCCGCTTGCAACCCTGCACGGGCAGGAAGCATAGCCGAAGCGCTTTCGATTTTCGAGCAAACCAAGCACGATTTCACGCAGCATAACCGGGTCAGGATTCAGCGTATAACCTGTTTTCTCCGCAAATTTCTTGAGAGTTGCTTCATACTCCTCAGGTGTCGGAAGTGTCATCGCTTCAGTACCTCCCTGATCTTTGCCTCGTCGAATCCGACTATTACCTCTCCGTTTATCACAAGAGTCGGATAGCTCAAATCCGGGTTAAGCTTCTTTACCTCCAGCATCATTTCTTTTTTTCCGGCACCCTCGAGATTGTCGATATCGACTTCTTCATATTCAACTTTGAGCTCTTTCAGCAGTGCTTTTGTGCGCCTGCAAAACCCGCAGGTGCTCAGACCATATATTTTTACCCGGGGATTCATTTTCTAAGCGCCTCCCTGATCTCGCTCTCTCTATGTCCGATGACTATCTTATCGCCGATGATAATCGTTGGAAAACTCATATAGGGATTTATCTTCCTGACCTCTTCAAGCACCTGCTTTCGCCTCTCGCCAATTAGCAGATCAACATCGATAAACTGAAATTCAACTCCAAGTTCCTTAAGCAGCTGCTTTGTCGCCTTGCAATGGGGACAGGTGCTTATTGTGTATGCCTTTATTTTTAAGCCCAAGGTTATCCCTTACCCTTTTTCTTTTTTGCTTCTCCACTCTTCACCTTTTGGACTTTTACCTCCAGCACTCCGTTACGCAAAAACGCTTTTGCACCGGATGGAAGAACTTCATATGGAAATGCAAAATACCTGCAGAGATTTGAATGACATCTTTCCCTGCAAACGTATTTCAAGCCTTTTTCTTCCCGGGTTATTTCTAACTCCGAGCAGATCTCAATTGACTTGCGAGACAGATGAATTTTGATCTTGTCCTCCGAGACTCCTGGCAGGTCCGCTATAACCTTGTACCATTCACCCTCATCGATCACGTCAACACTCGGGATTCTCACGTCACCGCCGTAGTGCTCGTGCTTCGGTGGCACCATTACAGGAGTCGGCACAGGCGCTTTATACGGCACGCTTTCTTCTTCAATTTCGATTGGGATCTTCAATCCTCTAACCATATTCATTTCTCCACAGTCTCGTTTACTACTACCTTTACATCTATGCCATCGCTAACACTCTGCCCTACTACGCTGAAATCTCGGAAGCGGTTAATGCAATCTTCAAGCTTTTTTCTATCCTCACTAGCAAGGCTGGGGGAAATTTTCACAACGATCTCGCTCACCCTCCATCTCCCCTCCGGATTTCTAGCCACGCTAGCGCTTACTATAGTTTTTAGATCACTTACCTCGATTCCGGATTTTTGCAGGCAGAAAAGCAGGTTTCCGGTGAGACAGTATCCAACTGCTGCTGAGAGCAGCCTGGTCGGATTTGGCCCTTTTCCCATGCCCTGTGGAGGGGGTTCATCCATTGTCAGCTCGCCGAGGCTTTCAATGTCAAAGGTCACAGCGAACTCGAGATCTTTTTTCCACTCAATCGAAGTCACTGTGATATTATCTCTCTTTTTCTCAGCATCTCCCAGGGTTGTTCCACAGGCCATGCCTTTAGTATCATAATACCTTATCGTAAGGTCCAGATCTTCCGGGTTTGCATGAACATTTCCGCATTCGCATCTCCAGCCCCTGATTGTTAAACTGCGAACCATTATATCGCTGACTTCTCTCATCTCTTGGCCACAGAGATTGCAAATATGGCTCATAGCAATAGCACATCCTTAAAGCCTGGGGTCTTTATGTTCCGGACCGCCGCATTCCGGGATATAGCAGGTTATATCTTTAAATGCACAGTTTTGCTTGCAGCTTGGACACGTGTTCGGAGGCTTTGACGACTGAAAGGTATAACTGCAGTTTGTGCACTTCCACCATGTCATACTATCTCCCCTTATGTTTCTCCCTAAGATCCATGATGTCTTGCCACTATAAATTGTTGTCCGTATCGGCATTCTGAATAAGAATTTAAAAGGGGATGAATATAATTTAATTAACCACATCAGGAGGCATCAGGTAGATGTCCGAGACGGCTTTTGCTATCGACACAGAGCTTTCACCGGCCTATCTTGAAGGCATAGTAAATTATATCTATGAATATTACCTGAAGCCCCATCCCGATGTGTTCATTGATATCAGGAGAGCTGCAGGTGAACTTGCTTTTACTGATGCAAAGCACAGCGTTGAGGTTAGCATAAAAGCCGAGAGCCCTGTTAAGGTTAAAATGATTCACAGCGAAGAGGTGCTGCCCGACATACTTGAGGAGATAAAAGAGGATCTGATAATAGGCCTGCAGCTCTATGAGGAAAAAATCAGGAAGCAGACCATCTATTTTGCATGGGTAAAAGGTGAGCAGGTGTTGCCCGAATCAGTACCGGGTGTTAAAAAGCGCGCTGCTGATCGAATATTCAGCGACAGCATGGTTTTTTTCTACATCCTAACGATCACGATAAGCATACTGCTCTTCAGCTTCTTGGGCTACATCGCCGCTTTGCTCGTGATAGCCATTCAACTGCTGACAATAATATTTGCAGATAAGATAATGCTCAGGCTGGGAAAGTGGAGGGTGGATGAAAAGAATCCGTTTGTTTACCTGCTGCAGTATCAACTGCCCGCAGAGGAGTCCAGCAGATTTCAGCAGCAATACGGGAAAGACGTGCTCCTTAAAATGAAGAGAGAGATCTACGAAAAGACATTCGCAGTGGGGAAAGAGCCAACCTGCGAATACGGGGAAGAGATATTCAAAAAATATGGAGTTGAATGCGTGCCAGAGCGAATGGCAGCCAAGCAGGTGAATGTCTACGGGCTGGTGAAGCGAGCCTCTCAGAAATTCAGCCTGCCTGTTCCCAAAATTACCTTGTCAAACAGCATGGTTCCAAATGCAGCGGCATCCGGGATAAATCCGGATCGCGGCACGATAATGATAACCACGGGCTTGCTGGTCCAGCTCGATGAGGATGAAATATATGGCGTTATTGGACACGAGATGGCGCATCTCAACGGAAGGGATTCCATCATTCTATTCGCCCTCACAGCTGCCGAGTACCTCCTTCGAATCTATGTTTTCCTTCCAGTTTTTCTGGCTGCACCTTTCATTTATCTTATTCTTGCTATGGGCACTGTTTACTTTATCGCCAAGTTCTTTGAAGCGCGAGCCGATTTAGAGTCCGCGATAAAAATTGGTAAACCGGAAGTGCTCGCCAGTGCGCTGCGCAAAATCAGCTTTCAAAGACTTCGGTACGAAAGAGCGCCTGAATACAGAGTTCAGGAGTGGCTCAGCTGGGATCCCCATCCCCCTGCTTACTTCAGAATCGCCAGACTGGAGAAGCTTGAGGGGAGAGAAATTGACACAGAGCATACTCTTATTCAATCTGCCAGAGACGTATTCGGTGGATTTCGCGGTGCAATTTGATTGCTCAGCTCACCCTCAAGTTTTCCAGCAGCCTAGCGATCTTCGCCAGTGGTGAGCCGTCGGCTGCTGCAATTGCCTGCTTTGCAGGTGCCATCCTGCTGTAATCAGGAATCCGGTTTGACAGGCGCTGATCATAGGTCGGCACTTTTTCATTCTGATAGAACACGCCGATCGGTATCCTGTCACCCCACTCGCGTGACTTTTCCAGCGCTGCACTTATCTTTCGATGCGCTTCCTCCTCTTCACCGGTGTTTACAAGCGGGTCGAAGTCGGTTTCCTCCAGCTTGTATATCCTGGGCACGGGTTTGCCAGTCTTCGGATCGATTCTATCCTCACCCGAGTACCACTCCCGGGTGTTGACGTTGTTATACGTGGGACAGGGCTGCAGAATCTCAAGGAAGGCAAAGCCTCGATGGCGAATTCCCTGCTTGATCAGCTCCTTCAGGTGCTTTGTATCATAGGCGTAGCCTCTCGCTATGAAAGTATGACCGGCTGCAAGTGATACCGCAATCGCGTTTACACCGTAGCTGAGATTCGGATTCGGCAGCGACTTGGTCTTGACGTTGAACTTCAGAGTCGGGGAAGCCTGACCCTTGGTAAGGCCGTAAACGCCATTGTTATGCAGCATGTAGAGCATGTCGATGTTTCTCCTGCCGGAGTTCACGAAGTGTCCCATGCCGATCCCGAGCCCGTCGCCATCGCCCCCTATTGCAATGACCTCCAGATCCGTATTCGCCAGCTTTGCACCCTGAGCGTATGGAAGCACTCTGCCGTGCAGCGTGTGAATTCCATAGGCGTTGACGTAGTGCGGCGTTTTACCTGCCTGTCCGATTCCGGAAAAAATCGCGACGCTATTTGCCACGATCTGCAGCTCCGCAAGTGCCATGTGCAGTGCCGCAAGCACTCCGAAGTTGCCGCATCCGGGACACCACTCAATCAGCACATCGGTTCTATAGCTTGCTGGCTCAAGCGCCATGGGCCATCACCTGCCTCTCGGGTGCTGTTCCCTGTATTGTATTTTTAATCCCTGAGTATACTTCATCCCTCGAAAACGGTCTGCCATTATACTTGACTATCAGATTATCAATTTTAATGCCCGTGTGCTGGGTAATCAGACCTGCCAGCTGTGCGGAGTAGTTCATCTCGATGTCTATCTTTCTCCTGGTGTTCTCAAGCTGCTTTATCACCAGCGCTGTGGGAAATGGATTGAGCAATCTCAGCTGTATAAACTTTACGTCTATCCCTTCCTTTAACAGCAACTCCATTGCATCCAGAATCGCACCCTTCGGCGAGCCCCAGCTCACCACCGCAGTCTCTGCTTTTCCGTTTCCATAGAATTTTGCCTTCTCGCTGTTGGGTATTTCCTTCGCGGCGGTTTCGAGCTTTTTCATCCTCTTATTCATCATATCCAAGCGATTCGCGGGCACCTCGCAGATGTGCCCCAGCTCATCGTGCTCGTCTCCAGAGCACCAGAAAACTCCGTTTTTCATGCCGAGAACCGCGCGTGGAGAAACGCCTGAGTCTGTGAATTTAAAGCGCGTGTATCCTTCCATGTGCTCAAGCTGCCATTCATCCAGGAGCAATCCCCTATCTATTTTTACTCTTTCCAGCTCGGGCATTCCACATACCATGCTGCTGTTGGCAATCGCCTTGTCGATAAGATGAATCACCGGTGTTTGATATCGCTCGGCATAGTTGAATGCGAGCACAGCATCGTAAAAACACTCTATTATATCACTAGAGGCGAGAACTATTCTGGGGAACTCCCCGTGCCCGGCGTGAATTGCAAAGCGCAGATCACCCTGCTCGTGCCTCGTCGGGAAACCGGTAGAAGGCCCTGTTCGCTGATAATATGTTATAACCACCGGTATCTCGTTCATCCCTGCATAGCCTAATCCTTCTACCATAAGGGAAAAGCCCGGACCGGAAGTTGAGGTAGAAGCCCTTGTGCCCGTGAGCGCAGCACCTGTGGCCATTGTGATGGCTGCAATTTCATCTTCAGTCTGAAAGACGAGAATCGAGCCCTTTTCTTTCCCGCTCAATTCAATAATCTCATTTGACTCTAGATACTCGCTCTCATCCGAAGCAGGAGTTATGGGATAGTAAGTTTGAAACCTTCCGCCGCCCAGCAGCTTGCCGATGGCGACTGCCTGAGTGCCTGCGAGAAAAATTCTTTGCTCACCTGCTCTCGCTTTCTCAAGTGAATATTCGAATCCAGAGTCCCCAAATTTCTCCCTTATATATCTGTATCCTTCTTCACCTGCTGTGATGTTCATCTCCGCTATATCTTTCTTCCCTGCAAAGCCGCGTCTGATTGCTTCGTTCAAGAGCTCGAGATCGAATTTTAGCAGCGCAAAACTTGCGCCCAGAGCTATGGTGTTATTCAGCATAGCCAGCCTGGCGATCTTTTCATCACCCCGTTTTTTGGCGATCTCCTTCAGCAAACCCAGGTAAGGCAGGGGATACAGCTTAACACCCCTTTGCTCCAGGTATTTGAGTAAATCTCCAAGTGACTCCCCTCCTTTTAGCTCGCTCAATATTCCGCTTGCCACTCTTTTCTCCAGCGTGGGTATCTGGGATATCTTAGTGCTGACCAGCTCTGAGCTGTAGATCACGCCTCCCTTGCTCTCAACTTCAAATGCATGCCTGGCAAGAGTATCGGCATCGAAGCTTGCAAGCAGATTAATACCGTCAATGTGAGACCTCACCGGTTTCTCCCCGACTCTAATCTGAAAATAGCTGTGGTCGCCTTTAATCGTAGAGTAGTACTCCCGCTTGCCAAATGCGTATAGCCCGCCCCTTGCGCACGCCATTGCAAAGACACTCGCAGAGGTATCCACGCCGCTGCCCTGAGCGCCGCCGATCAGCCAGGAAAGATTGTTTTTAATAACCATTTATCTCCCCCTCCTATCCACCTGTGGCTCTATTGTAGCCAGTTGCACATTCACATCCATCTCTCTCACCGCAATATGGACAGGTGCAGCTGCAGCTATCCAGCGAATTCCCGCATCTGCTGCAATGCACAGCATAACTTCGCTCTGCACAGTGGCATCTCTCTTTTCCGCACTTCGAACAAAGAAAAACAAAGCCCTCCCTCATATTGTTTGCCTCCCTACAATTTACATAATTATCTTTCAATTTTTTTCAGCTATCTATTTTTCCACATCCTCTCCTTTTTCGATCCACTCGCGCACTCCATGGTCCAGCGACTTCACATTGGTGTAACCATAGACCCTCAGATACATTGCTGCCTGCCCGGATCTCACTCCGCTCTGGCAGTACGTGACGATCGGCTGGTCTCTGTTCTCCGGCAGCTTATCAAGATTCCTGGAGATATCTCTAACCGGAATATTCACCGCTCCCCTGATATGGCCGGAGGCATATTCACTTGGCTCTCGCACGTCGAGGAGAAATGGCTTATCCCGGGAATCGAGTTTTTGACTGAACTCTTTGACCTCGATTAAGTTCCAGTCCTTCGGGGCGGTTTTGAAGTAGCTGTCGATTGCAGCGCAGACATCCTTTGAAGGAGCATCGCTTGCCCTTATGCCGCACTGCATATTCGGCCCTGCGGGTGGATAGATCTTTGGCACGAACTTGAGAAAGTCCTGCTTCGATCTCGGCTGCAGAAAGTCATTGTTCCTGCGCTCATATCCTGTGGAGGAGTTGATGTTGCCTCTGTAGTCGTGAGCCGGGTAGATCAAAAGGTCGTCGCTGAATTTTACAATCCTGTTGAAAAGAGTGTCATATAGCTGCTCGATGTCACCGCCCGGTAAATCGGTTCTCCCGGCAAGACCGATCATGAGGGTGTCGCCGGTTAACACTCGATCGCGCAGCAGCAGGCACATCGCATCCTTGGTGTGACCCGGCGTGCTGATTGCCTCCACTGATATCCCGCCGACATCGAGTTTCATGCCGTCCTGCACCGGGATGTCTACTTCAATCGCTGCATTGCTCTTCAAAATATCTCCTATGCCTATATCGTAGCCCTTTCCCTGCGAGATTTTCCTCTGAAGCTCGAAATTGCTGCTCATCAATACCTTTGCACCGGTTTCATCCGCCAGCTTTCCAGCGAGAGAAACGTGATCAGCATGGCTGTGGGTGTCGATGGCATAGAGCAGCTTGAGATCTGCGATTGCCTTTAAAAATACCTCAGGCTCGCCTGAAGGGTCGACCACTGCGCACTCCTGCTCCGATGCAATGAGATACGACAGACACCCGTTGCTTCGAAATTGTCTGAAAATCATGTTTTACTCCCTCTTGCATCTCTAGAAATGGCACTCACCAACTGGACACCCCCCTGAGTACTCCGATGCAGCGCTGACGTGCTCTTCACTTCCGAATTCTTTGCTTAAAACCGTGCCGATGTACAGCACCTGCGATTTCTTGCTTGCATATCGGTACGCAGTTATTCCCTTGCATCTCAGCTTATAGGCAAGCAGAAATATTCTGCGCACGTCTTCTATGGTTGCATCCTGTTTGAGATTCACCGTTTTCGCCACGGCATTGTCAACGTGTTTCTGGAATGCAGCTTGCATTTTAACGTGCCACTCCGGTGCTATGTCGAGAGCGGTGACGAACAATCTGCGCACGTCCCAGGGGATGCTTTCAATCTCCTGGATGCTTCCCTTCTTGGCAATTCCAAGCATTAATTCCTCGCTGTAGAAGCCTCTCTTCATCGCCATTTCTTCAAACAGCGGATTTGCTTCCAGTAACCGTGTACCCTCCATGACGTCGCGGACATAGGAAACTGCGAAAAGGGGTTCAATGCCGCTGCTTGTGCCGGCAATTATCGAGATCGTACCTGTTGGGGCAACTGTGGTGAGCGTGGCGTTCCTCATAGTGCTGTAGCCATTTCTCTCCCAGATGCTGCCTCTGAAATTTGGGAACGATCCCCTTTGCTCAGCGATCTCGATTGATTTTTTGATTGCCTCCTCTGTTATGAACTTCATAACCCTCTCACCTATTGCCAGCGCTTCTTCCGAATCATAGGGTACCTTGAGCTGGATCAGCATTTCAGCGAATCCCATCACTCCCAGTCCTATCTTCCTGTTTGCCTTCGTAATTTGCTCTGTCTCAGGCATCGGGAATTTGTTGGCGTCAATTACATTGTCAAGAAAATGAACTGCCATATTAACCGCATCGCGGAGCTTATCCCAGTCAACTTCTTCACCCTTAACCATCTTGGCAAGATTAATCGAGCCGAGATTGCATGACTCATATGGTAACAGTGGCAGCTCTCCGCAAGGATTGGTGCTCTCGATTTCGCCAAGCAAAGGAGTAGGGTTATGCTGGTTGATCTCGTCAAGGAAGATTATGCCCGGATCGCCTGTTCGCCAGGCCATTGTTACGATTAAATCGAAAACATTCCGTGCACCGAGCTTTTTCACCTTCTCTTTGTTCCGGGGGTTTATCAATTCATATTCCTCGTTCTTTTCAACCGCCTGCATGAAAGCGTCCGTAACGCCTACCGAGACGTTGAAGTTGCTCAGCATCCTCTCATCCTGCTTAGCTGCTATGAACTCCAGGATATCAGGGTGATCGCATCGCAGTAAACCCATGTTTGCTCCTCTTCTTCTCCCGCCCTGCTTCACAACTTCAGTCGCCACATCGAAAATTCGCATGAACGAGACAGGGCCTGAGGCAACTCCCATCGTTGAGCCTACGAGATCGCCCTTTGGGCGGAGCTTTGAAAATGAAAAACCTGTCCCTCCTCCGGATTTATGGATGAGAGCCATGTTTTTAACTGCCTCGAATATACCACCAAGAGAGTCCTCAACAGGCAGCACAAAGCAGGCAGAAAGCTGTCCGATATTGGTACCTGCGTTCATAAGCGTTGGCGAGTTTGGCAGAAACTCAAGGTTTACCATTGCACTGTAAAACTTCTCCCGCGTCTGCTCAACATTTGCATTGCTATTATACAGCAAATCCACTTCTGCAATCGTTCTTGCAACCCGACTAAACATTTCGCCAGGGCTCTCCAGAACCTTCCTGTTTTCATCCTTCAGCAGATAGCGCTGCTTCAGCACCTTCACCGCATTCACAGGAAGCTTGAGATCGTCCACGACGCCCAGAAATTGCTTCAACCTGCGAATCTCGCTCCTTTTTTTGCGATATAAAATATATGCCTTGGCAACATCAGCATAGTTATTCTTCATCAGAATTCTTTCAACGATATCCTGGACATCCTCAACACCAGGAATGCGATCCGGAAATTGTGCATCTAATATTGAGACCACTTCACTCGCGAGGCTCTCCGCGGCTTGTCGATCGGGCTTGCCGGTGGCAGCGGCTGCCTTGTAAATTGCATTTGCAATTTTCCCAAGTTCGAAGGCAACTATTCTCCCATCGCGTTTTCGAATTTGAGCCGGCATTCATCTCCCCTGCTGGATATCTACCTTTGTTCAGATATATGCTTATTCATGCTTCCAGCTTTTAAATTGGGGAAACTATCTTTCTGAAACTCGAGAGGATTTTGCTATCATAAGATTCGATATTCAGCTTTCCATCTCTGAAAAGCTCATCACTATTGCAGAAAAGCCTGGTGCAGTTCCAGAGGAGGCTGAAATTTCGCTTGAAGTCCCTTGCGCATTCAATGACTTCTCTTGATGGCTCTGGCGCAATAATTTTTTTTATGGCTTTAACCTCCTTTGAAACCAGCACCGGCTTGATTCTGGCTTTACTGAACGGGTCAAGATAGCGGCTCAGTGCATAGTCGATGGAATATTTTTTTAAGCCGCATTGCTCGCATTTTCTTGAAATAGAAGGATAAGGACAGGTGCACAGCTTCGGTAAGCCATAGCTGTTGCTCGCACGCTTTTCAAGCATCAGGTCCAGTCCTGCAATTCCGATTGCCTTCCACCTCAGATCAAAAGGCTGACTTTCTATCTGCTCGAATATGGCTTTGAAGATCAGATTGCAGTGCTCCATCACCATTTCTACTTCTGCTCTGGCCGTGCCTTTTTCACTCATTTTATTTTCAATGCGCCTGTAAAGCTGATCGAAAACCAGTGCAAGCACGTCTTTATAGGTGCGTGCGTACCACTCCTTTCCACCACGGGTTTTCTTAGCTACTTCTAGAAGCTCATTTTCCAAAAGATATGAAATCACATATCGCGCTGTGCCATATGAGGAGTTCAGTGCACTTTGAATCTGCTTTGTACTTCTAAGCTCAAAGCTTGTCAGCTCCAGAGCACTTCTATATTGAGAAAGCTTCAGCTCCCCATCACCATCGTAAACCTCGTGGATTAAATCAGCAAGGCAGAGAAAATCAGGGCCATTATTATCTAAAGGCATTCTCACCTCTACTGAAAGATAAAAAAAAGATAACCTTGCTGCATAAAAGCCTTGCTTTTTTGTTCTGCAGGCATTAATCAGCTTTTCTTCATGTTGAATACCACTGTCTTTATCGTGGTCATCTCGTCTATGCTGTAGCCCAGCCCCTCTCTCCCCACTCCTGAGTCTTTGGCTCCGCCGAAGGGGAAGTTGCCCACTCCGTGAGCGGGGGCGTCGTTGATGGTTATCTCTCCATCCTGCAGGCATCTCGCCGCATGCCAGGCAGCGAATAAGTTGCAGGTGAATACGGAGGAGTCCAAACCATATTTTGATCTGTTTGCAATCTCAATCGCTTCATCCAGGTTTTTGACTCTAATTATGGTGAGCACTGGTCCGAAGGTCTCCTCCCAGGCAATATCTGCGCTGAGCGGTACGTGGTCGAGCACAGTCGGATAGTAGTAGTATTTCTCGAAACTGCCGCCTGTCAGCAGCTTTGCTCCTTTTGCGGTTGCGTCTTTTACCAGGCGATCAACTTTCCTCACTGCAGCCTCATTTGTGAGAGGACCAATCTTCACGTCTTTGTCCCGTGGGTCGCCGACTTTCCAGTTATCGACTTCTTTCAGTGCTTTTGCCACGAAGGCATCGGCTATTTTCTCGCATGCCAGCACTCTGCTCACTGCGTCGCATCTCTGACCGGAGTTTTTCATCGCACCTTCGACGCACTTCTTAACCGCGAGCTCCAGATCTGCGTCTTCGAGGACTATTGCAGCGGCTTTGCCTCCAAGCTCCAGGTGTCGCTTCTTCATTCCCGCCAGAGTTGCGATTCTTTTTCCGACTTCGGTGCTGCCAGTAAATGAAATCATATTGATTTTTTCGCTGGTGATGAGCATATCGCCAACGTCTTTACCACCGCCTGTAACTACATTCAGGCATCCCTGAGGTATGCCTGCGCTTTCCAGTATTCTTGCGAATAAAAGCAGGGTAATCGGCGTATCTGTAGATGGCTTTGCAACCACTGTGTTGCCAGATGCCAGCGCCGGTATGATCTTTGCAGATGCGATGTAGAGCGGGTAGTTGAATGGTGATATTGCTGCTACCACTCCAAGCGGCTCTCTTATTACAACTGCAAATTTCCCGATAGTATCCTTGACGAAGTCTCCGGGTATGTACTCGCCTGCGATTTTCCGGGTTTCTTCCATCGCGAGTTCAAGGCGCTCGGCGGTTGCATTTACTTCGCTCTCGGCTGCTTTCACGGTTTTGCCCAGTTCAGCCACTATGGTTAAAGCGACTTCTATTTTATGCTGCAGTAATAGTTCTCTGGCTTTTTCAAAGATTTCCAGCTTATCAATTGCGGGCAGTTCTCGGTTCTTTTTTCTGTTTTCATATGCTGAGTTAATCGCATCTTCGATGTCTTTTGCACCAGCCTTTGCCACTCTTCCAACAATGCTGTTATCGATCGGGCTGTCAACATCGATGGTCTCTCCGGTTTCGGAGGAAACCCATTCTCCGTTGATGTACATTTTGAATTCAGGCAGTCCGTTCCTGCCGCTTTCATATAATGCCTTGAAGAAATCTCCCAGCTCTATCCGGGACTTCTCCCCTATTCTGATGCTCATTTATTCAACCCCCATATGCCCTTTGTTTAAGATTAAATATAAAACTATGCTGCAGCTTCTTCAGAGATGGTCTGGTGAGATGACGTCCTATCTCTCTGTTGAGCGAGTCCTTTGGAAATTGCCTTTCCGAGTAGGAGTATCGCCTTTCTATGCTCTTTTCGACTTTTGTGCACGTGCATCGGGCTTACATTTAGAGCATCATATTTGTTGAAGTTGCAAACTACGTGATTTTGCTCCAGGAATTGCTTTACCTGGAAGAGGATGAGATGGATTTTAATCAGTTCAAGCTTATTCATCAAAAATATATTGCCTTTCTTACCTTATATTGTTTTTGATAGGTATCAAAAAAATGATACCTATTGCCCGTTATAAAAATTGAAAATATCAGGCCTGGATGCATTGCTCCAGCATTCCGCTTGGCTTGAGTCTTTCGAGCATTTGCTCGTATTTCTTTTTATCGCCCAGCAGGTCGTTCAAAAGCTTTTCCTGAGAATGTGTGCCTTTTTTAACCCTGACCTCAACTTCTCTCCCAAGCTTTTGCTCGAGTGCATATTTTATCACTATTCCTATTACTCCGCCCATCGGACAGAAAGGCGAGGTGGGCTTGAACTCGACTCTGGCTTTATCGCCGTCGATGGCAATGTCGCTCTCTTCCACGATTTTGAGGTCTAGAACTGATACAGGGTGCTCGGGATCATAAACGTTTTTCAGGACATCGAGGATTTCTTTTCTCTCCATTTTTTTGCCTCCTTGATACCTCCTTGATTACTTTGAGAGTGTGATATATATACTTTCAGCATTTTTGTTTGACATATTACGAACATTCGATTTATTACGAATAAATTTATATACTTCCATGCTTTTATATTTTACTGTATGGAAAAAACTGCAAATGCAGAGCTGTTCGCTACGAAAAAAGGCATAGTAACCGTGAAAAACCCGGTCAGGATCCAGATTTTAGAGGCACTGAAAAGCTCAGAGTGCCAGTTCGACGAACTCGTGGTAAGCGTCCACAAAGCAAAGTCCACGGTCTCAGTGCATCTCGGAAAGATGCAAAAAGAGGGACTGATAATTTCAACAACAGATAAAAAAGACCGGCGGAAAAAGATCTATCGCTGCACCGCAACATATATCGGCAAAACCTCTGCAGGCAAATACGAGCTAACAGAGCAGATTAAAGAAGATATATGCATAAACGTCGGCGATCCGTTCAACTTCATGCGCTCCCTTTTTCGCACAATGCGGTACATAACCGAAGCAATGGGCATCGATGCAAAGCCAGCCCTCAGGCTAACTGGCAGAGAGATAGGCAAGGAGCTTGCAAAGCAGATAAAGGCAACTGCGCCTAAAGATCTCCTGAAGGAGCTGGCAAATTTCTGGGAAACTCACAGAATGGGACACCTTGTTCTCACCAGGGCAGAGTTACCTTATGAAATCGTCATTGAAAACTGCTATGAGTGCGGTGGGATGCCTGATGTGGGCACCACTCTTTGCTCGCTGGATGAGGGGCTGATCAGCGCCATTCTGGATGAAAAGCTGGGTGTTAAAAGCACTGTAAAAGAGCTGGAGTGTTGGGGCACCGGATATCGCCACTGCAGGTTCACAGTCGAGTGGTAGAGAAAATTATTTTGCCACAAAAAGCGAAGGGAAGTTATATGCAACAAGAAACGATCAGGGTGCTCGTGGTGGTTGGCTTTCTCTTTGTAGTTCTCGCAATCTCTCTGCTGAAAATGGAGACTCTGGTCAGGGCCCTTCTCAAACGCTTCTAATAGCTAATCTGTTAAATATTTGAATATTTTTGGTAATAAAGAAGGTTTG
>CAZVYP010000043.1:0-4081 GCA_964631075.1 uncultured Methanocellales archaeon
TATACATCGATCAAATATAATAAACTATCTTATCTTAGGACATTGCCGAAAATTTTATTCATTAACGGGATGGGATTCCTCGACCGTCTCCTTCATTGGTAAGAATGCAACAGCTGCACCTATTATTAGTGAAGCGACGCCCAGCCAGATTAGAATTTCAGCACCTTCGAGGCCAGCTCCACTTGCGAGCCCGCCGATAAACAGGGCATCAATTCCACCTACCATGGCGAGAAGGCCGCCTGGAGTCTGACCAGATCTTGTTCTTGCTTCTCTTTCCATATCTATCACCACCATTTATTTTACAAAGAACTTTTACACTCGATAGTATTTAGGTTAGAAAGGATAGCGGACTATAGTAAATACATTCAATTTATAATTCTATTATACTACAAGTATAGTAATAAATTACTGATAGCAGCTTATCCCTACCACCATATATAATACAGGATATCAGATAGAGTTCTGAGATATCGACGGCAAAACAATTAAGAGTCTGGTAGTATATGATAGCTAGAAGAGATTTTGCAGGTAGCTATATGGGAAGACAGGAATTGATGAGAAGTATTCTCAAGCTTCTCAAAGATGAAGAGATGTATGGCTACGCAATACGAGAGCGCCTTCAATCTAACGGCGTTAGAATCGAGCTGACCAATCTCTATAAACTCCTCGCCGATATGGAGAAGAAAGGACTTGTCAAAGGCGACTGGCAGACAAGCGAGACCGGACCGAAAAGACGAGTGTACAGATTAAGCGCTGCTGGAAAAGTGGAGCTGAACCGCACATTGATGGAAGCAGCCAAAACAGTGCACGAGTTCTACCGTGACTATCTGAGCAGCCTGCCCGCGAGAATTTCTATTTTCAAAAAAATTGATGCAATGATAGAACGCGCCCTCACCCTTGAAGAAAAAAACTCAGCTATAGTGGTGGACAGACCACATGTGATGAACGAATACTTTACAATGAACCTCTGCAAAAAGATCAAGGACGGCAGGGTATACCTTGCCAAGCCACCGCATCTGAACATTCAGTTACCGGAGCAGCCTGGTAACCTCACAATCCTGGCTTACATTCACAACAGAATTCCGCTCAAAGACGGCTTTCTGGACTCAGTGCGAGCACTGGCTCTGCCGTTTGAAGATTTCGAGGAAATGCTGAAAGAGTTTCACCGCATATTGAAGAAAGAAGGCTGCCTGTTTATATTAATGCCACATTTAAAACACGATGAAGATGAGCCGCTATCCATAGGCGATTTCTTAGAAAAAATTGAGCATGGCCCTGAGGAGGAGAAAGAGGGGCTGAGCGAACACGAAATCATCACACTCTTGAACAAATATTTTGCAAAAGTCGAGTCGGGGCATATAGCACATACGACAGTGTTCACGGGAACAGGAAAACAGAATTTATAGACAAAAAGGCTACTTCCCTGCCTTCAGCGCTTTTATCTCCTCTTTCAACTGCTCGTCAGTTTTGCCCTCAACAACGATGCCCATTTCCCTGGCTAGCTTTCTGACTTCACTTTCTTGCACAGGGGCAGCCGCGGGCTTCTCAAGCGATTTCAGCTCGAGCTCGGCTTCCCTCTGAGCTTTTTTGAACTCACCCATGGATTTGCCCACTGCTTTTGCAAGCTCAGGCAGCTTGGTGGCGCCGAAGAGCAATACTGCCACTACCAGTACAAGCAATATCTCGAAATAGCCGATGGCCATTTTATTTTATCTCCACTCAAAGAGTTCTTGATTAATAAATATAAACCTATCGCAAACAAAATCCTTTTTTGCCATTACAGCATTCTGATTTGAGAATGAAGATCAGCGAGCTCAGCAGCTACTTACCCCCGGAGGTATTGAAGTTCTATGAAGAGGAAGGCATCGATGAGCTGTATCCACCTCAGGAGGAAGCTGTTAAGCTTGGTGTATTTGAAGGCAAAAATATTCTCGCGGCTATTCCTACTGCAAGCGGTAAATCACTCATCGCCGAGTTCGCGATGCTTAACTCGATCCTGAATAAGAAGGGGAAAGCGCTCTACATAGTGCCTTTGCGAGCACTTGCAAGCGAGAAATACGACTACTTCTCAAAGTTCGATAAATTTAAAATAAAAGTTGGAATTTCAACCGGAGATTTCGATAAGCGAGATGAGTGGCTCGGCAGAAATGATATAATCGTCGCCACCTCTGAAAAAGTCGATTCCCTGCTCAGAAATCAGTCATCCTGGATGAGTGAAATAACCGTTATAATAGTGGACGAAGTGCACCTTATAGATCAGGCAGACAGAGGTCCTGCGCTCGAAGTCACGGTTGCCAAGCTCAAAAAGCTAAATCCCGGCGCTCAAATCCTTGCGCTCAGTGCAACCATCGGCAACCCGCGGGAGCTTGCTTCGTGGCTTGACGCAGAGCTGCTCGAAAGCAACTTCAGACCTGTTGAGCTCCGGGAGGGTGTTTTCTTCGGACGGGCGATCTTCTTCGGCGAGGATAAAAAAGAGGTGGAAGCTTGGGAAAAAGAGGATGTGATTTCCCTGGTGCTCGACACGATTAAAGAAGGAGGGCAGTGCCTCGTTTTCACCAGCACGCGTAAAAATGCCGAGAACCTTGCCACAAGAATAAGCCGAATAATAAAAGAGAGAAAGCTCTGTTCCGGTGAAGAAATTGCCGCTGCTGTCAAGGCAACGGCTGAAACCGAGATCTGCAGAAAGCTCTCAAACTGCCTCGAGAGCGGAATTGCTTTTCATCACGCCGGTTTAAAGGCTGAGCACAGGAAGATAGTGGAAGATGGTTTCAGAAAAGGGAGGATCAAAATAATAGTTTGCACTCCCACGCTCGCAGCCGGACTCAACTTGCCTGCCAGAAGAGTGATAATTAAAGAGCACAAGCGCTACGACCCGAACTTCGGCTCAACACCCCTGCCGGTGCTCGAGATCAAGCAGATGAGCGGTAGGGCAGGTCGCCCAGGACTGGATCCGTACGGGGAGGCAGTGTTGATAGCTAAGACCTACGAAGAGCTGCTCGAGCTGGTGGATGAATACGTGAAAGCAAAGCCCGAGAAAATATACTCAAAGCTGGGAACAGAGCCCGCGCTTCGCACACACGTTTTATCTCTGATTGCAACAGGCTTCGCCAGCACCGGAGAGGAGCTGGAGGACTTTATAGCCACAACTTTCTTCGGACACCAGCACCGGGATAAAAGTCTGCTTGAACCACTGTTTCGCAGGATAATTTCCTTTCTGGAGAGCGAGGATATGATTGAATCCAGAGAGGAATATTTATCGTCCAGTCCGCTGGGAGCGCTTGTTTCAAGGCTGTATATCGATCCGCTCTCCGCATCCATAATGATAAAGACACTTGAGAGATCGGCTAAGCCAGCATCACTCGGGCTGTTGCACACCATATGCAGCACCCCGGATATGCGCCGCTTATACTTGCGCAGCAAAGACTACAAGTGGATTGCAGAAGCGCTTGCAGACAGAGAGAATGAGCTGCTGGAGCACAAAAGCCCGTTTGATGGCGAAGAATACGAGTGGTACCTAAGCGAGCTTAAAACCGCCCTGCTGCTTGAGGCATGGATATCGGAGGAAAAAGAAGAGAGGATAACCAAGCAGTTCAACGTCGGACCAGGCGATATCAGAGCACTGACTGAAACCGCTGAGTGGCTGATGCACTCACTCGCAGAGCTATCGAGGCATATCCATCACCCTGCAGCAAAGCAGGCATTCGAACTCGAGCAGCGCATTCGCTATGGCGCGGCACCTGAGTTACTGCCACTGATAACGCTCAGAGACGTGGGCAGGGTCAGAGCCAGGATGCTGTATAAAGCAGGCTACCACAGCATCGAGGCGCTGAGAGACGTAACCGTTGAAGAGATCGCAAGAGTGCCTGCCATAGGAGAGAAAATAGCTAGGAAGATCTTGAAGCAGGTGTGGGGAGAAACAGACATAGAAGAAAGCGAAGCTGAAGCGCGAACGCCGAGGCAGGCGAGACTGCCTTATGAGCGAGAATGAGGAAAAGGCAAAGCTATGAGCAAAATCCCTGCATTATATCTCTTTAATTATTGCCGCTATACTCTGGGGTGGTGCAGCGGTTGCAGCAAAGAT
>CAZVYP010000043.1:4181-17752 GCA_964631075.1 uncultured Methanocellales archaeon
TCTCTTTAATTATTGCCGCTATACTCTGGGGTGGTGCAGCGGTTGCAGCAAAGATTGGACTCAGGGAGTTCACGCCGATCTGGCTGTCAACTCTCCGATTTTTAATTGCTATTCCAGTTCTAATTATGATAACATATGTCGCAAAAAGAGAGAGCCTTTGCATCAGAAATCCAGCTCGAGATCTGCCGATTTTCCTGCTGCTCGGGGTGAGCGGGGTCACGCTGTTCTATGCACTGCAGTATAACTCACTGCTTTACACAACTGCAACAATCGGCTCGATCGTGGTTAACACCAATCCCATTTTCATCGCCCTCCTCTCAGCAATTGTGCATAAAGAAAAAATGGGTGTAAAAAAAGTGCTTGGAATTCTGATCTCTTTCTCAGGGCTGATCATTGTAATTACCGGTGGAGAAACTCCCTCCAGTGTAGCAAGCAACTCCACGATTTATGGCGCATTTATCATGCTCCTCGCAGCGATCTGCTGGGCAGTGTACACAGTAGCAGGCAAGAAAATCCTGAGAGACTATTCTGCAATCGCATCGACCACCATCACGTTCATAATCGGCACCCTATGCTTCTTGCCATTACTCGCAACCAACCAGCTTCCCGAGAAAATAAGCCCGGTTGGATGGCTCAGCGTCTTCTATCTTGGCATCGCAAGCGGCGTGCTCGGCTACCTGCTGTATAATAGCGCACTTTCAAAACTCGAAGCAAGCAAAGCAGGAGTATTTCTGTACACAATTCCAATATTCGCCATGGTGCTCAGCGCCATCTTCCTAGATGAAGTCGTCACATGGACAATCATCGCAGGAGCGGCTCTGGTGATCTACGGCATTTATCTGACTGAGAGAGGTTGACTTCAGAGAATTTCAGCAGGGAAACAAAGTTATAAATCTTTCCCTGTACACTGAACTTTTCAATAAACCTAGCTCTTTCCCGTGCCAGTCAACTCTCCATACGCTCTCTCCGCAAGATCAGCGATCTCGATCCCTCTTTCCTTCGCCACAAGCAGCGCGGCGACTTCGATGGTCACGAGCCTGAAAAGTAATTCCTGTTTTTTGTTGACCAGGGCGATTGCTTCTCTCTTGCTAAGTCCGCTGCTCATTATCCGCTCGAGACACTGGTCAAAGGTAGAGCGCACGAGGATCACTTTTAAATCCGGGCGAAAGCCGAAGGGCGCCTCCACCTCTTTCGGGTCGAACTTTGGAGTAATTTGATCGCCCTTTTTAACAAGCAGGTCTGCTTTTTCAGCAGACGCCAGAACCTGCCCGGCTTGCTCGGGTGAGAACCAACCCAAGTCAAGGGACAGGGCGAAAATAAACTCGCTTGTTGTTAGCGTATTTTTCCCTCTTTTTTTGAATGGATGCGCGACAGTTATGAGCAGCTCGCTCATGCGCTTCTCCTGATCTCCTCTACAACTGTATTGGCAACTTCAGCAGGAGTAGTACGTTCTGATCCGTCGATGAGATTGACCGTTAAAGTAAGCACATCGCCCTGCAGATCTGCTCTGAGCACGAATGTATCGCCCTTGGAAGGCAAACCTGCGATTCCTTCTGCCATGAATAAATATTTCATCTCAACTTTGAAGTCCACAGTGCCCTGCGGATCGAGTTCCATCGAGAGCTTTTCAACTTTTTCCGGGAACAGAGGCATGAAGTCTATCCCTCTATCTGCGATTCCAATGTGGAACTCTCGCTTTGCCTTTACGGTTTTACCCCCGGGTGCTTCTATTTCAAACATGCCGTATTTTTTATGCATACCTGCCATTACTTTCAAAAAATGTGCAAGATCTGATTTATAGCGATACCTCTGCTCGAAATCTGGAGCGCGATTTGGGAAGCGATGATACAGCCTTTTTCTCATAGCAATACCTGCTTTTCAATCTCAACTGGCGAAATAAATAGTTATCCTTTCTTGCTATATTTCAAAAATATTTTTATTTAAAAATTATGGCTATGGTGTCCTCTCTTATGTTTAGCACATCCACTGCCTGACCTCTGAGCACTCTCTCCCGCTTCAGTTCAATGCAGGCTGGCTCCAGTTCGATTGTATCCCCGTCCAGCTTTATTATCAGCTTGCCCGTTTCGAGCATTTTTGATGCTTCTTTTGGATCCATATTTTTTAATACCCTTACAATATCCCCGGCCCGATCTTTGAATCTTGGACCTATGATCTGCATTCTGGGTTTGACTTCTTTCACGACATCTTCGAATACCGGTTTCTCGCTGAGTCTTTCCACTTTTGCGTTAACAGTGCCCTCTATGTCTTCAGCATCTCCAAGCGGTGAGTAAAGCTGGATTGCCTTCAGAGGTGCATTCAGCGCTATGCCATGCTCAGCCTTGTACCTGCGAATAGCGGCAGTAAGCTGCCTGATCAGCTCTCCCTCGCTCTCAGCAACCGGGTCTATCAAGCCCTGCTCAGTTTCCGGCCAGCTCTGAAGGTGAACACTTTCTATGCTCTTCGTTACTTTAGAGTATATTTCCTCGGCTAAGAAGGGCATTACTGGAGCCAGCAATCTTGCGATGTTTTCGAGCATGGTGAAAAGCGTGTACTGCGCCGCCTGCTTCGCTTTTTTATCCTCACCGTACAGGCGGTGTTTCGCGATTTCAATGTAATTATCCGCGAGTATGTCCCAGGTAAAAGCGCGTATCCTCTTGAGTGCATCGTCAAATTCGTAGCTCTCCATATCTTCTGTCACTTCTTCGATGAGCCCCTGGAGATGTGAGAGCAGCCATTTATCAATCGGATACAGCTCTGTTTTCCTCGGCTTTTTCTCAAGGTGTAATGAAGAGAATCTGAGGATGCTCCATAGCTTCTGGTTAAACCTTGATGCTGCTTCTACATCTTTCCAGCCAAACATTATGTCGGAGCCGGGGGAGCCGCTGATCGCAGCCCACTCTCTAAACACATCGGCTCCATACTTCTCCACTATAGCTTCGGGCTGGACGATGTTTCCGCGGGACTTGCTCATCATGAAGCCGTCCTCGCCGAACACCATTCCATTTATCATGATTGTATCCCAGGGCTTCATGTCCACGAGTGCCTTGGATCTTAAAATCGTATAAAATGCCCATGTTCGAATTATATCATGACCCTGCGGACGGAGCTGAGTAGGATATAGAAATGGCTTGCTGGTTAGCCAGCCTGCGACTATTAAGGCAGTTATGGAGCTATCCATCCAGGTGTCAAGCACATCCTGCTCTGGCGTGAACTTTGCAGAGCCGCATTTACAGGGCTCTTGAGGCTGACTCTGAGTCGGGGCTACAGGCAGCCATTCCTCCTTCGCCACCATAACCTCGCCACAATCAGAGCAGTACCATGCCGGTATCGGCGTTGCAAACACCCTCTGCCTGGATATGCACCAGTCCCAGTCCATGCTCTCCACCCAGTTTTTCAGGCGGATAAACATGTGCTGAGGTATCCACTGCACTTCCCGCGCAGTTTTTAGGACTTCCTCCTGATTGACCTTCACGAACCACTGCTTCTCAGAGAGGATTTCGATGGGCGTATCGCAGCGCCAGCATAATCCCACGTTCTGCTCGAGCTGCTTTTCATCATATAACATACCGGCTTTTTTCAGATCGTCAACCAGTGCTTTCTTGCATTCACCCATCGCCAGGTCTTTATATTTACCAGCTATTTCGGTCATCCTGCCATCTTTGGTTAGCGCCTTTCTCAGCGGAAGCGCGTGATCCTTCCACCACTTAACATCCTGCTTGTCGCCAAACGTGCAGATCATCACAGCACCGGTGCCGAACTGCGGATCAACCAAAGGGTCTCCAATAACCGATACCTCGTAATTAAAAACTGGAATTCCCACCTTTTTTCCGATAAGTGATGAGTAGCGCCCGTCCCCCGGGTTCACTGCTACAGCCACGCAAGCCGGGATAAGCTCAGGCCTTGTAGTAGCGATGTCCACGCCGCCGAAGTGTATATAGTAAAGCTGGGTATCACGCTTTTCATATTCAACCTCGGCAAAAGCAATCGCTGTCTCGCAGCGGGGGCACCAGTTGACTGGATGATCAGCCTGGTAAATTAAACCAGAGTTATACATTTTGACGAACGAAGCCTGGGTTTTGCCATAGTAAGCCGGGGACATTGTTATATACTCGTTGCTCCAGTCGATTGAGAAGCCCAAACGCGTCATAGTGTTCCGCATCTTCTCGATGTTCTGAAGCGTGAATTTCTCGCATAGGGCGCGGAACTCCTCGCGACTGATATCTCTCCGCCTTATTTTATGGATCTGCTCCACCTTAACCTCTGTTGGCAAGCCATGGCAGTCCCATCCCTCAGGGAACATCACGTTGTAGCCCCGCATTCGCTTGTAGCGGGCGATGAAATCGATGTAGCACCAGTTCAGAGCATTACCGCAGTGAAAATTGCCAGTCGGATAAGGCGGCGGGGTATCCACGATATACCGCTTCTTTTTCGAACGAGTGCTCCAGTTAAAATGATACATAGAATAATCCCACTTATTAAGCCATTTTAGCTCAACCTCGTGTGGATTGTATTCCTTTGAAATTTCCGTCTCTGGTTTCTGCTCTTGGATCATAGCTATCTCTTTCTGGATTTCTTTAACAGGATATCATAAATGCGCTTTTCGCATTTAAATTTTCTGAATGCCATAAAAAGAGTTAAACCGATAACAGGCATGTGCCGTGGATGGGAGAGCAGTTCTTCATCTACAGGCCCTGCCTTGATCTGAACTGTATGGCCGGTTCAACCACGGCATGAGTAATATTTAAGTTTGTAAGTATTAAAATTTCTGTTTTAGGACGCGGAAGTTTCTCTTTCTATGCTTCGCTTAAAATTGCATCTGTGGTATGCTTCGTATCATCCCGCAAGAGCGTCAGCCTTACCTTATTTTTTATGCCTATTTTTTTGATCTCTTTTTGCAGCTCCTGAACGTTTGCTAATTTTATCTCGTTGATCGAGAGGATTATATCGCCGGGTCTTACTCCGGCTTCAAAGGCTGGACTAGTGGGCATTACTTTTACCACAAGAATTCCGCTTTTAGC
This sequence comes from uncultured Methanocellales archaeon, assembly GCA_964631075.1. GTDB lineage: Archaea > Halobacteriota > JAWCLZ01 > JAWCLZ01 > JAWCLZ01 > CAZVYP01. The sequence goes on from CAZVYP010000043.1 coordinate 9,200, forward strand.
GGGCAGGCTGTAGTATGAAGCGGTTTGTTCGTTGATATCGAGTCCTACGATGCCAAGCCATGGGGTCAGTGATTTGCCGTGGAGGATTAGCTCTTCTGCTACTCGAATCGCGTTGTTGACAGGTAGGGAGAAGCCTATTCCCTGTGCAAATGGGATTATCGCGGTGTTTATTCCCGCTATTTTGCCCTTGCTGTCTACAAGGGGTCCTCCGCTGTTGCCTGGATTTATCGCGCAGTCTGTTTGAATCAGGTTTTCCAGTACTCCGCTGCCAGTATTTATTGATCGATTTAGAGCGCTGATCACGCCCGCTGTTACTGTGGGACCTCCAGATAAGCCGAAGGGATTTCCTATGGCAAATACAAGCTGTCCGACCTTCAGCTTATCTGAGTCGCCGGTTTCGGCAGGTATAACTTTTTCACCATCGACTTTGATTACTGCTATATCGCTGCTGGAATCCCTCCCCACTACCCTGCCGTCGAGCTTCGTTCCGTCTGAGAGCGTTACCTCGATTTTCCTGGCTCTCTCTACTACGTGGCTGTTTGTCAGCACGTAGCCTCTGCTGTCGATTATCAATCCGGATCCTATGCCACTTACGGGCACAACCCGGAAATAGTAATCCGGCACTATCTGCCTTGTTGCTATGTTTACTACGCTCGGGCTTACCTTTTCTATGGCTGCTATAGCCGCATCTTCATTATATATGACCATACCACTCACTAACTTTTAGTTAGTAACATTTTGTTAATGTCGATTATATATAAGGATCGATCAGAATACGATCAAAACTTTTATATACAAAGTGTTGCTACTTGTTTGCTTCAACTCCTTCACATTAAGGGTTAGATATTCAACCCCATTTTTCAATCTAACCCTTAACCCTAAACTTCCTTTAATTTTATGTACTTTCAGAGCAGATTTATTTTTAATGTCTGGCTTGCTTATCACATTTGAAGGTATAGATGGCTCAGGCAAAACCACTCTGTCAAAAAGGGTTGCGGAAAATTTAAAGGAAAAAAAACTGGTGCTAACCGCTGAGCCCACAACTTACTGGACTGGTGAAGTGGTGAAGGTCGCGATTAACACCAAGACCAACCCCCTGGTTGAGCTGTTCCTGTTCATCGCAGACCACGCTGAGCACGTTACGAGGCTCATAAGCCCAGCGCTGGATAAAGGAAAAATAGTTATTTCCGATCGATACAGCGATAGCAGACTTGCATATCAGGGTGCTACTCTTGAGGAGCTGATTTTGAATCCTATTGACTGGATAAAATCGATACAGGACGAATTCACAGTCGTGCCAGATCTGACTTTTCTGCTCGACCTCGAACCAGAGATTGCGATTGCCAGACTTGATGTGAGGGATAATAAGACAAAGTTTGAAAAAATCGAGTTTTTGAAAAAAGTAAGAGCAAATTATCTGGCAATTGCAAAGAGAGAGCCCAGGCGCTTCATAGTACTCGACGCCACTAAAAGCCAGGAAGACCTTGAGAAGCATGCACTGCTTGAGATACGAAAGCTCGTAGGAAGGATAGCAGGCGTTTGAGTTCGGTATGAGTGTAATCACCCTGAGAGCTGATTTCGGCGAAATATATCTGGTACAGATGAAGGGGGCTATTCTCAAAGTCAACCCGCGTGCAAAGATAGTCGATTTCTCCAGCGGTATTCCGCGGCATAATATCGCAGCAGACAGGAATTTTTAATAAGCATGATCTAAGGTGATATAAGTGATAGGGGCAAACCAGATTCAGCCGATGACCTGTGCAATCGAATAGCCATGCAATCTATGCGTTTTGTAGCGACTGTTAAAGAGTTCTTTATCGAATACTTATAGATTAAAACCCATATATTAACACCCTGAATCAAAAAACTATTTGCCGGTATGATACAAAAAAATTCGAGAAGCAATTAACAAGACCTCAAAAAACAACGAGAAAAAATTAACAAGAAGAAAAATAAAAAAGGAGCCCATCGAAAATTAAATTATCTTGAAAGACAGGCAAAAAAAACATCAACACAAATATGAGCATTCTCAATATTTTATAATATTCATAATCACAAATCAATAAACTTTTAAACTTGATTGCTGAATTCTTAGAATACTAGGAACAAAAGAGGTATGATTTTATGAAGTTTGGAATCGAATTTGTGCCAAGCGACCCGGTTCTAAAGCTGGCATACTACACCAAAATGGCAGAGGACGGCAACTTCCAGAACGTCTGGATCACAGACCACTATAACAACAGAGACGTATATACCACGCTTGCAGTACTGGCGCTTAACACAAATAAAATTAAGCTGGGCACTGGAGTTACAAATCCATATACGCGAAATGTGGCTATAACGGCTTCGACAATAGGCGCGATTAATGAAATCTCGGGCGGCAGAGCAATTCTCGGAATAGGTCCTGGAGACAAAGCAACCTTCGATGCAATGGGCATCGCCTGGGATAAGCCGCTTACCATGTGTCAGGAATATGTCACCGGATTGAGGGATTTATTCGCAGGCAAGAAGGTAGCGTTCCAGGGACAGATGGTCAAACTGGCAGGTACAAAGCTTGCCTTCAACACTGGCAAAATCCCGATATACATCGGAGCACAGGGACCTAAGATGCTCGAGCTGTCGGGTAAAATAGCTGACGGTGTGCTCATCAACGCCTCGCATCCGAAAGACTTCGACGTAGCAGTCAAGAACATCAAAGCGGGCGCAGCAGCCGCAGGTAGAAATATGAGCGACATCGATGTAACAGCATATGCCTGCTTCTCCTGCGATAAGGATGCAAACAAAGCAAAGGAAGCCGCGAAGATTGTAGTTGCATTCATAGTGGCAGGCTCTCCGGATATGGTGCTGCAGAGACATAACATCCCGGTTGAAGCGAAAAACGTCATCGGCGGTGCAATTGCAAAGGGAGACTTCAAAACAGTCCTGGGATCAGTAAGCGACGACATGCTAAACGCATTCTCAATCTACGGCACTCCTGATGCATGCAAAGCCAGAATCGCTGATCTTGCGAAGATCGGAGTAACGCAGGTAGTCGCCGGTTCACCAATCGGTCCTGATAAGGAGAAATCGATAAAGCTCATCGGAAAAGAGATCGTCGGAAAGGTTTAAAAAGAGGGGATAGTTTTGGCAATTCCAATCGTAGCCGTTTTCAAAAACAAGCGATGTACTGCGTGTGCTGGGTGCGCGGCATTCTGCCCCACCAACACGATCACAGTTGCAGATGCGGCAAAGATCGGCGGAGACTGCATAGCGTGCGAGGTATGCGGGGAAGTATGCCCCGTGCTCGATAAGCATCCCTCTGAAAATGAGTACGACAACGTACAGGAAATGTTCGTCGCCAAAAGCGGACTACCCGGTCAGGATGGAGCAACGGTTTCAGGGATAGCGAAATTTCTGATGGAAAAAGGCGCGATAGACTGCGTCATAGGCGTGCAGCGCGACGCCGAGTGGCGTGCCACACCCGTGGTTATAACGAAGCCTGAAGACGTGAAGAAGATGAGCGGCACAAAATACAGCTCCGTGCCGGTGCTTACAGTTATAAGAGAAGCATCCAGAAAGTACAAGAAAATCATGGTGGTCGGGACACCATGCCAGGCACACGCAGCGTTTCTCCTGCGGAAAAAACTGGGCAGATATGAGAAACGCATTGCTCTCATAGTGGGCATCTTCTGCATGGAAAGCTTCACATACGACGTGGTCGCCAACGAAATCATAACCAAAAAGATGGGACTAACCCCAAAGGACGTAAACAAAGTCAACATCACCAAGGGCAAGTTCTGGGCATACGCAAGTGGAGATGTAGTGAAGGCAGTGCCCCTTAAAGAGGTGGCTCCACTTGCAAGGGCACCATGCCACCACTGTCACGACTTCACAGCCTACTACGCGGATATATCCTGCGGATCAGTCGGTTCACCGGATGGCTGGAACACAGTGTTCATCCGCACAGACAGAGGCAAGCAAATGTTCGACCTCATCCGCGATAAATTCGAGAGAAAAGCCGAGCTGAACATGGATCTCATCAAAAAGCTTGCTGCCAATAAACACAAGCCAGAGCCACCACCAGGAGCTGCCCCTGCGAAGCCAGCGGTAGCAAAGCCAGCAGCGCCAAAACCACCTGTTGCAAAGCCAGAAGCCGCACCCGGTGGCGCACCAGAGGGCCCGAAGCCAGCGTAGAACATTTCTTTTTTACCATTTTTTATTTTTAATCACGAAAAATATTTATTATCGTCTGGAGAAAAATTGAGCGAAGAGGGATGGTTATGAAACGCTCTTTTTCAATTGGTATCATTTTAATTCTTTTTCTGATTGCAATTTCGAATACGGGAAGCGCCTATGTCTGGTGTTCATATAAAGGCCCTGATACTTCGCAAGATCTGCTGCAGCTTTCGGATTTTGTGGTTCAAGGACCCTCGCCGCTTAAAGCAGGGGATAGCATTGTGGTCTCATTCAACCTTAAAAACTTCGGACAGAGCGATCTGAAGCTTGGATATAGAGGTTTTTTTGCAGCGGCGAAGGATCCGGATAATATTGATACCTCCTTTGGTTTTTCATACGCATATAACACGATCAAGGTAGGCGAAATTCGATCTGTAAATGTCTCCAGAGTTCTGGATAAAGCTGGCTCCTGGACAATCTGGCCCTCTTACCACATTTCCCTTGCAACAGGAGAGAAATTGGGACCCGAAAAGTGGCATGCCTGCTCGCTTACAGCTGGAGCTATTGCCAAAGACTCGGATCAGGATGGAGTTCCGGATGAAAAGGACAACTGTCCGCTGAAGTATAACACCGACCAGAAAGACTCAGACAAAGACAGCGTGGGAGATGCCTGTGACAACTGCCCCTATACTTATAATCCGGATCAAAAAGATGCCAATGGAAACGGCATTGGAGATGCATGCGAAAGCACTCCAACGCCCTTTGCGACTCCGTCGCCTGTAATATCCCCAACTGTTCGAATAACGCATTCACCTGAGAACGTAAGCGTTATGACAAACGTGACCTTTACCGCGGTGGCTTTCAGCAACACAAATGTAACCAGAATTACAATTTCTATAAATGGAATTGCAGCTAAGGAATGCTCGCCTCCTGTTCCTTTTGGCGAAGTCACCCGCTGGAGGTGCGAGCACACAGGCGGACCATATCCGGCTGGAATTCTTGTTTACAGCGCTGAGGCTTTTGACCTCGAAGGCGATAGAGGAATTTCAGAAGAAAATATTATAAATGTAACAGGCGTGGAGTGGAGACCACCCCCTCTTCAGGCAATGCTGCCCTGCTATATCTCCGGTAAACTCTATAATTTCACTTACTGTCCGCTGACGCTTAAAGTTAAAATCTCCGAAGCAGAGAGAGTTGGTGGCGGATGCTCACCGTTTCCTCCATACATATGTGTAGAGCCTGCAGTCCAGTATAAACCGGGTGGCGCTATCTGGTATGAAAATGTAACCGGTCCCGGTGCAAGCGAAGAGGCATGCTCCAGGCTTGCCATACCCGGAATACTGGATTACCGCGCAATGGTTGCCTGCAACGGCAGCTACCTGATAACTCCTGTCTACAATCCATACGGAAATGAATGTGCCTGGATGGGAAATTGGATTCCTGCCAAAAGCAACTTCGTAGTTATGAACGGTACCGGCGAGAGCGGATACGACTTCAGCTTCAGACGGACTGATAATACAGCGCCTTCTACAGAGGTGAGAGCTGAAGATTTCCCCGCAGAAAAAAGAGGAAAGGGTAACTGGAACCTCAGCGTAAGTGCAACGGATCCGGCAGGCATACAGAAGATCCTGATCAAGGGCAACTACACAGTTAATTTCTTTGTATCCGACGAAAAAGGACCGCTGCCACCCCCACCTTCAGGAACACTCGACGAACGGATAGCAGTTGATATCGCAAAAGAATGCAATTCATCACCATGCAAGCTGTTTATCCCCCTTTATGAAAGCGGAGAGTCAGTATCTATCAACCTGAGTGTGATAATTTGTGATAATGCCGGGAATAAAGTTGTCATCAGATACAGCAAGAAGTTCCCGGAAGAAACCGGAGATCTTTCCATCAGAGAGACCGTTCCAGTTCAGGTTAACTACGACGCCCCGCTTGTTAAAGGCAAGAACACTGCTTTCAAGATCAAAGTCGACTCGAGCTTCCCCTATCCTGTAGAGGCAAAATTCAGACTGGAGCTGCCAGTCGAAGACTGGGACAGAGTCTACGAGCTTCCGGAACTCTGGGGGCCCATTAAAATACCCCCAAATGTCAGAGATTATGAAATAATGCTGCCGGTAATTCCAGACTGGCAAAAAGACCTCCCGCGCAATCGAATTACAAACCCGGCGGGCATAATACAGGCTCCCTATGGAGACAGCCACAATTTAAGCGTCAGAAATCTGCCACGTCCAAAGGCAACCGCTCCCCTGAATTGCGCTGTAACGATAGATCCGGACAACGAGGTTGCCGAGACAAATGAGTACAACAACCGTGGCGGACTTGTATACGGCAGCGAGCCTGCTGGCACAAAGCGATGGAGGTTTCTGTTCTTCCCCGCCACCGGTGGAGAGTTGGGTGAGTGCCAGCCGGCTGTTGGTTTTTACACAAACGCTGCGAAAAACCAGCTCGAGTATTTACTTGCAATGTTCCCGATTGCCGAAAACAAGATAAGCTATTCAATAAAAGATCCGATCTCAGTTACATACCACGCGGATGGAGACTACTCCACCGCTTATTCAATCATGTGGAGAGATGGCGAGAGCAGATCAGGCTTCCTCAGCAGAATTGCAAGAGAGGCAAGGGAGGAAGGCTATGACTTTGCAGTCGCAGTAGGCTGCGGCTGCGGCGGGGGTACGACTGGTAGCTGGGTGGGCGGTGCATTCATAGGCGACTGCTATGGAGGATACGCCTCGGTTCTGGCACACGAGTTCAACCATCAGGTTGCCGGCATGGGCGATGTTTACTCGTACAGAAACCCCGGCTGGGAGGTTCCATACTGCGAGTTCGTCGATCGGTGGGAGCGCTGCCCATCGGGATACAGAGGACAGCGCGCGTGCTCGAATTGGTGCAATGATACTCTGGGTGTAACATTAGATTGCCACCCCAGCTATGTTCCAAATACCTATGACTCCTGCGAGCTGTGGCATACTTTTACCGGCCACCCTGTAAACGAGTGCCCAGAATACGTTAACAGGTCAAGCAACTGCCGGGTGTGGTGCGAGTTCTCCAGATGCCCCGAGGAAAGAAAGGACAGATCAATGTGCCAGTACTGGTGCGAATCGGAGGGAGGACAGAAGCTCTACTACGGACCAGATGGCAGAAATGTCCTGCCGGCAAGCAGCGGCTTCTGGGTAAACCGATGGATACCAATAAGCTCTCAGACCTCAGCTTACTTCATGGATGGCTGCATAGCCGAAAACAACTGCACCTGGGGATGGATGAGAGTCCCGGACCTGAGGACGTGCATCAGAAACAGCGAGTGCGGACACCGCCAGCCAGATGGAACAGTAGTGTGGGGAGACATCGGCGCTTCCAACGATGCAAGAGGAATTGGCAGCGATGGTTTCGCGCAGCTTCTCATCAGCAGCAGATTCTCAAGCGAAGTCGATCCCGAGGGGCTACTTGTAAGCGGAGACATAAATAAAACAGGTAAAGCAATGCTCAACTCATTCGTATATCTTCCAAATGCAACCCTGGATGCAGAGCCCAGCGAGGAAGGAGATTACTACTTTGTCCTGCTTGATGCAAATGGAAAAACTCTGAGCAAAACAGGATTTAACATTTCATTCTACCAACCTGATCCGAATGGTGGAGAGACTAGCGAGGTCCCCTTCGTCTACAGAATAGAGTGGAAGGCAGGCACGAAGAAAATAGAGCTTCAGGACAAAAACGGCAGCGTCCTAGCAAGCAGAGAAGTCTCAGCAAACAAACCAGAGGTCAAACTGATCTATCCAAATGGCGGAGAGACAATAGCGAAAGGCGAGAAGATTAAGATAAAGTGGGAAGCGAGCGACAGAGACGGAGACAATTTAACTTACTCAATTGCGATAAGCAGGAACGGCGGGGAAACATGGCTCCCTGTAGATATCGACATAAAAACAAGCGAATACGATCTGAATACAACTGCGCTGGAAGAAGGCAGCAGCTATATGATGAAGGTCAGAGCCACAGACGGCGTTAACTCGGCTGAGGACACATCTGATGGAAAGTTCAGCATTAAGCTGACGAAGGGATTGCCAGCACCGTATCTGATCGAAAATATTATCGCAATAGCCTTTCTGGCGATGGCAATGAAATCAAAAAATAGATATCGATAAATACCCACAGCTCAAATCTGTCTCAGGTGATACTATGGACGAAGCACCGAGAGAAAAAATTCGCATCGAAATCCACAAAGGCTGGCTTGGCCCGGTTTCAATGGGCATAGGGATATTTGCGGTTATAGCCGCATTCAATGAAATGTTCAAACAGAGCAGAGCATGGGGAGGCTATGACAGCAACCCTGCTTTGATACTTGGTGGAACGGCAGCAATCTTCTTCGCAATCGGAATCTATGCCATATGGTGCAGGTGA
>CAZVYP010000044.1:0-16899 GCA_964631075.1 uncultured Methanocellales archaeon
TGAGGTCTGAAAAAATTAGCTGGTAGCGGATATAGGGCTTTTGAAGTTTTATAGGGCGTTAGAATGAACAATTAAATCAAAAAAATAAATTAAAAGGTGGACTGTACCAACTGAAGGTTCAATTAAACGCTAGGTAACAACTTGACCCTAATATACTTTATAAGCTGACTATTTAAACTGAGAATTAAACATAAAATAACAGACAATTAAACCCATTTTAGCTTATTGTCAGATGTGCGAGTTTCCTCATTTTTGACTTGATTTCCATATCATTACAGTTGTGGCATATATATTAGGTTAGCTTTTTCCGTTATTTCTGTTCCTTCTTTTGTGCTCATATTTATAACTTCTACGTTTCCATTTTTGATTTCATCTTCTAATGCTTGGTAACAACTTAGCGTAATAAACGTGTGAAGTAATATGTAGAGTAATATGTAGAGTAACGTGTAGAGAACGTGTTGTATAAAGCGTGTGAACATTTACAAGTTCATAGCCATATTCTGCAAGTCTATCAAGCGCTCAACTTGAACCAGATTGTGAATTAAATTTACCAGTAAATTCAAGCTGAAATCTCACTCCCCGCATCAAATAGGGGCATAGATAAGAGTGAAATATGTGACCGTGGGCTTTGAACCAATAGCAGCTTGCCCTCCGGCGGCTTTCCTGAATGCGAAAAATAGACATTTTTGAGTACTGAGCAGGCACTCCCAGCTATAAAATTGTTAGATAAGCAGACCTTGTCCTCGAATATATCTCAAAGAGTTAAAAAATAAAATATCTCTGTGAAAAAAATCGTTTCTACAAGCCATTAATAAATATAAATGTGATCGAAAAATATTTTATAGGAAAAAGGTAACTTATTGTTGTGGATGTGAAAGCTGTAGATGCGGAAATCATCTCAGTATTAATCTCTGCTGGGATGACCGAGCGCGAGGCAAGAGTATATTCAATCCTCCTTAGCAAAGGGGAAAGTCAGGCGAGTGAGATCGCAAATCTCAGCAAGATACCGCAACCCCATATCTATTCTATCCTAAAATCTATGCATAGCAAAGGCTTAGTGAAGATCATCCTAGGAAGGAAGAAAAAATTTTGCGCTATTCCACTAAAACTGGCCATTGATAAACTGATCAACGAGAAAGAAAGAGCACTTGTTTCACTGAGGAAAGAAGGTCTTGAAATTGCACAGAAGATTACCGATGGCAATCTTGCTCATGAGGAGCTAAAAACATTGAAACAACAAATGGAATTTATTTTAGCTGCAACTAAGACGGGGTTGGATATTATTGACTCAGAGTTTAACATACGATTTATCGATCCGGAATGGGCAAAAGTATATGGTGATCCTGCAGGGAAAAAATGTTACGAGTACTTCATGGGCCGCAGCCAAATTTGTCCCAGTTGCGGAATAATAAAAGCCTTAAAGACCAAGAAGCCTGTTGTTGCGGAACAGGTTTTGGTTAAGGAAAATAACAGACCAATACAGGTTACCAGCATACCGTTTCAAAATGAGAAAGGAGAATGGCTGGTTGCAGAAATCAACGTTGACATCACCCACAACAAGCGGATGAGGGGACTGAAGAAGCGGTAACGGGATGCGTTAAAATAATCCTAAGAGACGCTTCTCTGAATACAATCTCGAAACAATTTTCTTTTTTACCAGAGTAAAGCCTCAAAACAGTTTCCATATCTGGATGTGAAATAATCATTTTTTAGTTTCGAGCAGGCAACTCACGGTTATAAAATTGTTGGATAGGCTGACCTTATCTCGAATATATTCAATTAAAAAATAAAATATCTCTCAGGAAGAGCATTTCTACAAAGCCAATTTTTCAGTAAATAAAAAAGGGATCGTTTATTTACAATGAAATATAAGGTAAGCATAATGAATAGATGCAGTGTATTGAAAATAATTTTCACTTTATTTGCTGGCTTATTTCTTTATATGTTTTTTGGTTCGATAGTTCTGGCATTTGATAGTGCCTCTGGAAATGTTATCGTGCTAGCCAATAACGATGGTAATTTGACGGGCGAAGAAAGGGGATGGAGCAGCAAGGGTATCGACGTTGAGCCCTTTGAAAATATTGCGGATGTAGAGGTACAATACATAATGGCAGTCAGTCCCGGGAAGGATGTTGTGATCCAGTTCAAAAAGCCAGTGCATTCCATCCTTGAGATTAAATTTGTTTATTCTCAAAATGCTGATGAGATCAGTGTCGCAGTCGAAAAATTGATAAATTCTTCTGCGCTGGCAAATGGCTCACCTGCAGGAGTTATGTATGAAAATGATAATATCCAGGTGAATGCGCCAGGTCAATCTTATATTTCGAATGTCACTATTAAATTCAGAGTTGAAAAAGCGTGGATATCCTCCAAAAGTATAAATCCAGATAGTATTTCACTATTTAGATATGGGATGGGAGCTTGGAATAAACTGGCGACGGAAAGGCTATTTGAAAATGAATCGATTATAATTTACATGGCCAATACTCCTGGCTTTTCACCTTTTGCAATTACAGGTGAAAAACTCCAGCCAGTATCTACATCAACAATTGCACCTACACCTGCAGATACCCCTGATTCTGGGCCTGCTTCGATGCCACTATCGGAGCCATCTGTCTCTTTGCTGCTAAACTGTGTGTACATTGCAGTTCTAATGGGCGGGTTCGTGGGATTTGCCGTAGTTACTTTCCTGTATTTTTATACAAAACCCAAAAACCAGTAACGAAATCTCATCGCTTCTATTTCCTTCAAGCGCGTTACCGTTATTCATAGTATTCAGTGCTTCCTGGATCTGTCTTGGGGACTCCATAGTAGGTAGCACCGTCCCTCGAGACTATGGCAAATGCGCATAACCTGCCATCTCCGATGAGGTAAGTCATATTCTGAGGCTTGGTTAAAAGCAGTGCGTCCAGACCTGCTTTTCCCATTAGCACGGTTGCGCGCTTCACCCTTTCCTTAAATATTTTGTTTCCTGCTAAAGCGCCTTTAAAATCCTTTACTCCCTCAGCATGTTCTGCCAACTCCAACACCCCTTTTACCTGGCTTTGATGTACTTCTCCGGAGCTCGGTCAAACTTCTGCTTGCACATCGGCGAGCAGAAGTAGTAAGTCTTGCCCTTATGCTCGGAGTTCCACTTCGCATCTTTTTTATCGATCTCCATTTTACACACTGCATCAAAAACCATCCACCTCACCCCTTTCAGGCATTTGAATTAAGATGCAGATTTATTTCTCGTTTTTTTCTTGCTGGTATTGTCTCATTATCCTAATTACCTCTTCATCGTCTACCTGAGCAAAGTCCTCGTAGAACTCACCAACAGCACTGAATTCGTATGGTGCCATAAGGAATACCCCTTCATCAACTTCGGCGCGCAGCATTTCCAGTACTTCCGCAGGTAGAACTGGCACTGCAAGTATGAGCTTTTTTGGTTTCTGCTTCCTTATCCAGCGAGCTGCAGCAACTACGGTCGCGCCTGTGGCAATGCCGTCGTCCAGCAGCACTACTGTTTTATCCTTTAAGTCGTATTCCCTTGATTTTCTGTATAGCTGAAGTCTTCTCTCGATTTCTTTTTTCTGAGCATCTATCTCCTTTTTAATATATCTTTCTTCAACACCCAGCACTGCAACTGTCTGTGTGTTAAGGTAGTGAGTGCCATCGTGCATTACAGCGCCTATCGCGAACTCAGGATTGTACGGTGCTCTGAGCTTCCGCGGCACGACAATATCTAGCTTTGCATTCAACGCTTTTGCAACAGCATCGCCTATCACAACTCCCCCTCTGGGTATAGCAAGGATAACTGGATCAAAGCCTTTAAAATGCATCATTTTTGCAGCCAGCTTTTCCCCTGCATCATTTCTATCCTTAAAGCGCATAATTCAGGATATGGAAATTCAGGGATATTAATACTGCTTTTCACTTATCCAGTAATCCTGTCTTTCGATAAAATTCCTTCAATTCAATGAGACTTTTGTTTGCTGCGTTCCACTCTTTCTCCAACCCGAGATGAATGGCAGGTGCTTTTATCTTCAACAGTTCTTCTTCCAGTTTTTTGAATGCTTCTTCCAGTTCTGCTGTCATAATTTATTATGGCTTTATGTCTTTGAATTTCTCGCTTGCAAGCTCGCCACCTGTTCCCCAGTTCTCCTTTGGAATTTCGTGAATCACTACTTCCACCGCATGCGCCGGAATTCCCAGTTCTGTGAAGACCTTTGTTATGCCCTGTATCACCCGCTTTTTATTCTCGATTGAAAATCCTTTCCAGAGGTTTACGTGAACAACCGGCATAATAAATAGTCTCTATGTGATCATATTATATTTGCTGTTCTGCCATAATTGTGCTCATCTTTTTCACTGCTTCGAAGCTGCGGCAGAGCGGAGCACCGAAAACTAACTGATCTATTCCCGTTTCAGATATTTCCCGGATTTGCTCGCTTATTTGCCCGATTGTTCCGGAGAGGGTGAATCTGTTCAGGAGAAATTCTTCTTCGTCAATAAGCTGGCCATAGTTTTTCTGTATCAGAAGTTTTTTAATCTGCTCTATCCGCTTCTCAATTTCGAATTCAATTTGCAATTCCTTTGGCATGCTCGCTGCTACTATTCCCGCTGCTATGAGCAGGTGTTTTTCGTTACGGCTATCTGGAAGCAAAAGCGATGGGCCGTATGCAGCGGTGTATGTCTTTTTTTTATAGTGCTTCATCGCCCATCGAATGAAATCAGGATATACGTAGTTCAGCAGGATTCCATCTGCTCTCTGGCTTGCGAATTCTATGGTCTTTGGACCTGACGCTCCTATGAAAACAGGGATTACGCCGTAGGCACATTCTTCTTCCCTTTTAATTTGCTTTGCAATATATGTTGGGACTCTTCCGGCGATTTCTATTACGCATTCATCTATCTTTTCTAACGGCTGCTTTATTTCCACTCCTGTTGTTTGCAGTGCCATGTAGTCGCCGTGGGCGAGGCCTATTACGAATCTCGGTCCATATGCTTCTTGAAGTGTCTCAAATGCCTTGAGTATGTGATGGCATCGATTCAGCTGGGGTGAGATTATGCCTGAGCCTATTTTAATTGTGCTGGTGTTTTCGCATATTGCTGCGAGTAAAGGAAAGGGATGGATGTATTCGTTTGCCTCGCCTACCCAGAGGTACTTGAATCCTGCTTGCTCTGAGATTTTTGAGCCCTCTAAAATATGAGTAAATGGCAGGTCTCCGTTGAAGTTTATTCCAAATTCCAATTTTATCTCGCCCCTATCGCTGCTATTGTTTTCTCCGGGTTTTTGCTGAAAGGCGGTCCTAAAACGAATTCTTTAAACCCCCATGCCTCGTACTGCCGGAAGGTATCGAGGATCTCTTTTTTTGTGCCGTGGATGCAGAACTGGCTCATGAGCTCTCTCCCCACCATTCTGGCTGCTTCATCGTATTTTCCGGCTTTAAATTTCTCCCTGATTCGATCGATGTTTTCATATTCCTTTAATGAGCTTTCAGGGTGACTCGCTGCTATTGTGGCAGAAACAAGCTTCGCAAGCTCCATATCTTTTTCGTCTGCAATCTCAACTGTGCAGTTCCAGAGCACGCGGTCGATCTCGTTTTTATCTCTGCCTGCTTTTTCCGCTGCTTCGTCAACGATCTGCATGGCTTCCAGCAGGTAGTCTCTGGTTCCTGAGAAAATAATGCCATCTGCGATCTCTCCAGCGAGCTGTAACTGCTTTCTCCCGCGCACACCGAAGTAGATTTTAGGAGGCACTTCGAGGTTTATCCCCAGTTTATAGTCTCTGAGGTGTGCAAGAGTGCCCTCATATGTGATCCGCTCTCTTTTGAAGATTTTTCTGAGAAGCCGCGCTGTTTCTCTCATCACCTCAACGGTTTTCTCAGGCTTTTTACCTGTTATCTTCTCTACCTCAGGAATCCCGCCGACTCCCAGACCGAGGGCGAAGCGATTTCCACTGAGTAACTGTATTCCCGCTGCATTCGATGCTATGACCGCTATGTTTCTCACATACGGGCTTGTTATGCCGGTTGCCAGCAATATCTTCTCAGTTTTCAGGGCAATTATGGAGAGATAGGTAAATACCTCCCTCGACAGTATGTCCTCGCCTATCCAGATTCTATGGTAATCGTTTTTCTCGGCTAATCTGGAATAGTTAATAGTCTTTTCGAGAGGCATGCTTGTAGTAATGCCGAGCGAGAGCTTCATATTTCAATAAAATATCGTTTTCCACTTCTTTAACTTATTGCTGGCTGAAGTGAAAAGAACCTATATATTCCCCCCGGGGTAAAGGAGAAAGAGGCACAATTATCTTTTGTTGAAGTTTGCATATATGAGGTAAAGCCTGATAAAACCGGTGAATTCGAGGAGTTGATTGGGCGTGTAGTCAGGCATCATCGCAATTTTCCGGGCGTTAAAGATGTGAGATATATGAAGAGAACGCATAGGCCAGGTGATTTTAAGGCTGTTAAAAAAGGAGAACCGGCTATTAGACTCACCAGGGCATCCAAATCAGTTACCTACGTGCTGTACTGGGAGCTGGATGATGAGATAGCTCACGGCAGGGCTACTAAATCAGGGCTTGAGCAGTTTTTCAGAGAATTTACAAGATGCTTGGTAACGACTCCGGGGATAATACTGGGAGAAAGGATTCATTAAAAGCGGAGGCAGAAATGAAAAGGTATATTATCGCCAGCATTGTCAGCGGGGTCATCTTCGGTGTGCTTGATGGCTTGATTAATGTCAATCCTATTGCCCAAACGCTCTACGCTGTTTACACGCCGATTGCAAAAACAACGGTAGACGTAACTGCAGGTATTCTGATCGATCTTGTTTATGGATTTGTTATGGCAGGAGTATTTCTGCTACTCTATAGAAGTCTCCCTGGTAAAGCAGGTTTGCAAAAGGGAATCAGTTTTGCTTTGCTGATCTGGTTTTTCCGCGTGGTAATGTCTGTTGCTTCTTCTTGGATAATGTTCAATGTGCCTGCTGATGCACTGATCTACACGCTCATCACCGGGCTGGGAGAAATGCTTGTGCTCGGGGTGCTCTATGGACTGACATTGAAGCCTGTGACTGCATAAAGTGAACGACTGTAGCACTGGATATCAAAAGTAAATCTAAGAATCTCTATTCAAAACCTTATGAAATTCCCGGGAGAAAAAATTATTGGAAATCAGGTGCTGATCGTAATAGCTGTTTTCCCATGATTTATATAGCTTCATGTTTCATGTGATTTCGTGATAGGATGAAGCGCTTGCTGTGGTGGCTGCTTGCAGGTACAAAGGGGGGCATAAATCGTGCCCATATTATTAAAGCATTAAAAGACAGGCCCTTTAACGCGAATCAGCTTGCGGAATTGCTGAAACTGGATTATAAAACGATCCGGCATCACTTGAAAGTGCTTCAGGACAACAGGGTAATTGTAACCCAGGGTGAGGGGTATTCCATGATGTACTTTCTCTCGAGGGAGTTTGAGGATAACTATGTAACGTTCGAAGAAATCTGGAATAAAATTGAGAAAAAAGGTGGTGAGGTATGATCTATACGCTGTATAATGTGATTTCGATTTTGAATATCATTTTAGTCATTTTGCTGCTGGCAATTTTCACAGACAACTACAGAAGGATTAAAGCCCCGTTTACTCTGGGCCTTATAATCTTTGCGCTTATTCTGCTGGTCAACACGCTGCTATCCTGCCCGATAGTACAGTCCTGCGGTGGCGGATTGTGCACCTGCGGAAACATCTACTTTCATGCGGGTGCATCGCTCTTTGAGTTCTTTGCATTGCTTCTGCTGTTGTATCTGGTGAGAAAATAACATGAATCGAAGAACTCAAAGACGGCATGTTAGTGACGGTCGATACAGTCCGCGGAATAGTTTACGAAGGAGACATCGAGTTTAAATTCACTCCAGCCAGCTAGCCGCACTGCCCGATCAGGCTGCTGCCGTACTCGAGCAGCTCTCGAGCTCTTTTTTCAGACTTGGATTCGGCAAATATTCGAATGATAGGCTCTGTGCCAGATGGACGTATTAAAAGCCAGCCATCATCGTACCACGCTTTGAATCCGTCGATGGTCAAAATCTCGCCTTTTGCCTCGATTTTCTTCTTAATGTGCTTCATAGCAGCTTCTCTGTTCTTGCATCTCAGCTTCGTTTTAAGATTATAATATCTGGGTATAGCGCTGGCTAATTTTGAGAGCTTTTGCTGAGAAATCAGCTCGCACATCTTCGCAACAGACATAGGACCGTCACGGCAGTATTGATGCTCCGAGAATATTGTCCCCCCATTGCCCTCGCCGCCTATTACTGCGCCGATTGCCTTCATTTTCCTGGCAACATGTATGCTGCCGACTTTTGTCCACTCCACTTTCGCTCCGAATTCACTGGCGACATCGACGATGCGCTGGGAAGAGCTGACAGGTGTAACAACAGCACCCTTTTTGAGGGATAGAGCCTGCCTGACAAAAAGTGCCAGAGTAACGTCCTCCTCCACATATTCTCCTTTTTCATCTATGAATACCGCGCGGTCTGCATCGCAGTCATGTGCAAAGCCGAAATCTGCTTTTTTCAATTTAACAAGTTCCATAAGCGGCTTCAGCGAGGCTCTCGATGGCTCCGGATCACGCCCGGGTGAAACAGGATCTGGATTATCGTTCAGAGTAATCACTTCCATGCCAAGTGCTCTCAGCAATCTCGGTGTCGCTATGCATGCTGAGCCATTGCCGAGATCCGCTACAACTCTCAGCTTTGCCCTGGCAATTTTTTCTCCATCCACGTGCTTTAGAATGCCGTTTATGTAGCTCTGAACTATCTCTGCTCTTGTAAGCGATCCTGTTTTTTTCCACTCAGCTCTCCTGAATTTTGAAGCGTGGTAGATCTGTTCGATCTTTTCCTCAGTTGTGCTATCAGTTTCAGTCCCGTCTTTATCAATTGTCTTGATTCCATTATACTCCCATGGATTATGAGAGGCGGTGATCACAACTCCCGCGTCAGCATTATCCCTGACGTAGTACTGCAGCGCCGGTATGGGAACAATGCCTGCGTCGATAACACTGCAGCCGGTTGACAGTAAACCCGAAATAACCGCCTGCTTAAGCATCTCGCCACTAAGACGTGTGTCCCTCCCGACTGCAACGGTGCTGCCAGCCCTCAGCAGAGTGCCGTAGCTCATCGCAAGGCGCAGTGCAAGCTCAGTTGTAAGCTCCTTATTCGCTATTCCTCTGACGCCATTTGTGCCGAACAGCTTTGCGGTCATCTTATTCTCCCTCTTGGACCCAGTATTCGCCTTTATCCGTGACTGCTTTCTTCCAGATCGGAGCCTCGCGCTTCACTTTTTCAATTGCGTCGCTCAGGGCTTTAAATACCTCACGGCGGTGTGCTCCGCCAACGACTATATAGATAATATCATCGCCAGCGGGTATCACTCCGCTCCTGTGGTGAATCAGCACATCTACAATGCCATCTCGCTGCTTTAAAGCTCGCCTGATCTTCTCAATACTTTTGCCCGCCATTTCTTCGCAGTGCTCAAATTGAAGCTCTTTGACCTTGGCGCCTTTATCTACTCCTCTGACTATACCCGTGAATGTTGCAATTGCACCCGCTTTTTCTATAGATTTGTGCCGCTTCATCAGCTTAACCAGCGAGTTTAATGTGACCCAGTTACCTTGGCCATCGATGAGCTCTACAAGCTCGTCGAGATCGCGCTCTTCATTCACAACTTTAACTATATTCCTCGCCTTTACCTCGCCGATAGCGATTTTAGGAATAGAACTATCTTTAAATCCCTCCACTATGGCATAGTCCATACCCGCATCCGCGAGCACATCCAGAGCGGCATTCAGGTTATTTTCACCGGAAATCCTGACGAGTTCCCTGGGAGTAACGCCGATAACGACATCTGCCCCTGCCTCTTTGTGCCGGAATGTATCGCTCTCCTCCGCGTCAAATCTCTCATGAATGTGTTTGACCGTGCCAACCCTTGCTTTCTTTTTCTTCTTAAGCGCTTTAACCAGCTTGACAGTAAGATCCGTCTTGCCCGAATTTTTATAGCCCACTACCGAAATGACCTTCATGCGACCCCTACCCATTCTGGTCTCCATAGTCTTAATCATTTCGTATTAGTAATCTGCCGAAACCTTTCTTTCCCACTACATCTCTGTCGAACACCACTTCTCCGCGGACGAGCGTCAGCTCTGGAAAAACCGCTTCGAAGCCCTCGAACGGTGTCCAGCCGCACCTGCTGTGAAGCTTTCTGGCTTTAATCTTCATGGCTCTGAAGTCTGTGATGAAAAGATCAGCATCGCTGCCCGGCTTGATCTCGCCCTTATTTTTGAGGCTGAAAATCCTGGCAGGGTTCTTTGAACAAGCGTGCATAACTCTCTCCAGAGATATCAAACCCTTTTTAACCATTGCTAATAGCAGGGGCACCATCGTTTCAACTCCAGGTACACCGGAAGGAGCTTTTAAGAGGTCTTTCTTTTCATCGGGCAAATGCGGTGCGTGGTCGGAAGCAAGAATCGGTATCTCGCCCCTTGCAAAGGCTCGAAAAAGCGCCTGCTGGTCAACTTTGCTTCTCAGAGGCGGATTTACCTTTGCAAAGCTTTTTAAGCGCCTGTAATCCTTGAGGCTCAACAGCAAATGGTGAGGCGTTATTTCAAACGATACTCCTCTGCTCTGCCTCAGCAGCTTCAAACCCGCATTTGTGCTGAGATGGCAGATGTGAATCCGCGGTTTATGCCCTGCTTCTCTCTTCAGCTCTAGTACCCTGCGAATTGCCAGCTCTTCACATTCAGCAGAGCGAATCCCGGAGTGAACACCCAGATATGAGCTGCTTTTATACTTCCCGAGATTCCGCCTTATCATCCCTCCATCCTCGGCGTGGATGCAGGCAAGTGCATTAATGCTTGCAATCTTCTCCAGCGCTTCTTTCAAAAAGGCATAATCCACTTCAAGCGCTGCAGAATCCGCGAGGAAAATCTCGCCAAAAGCAGTTGCTCCCCCCTTCCACAGCTCCTCAAGCGCTGCATTTTTCACCACACCTGCGTTTATCCCGAAATCGACGATCGATTTTTGCCTCGCTAGCTTCAATTTTTCCTTGAATGCTTTAGCGGTAGTAGTTGGAGGATCTGTATTCGGCTGATCGATAACTGAGGTCACACCCCCTGCGGCAGCCGCGGATGAGCCCGTGTACCAGTCCTCTTTATGCGTTAATCCTGGCTCTCGAAAATGCACGTGCACGTCGATGGCACCCGGGAGAACAAGCTTTTGCCTGGCATTTATGACTTCACTTCCTTCAAGATTTCTGGCGATCTTCGCGATCTTTCCATTCTTAATTGCGAGATCAGCATCGACCAGTTTGTCTCCTGCGAAAACCCTGCCGTTTTTGATCACAAGGTCATATTTAGCCATTGATTTTCATAGAGATTTTTTAGATTATAAATAGTTACTTGAACCTAACTTTTACTGGCGTGTGAATCTACTGGCGCATGAACTTCTGCAGGCGTGTGACCTTCAACCGGTGCTTGTACCTCTGAAGAAGCAAGATCTTCTGCCGGGGCGTGGCTTTCTGCCGGAGCATGACCCTCCACTGACGTATGGCTTTCTTCCATCATGAGGCTTGCAGAGAGCTGCATGGCCAGCGTGATGAACAACAAGAATATACATAGCGCTTTGCTGTACTGCCATACTCTTTTGCCCTCCAGGAAGCCAACTGGCAGAATAGAGGCAACCGCCATTGCTATGTTAAGAGTAATGCCCGCTTCCAGGTAGGGGCGCCAGGATACGAAGGCTAAGCTGAATGCTATGAATATAGCTGCAAATGCGATATTTGCCATCGGACCTGAAATGCTCACGAGCATGCGCTGCTGCTTATTCAAAGGCTCATCATGGAGTTCGCCAAGTGCAACCGGAGCAACTGGAGCACCGATTGCAGCGGAAATAAACGTGATGATACCCGCGAGCAGCGTTGACTTGAACTCCATTCTGGTGCGATAGCGCAGTGCCATAAACTTATGCATAAATTCATGGGCTAGATATCCGGTAATTGCAAGCACAGCACCTATGACTACAATTTTTAGTTCGAAGTGCTGTTTAACCCAAGCTTCAATTGCACTGGCAGCGAAGAGCGCTACGATGACATAGCCAATATAGGCTTCCTCGCGCTTGGAAAGTTTAATTATTGACTCAAACGAAAGCGAGGGAAGTTCTAAGGGTTCTTCATGGATAGCCCCTTCTTTCGCAATTTCAACTGCAACTTCTTTAATTTTAAACACATTTTTGAATACCCACTGCAGGAAATCGAATCGGGCAATGCTGGTTGTTATAACTGCACTACCCGCCCTGGTAACAGCCATAGCACCTACCGCCGCTATTGCAGTTCCAAATGCGGCTGTTGCAGCGATCCCTGCAGCTATGGAAAGGGGGGTTGTGGAAACCATAACTCTATGATCGCTCAGTTTAATAGTAAATATTAAGTTGCCCCAGATATCAGTCTGGTAAGAGTAAGCCGAGGTAGTACCACTGGTATAATCTTTATCCTCTATTGTGTAGTTTGTATTCGGAGCCAATCCTGAAACTCGGCAGGTTACATTTGCTTGCCACCCAGAGAAGTTAATTAAAACCTGAGTTCCGCTAAATTCCAGCAGTTCAGCATATACCGTACCATTACTATCATGATTACACTCAACAGGTTTTCTCCCGCCTGTTGGTTCGAGGGCAAACACAATTCCCCCGCTTAACAGCAGATTCTTGCCCATGTATAAGTTTTCGCTGGGAGTTGTGCCCTCAGGTGGCGACCCGGGAAATCCAGGGGGAGGCGCTCCGGGTCCAAGCTGTTCAGCAGGAGGGATTTCAGCCGCCGGCGGACCGGATATGGGAGTCGGCGATATTTCGGTAGGCGCAGCAGTAGGTTGCAGAGGAACTGGAGCAGCCGGGGGCACGGGCGTCTCCTTAGCAATCTCTTCTTCCGCTGAAGCGGGTGCAATCTCAGCGATAATTTCACCAGTTGCTCCAACGGTAAGATTGACTTCAAGTGTTAAGCCCTGATATTCATTGCCCATCTCTAAGGGCATAAAGACAGTTATAAAAAAAACTCTTTGATCTCCAGCTTTAATTGGACTGCTGCTCACTCTCACTTCACTTTCTAAATCACTCATTTTCCCTTCAAACAGCAGAGTTCTCCCGTTAACTGCTTCTTCTATTCTTATCATCAATCCATTTGCGAGCAATTTATCTCTCGTAATCGTGGCTGAAAAATGAGAGATATTTACCTCGCCACTTCCAACGTTTTTCACAGTCAGCTGCTTCTCAAGCACCTTACCCGGATAGAAGTATCCATCCAAACTGGCATTGAATAAAGCAACCCTGGGTTCAATGTCGATTAAATCTCCTGCCTCAACTCCCTTGCTCAAAAACAAAATGCATATAATTGCGACTGAGAAAAGGAGTCTCACTCTCATTCACTATTTCCCCTCTACCCGCTCTATAATGCGAAGTCGCTTCGGATCTGTTTTGCAAGTGGCGGTAGAATCGTATTTAACCCAGGCAATTGCCCAGTAACCCCCGACTTTATAATCCTTAGCACTCCAGACAACAGGGATATCCAGTATTTCACCCGGTTTAACGAGTGCCTCCTCGCTATTTATATGCTCAATAACTTTGCCTGCCTGCTCGCGAATCTCAACACAGCCAGTTGCAATCAGAGGTCTACTACCCTTATTCAAGAATTTAAGAATTAACTCAGCACTTTCACCCTGCAATACTCTCTCAGGCACAGTGAACTCCACGACTTCAGAGGTCTCAGCATACCTGACCTCATCAACACCATGAATATATTCGTATCTAAAAGGTCCGTCAAAAACAAAGTAAGAATGCCCATCGACCTTATGAATTATCGGCTTGCCAAGCTCCCCAGCGACTTTGACGAGATCGTCAAACGAAACAAGCGGTACAGACTTCATACCCTCAGGCAGCTGAGCAGCGTTGACAATCCAGTCTCCATATTTCTTTTCGCTTTTAGCCAGATTATCTTCTTCCACTTTACCTTCTGTGAGCAGAGTGAAAGACAGCAGTAATATAAAAGCCAGAGACGTAGCTGCGAGTAAATAATTTCTCTTCTCAACCACATCATTTTTGACAAAAACTTCTTTCCGCTCAATAGCACCAGCCTTGCTGTATTGACTCCCGGTTATATTAAAATCGATCTTGGTCAGAGCAATCGAGACAACAGGTGTAAAAACCTCATCGATTTCCTTCAAATCAGTCTTAGCAGTAGTCCTGATATTATAGATGATTTTCAAATCCGTTTTAGCAGAGTATACTCCAATTTCCTTACCTATCCTATCAGCTTCATCCAGGTAGAAATTTGCGTTAAACGGCAGGTTTATTGTGAATTCATTCGAGTTAAAAGAAGTTTTATTCAAAACATAGGTCTTCCTCCACTTATCTGAAAGCAGCTCTGCCACTACTTCAACCTGGGAATTAACCTTCGCAGGTCTATCGATTTTAAAATTATAGGTAAGAGAGGTATCAACGCGATCAGTAATAATATTGAAATATAGCTTCTCTCCTGGGCCAAGCGTTGCTGTATCATAGAGACTATTAGGCTTAAGATGAACCAAGAAGTTAAAATCACCGCGGTGCTCATAACTGCAGATCGTAACATTCCGCTCACCCTCAGTTTTAAGCGAAAAAGCAGAGTAGGTAAAATAAGCCGCGATCACCAAGAGGGCGGTGAAGAGGACTATCACTGCGAGCCTCACATTTTTATCCAGAACAAATCTCTTAAAATTCAAATCCATTGCGGCAGTAACCCCCTCTTTCTCTTTGTCCTTTTTTTATAAACCGGTCTCCTCCAGACCGGGAACAGCAGAAAAGTGAGAAACATAGGAGGGAAAATAAATGTGAAAAGAGCTGGTAGATAGGGATCGATACGCGCGAGCAGGTCAAGCCAGAAAACCGGCAAGATATACGGGGCTTTTGAAATCACAGCAGCATTGCTTGGGATCTTTAAATTGCCACTGGATTGAATAGCATATCTCGGGATTGGATCGTCTTTCAATTTAAGGATGACAGCGCTGGGAAACAGTCCATTCTCAACCTCTGCTTTCGGTGTATATCCGCTTTCAAATAAACAGGGCATGGATATAGCGCCAGATACAGCCAGAGCTATGAGTAAGATTGCAAGCATTCTACCAAGGTTATAATTCACGATTTCTATTTTTCTCTTCTTACTTTTTCTCCTCAAGAGCGGATTGCCATGGCTCATGACCTTTCTAATTTCATCTGCAACTAGCAAAGCAGCCGGTATTAAAACCAGTAAGAGGAATACAAAGGGGTTTTTCCCGGATTTTAAGAAAAAGCCTATAATGGGAAATATGAATGCCACTCTTCCAACTAAATCTCCAGCTTTAACCGCAAATGGATCGGCATCTTCAACTGCATCGCCCTTTGTCTTAAAGCTCAGCTTACCATCAATATATTCAACTCCAACCACTCTATGGGTGATGATAACATTTTTTCTTCCATCCGGGTCGTTAAAAGCAATGATATCTCCCACCGCTATATTCTCAGGCTTCTCACTTTTTACAACAACCACGTCCCCCATCTGCATTATGGGGACCATGCTCTCACTCAAAACAATCAGAAACTTGCTGTATACCAGATAAGGCAAAACGATTACTGCAATCAATGCGAAGAGTAAGAGCAGGACATGGATTTTTTTCATTGTTAGGGCCCCGGTTTCCAGCTTGCTATGAAGTAACCAGAATCCTTCGATGAAGTATCATCCATCCAAAAGATAAGATGGAAAGTTTTATCCCCCTCGAGTGTAATCAGGTCCAGTTGAAAGTGTGTTTGATCTCGCACTGAAGGTTGCATTTCATAAGTGCCCTCAAATATACTGGGCTCAGGTGCATTCCCGCTCCAAAATGTTGAAGTGCCAAGAATTATTTTGGTGACATTTCCAGTGCCATTCCACCAAACATATATTTTTTTAATAGTAATGTTCCCTGTTCCAGTATTTGTAAGATATACATTTAATAGCTGACTGGCAGGTTTGCCGGTGAGTTTAGCATCAGTGGTATTGATGTCTAAATACTGTGATTGATTCACACCCCAGACTCCGGCTGTAAAGCTATTCCCCGTGCTCATCTCGACATCTGTGAAATAGCAGAAAGTGTCACTACCGAAATAGCAGAATAGTGATGCCAGGATAATCAGTGTCAGGGTTGCTTTAACTTTGTTATTCACTTCTCATCACACCCCTGATCTTCTTAAGCTCAATCGCAATAATCAAAACCGCAGGCAATAAAATCAAGGTAATGTAACCGAGAAGTGAATTTGCAAAATGCAAAAAATAACCAAGATAAGGAATTTTTGATACCACCACTCCAACTACATCAGAACTCCTCACCACATAGTTATCAGGCACATCAAGATTATCCCCCTTAGTCCTGAACCCCTCACTATCAACACCCACAATCCTGTGAGTAAAAATGAGGCTTCTCCCATCCACCACGTGCCTGTAAGAAATCACATCCCCCACTTTCAAATTCGCAGTATCCACATTCGAAGATACAACGAGCACATCTCCATCAGAAATAGAAGGCTGCATGCTGCTCCCAATAACAGCCAGAAATTTAAAGGAAGCCAGAGCTAAAACCGCCACTGCAATGACCACAATCGCGATTATCTCAATCCACTTCAATTCGATTTTTCTCATAAATATATGAAATTGGGCAAAAATGCCCAACTTATTTTTCGTAGCACTATACTGATTCAGGATTCAACCATACTGAGTCTCGAGTTCGAAGAGTTGCTGTAAATGTGTTCAAGTTGGAGTTGCCTCAATTGCTTTCTGTAATCTTGTTGTTCTGCTGAATCAATTCGAATGTTATTATTGATTCAACGTGAACT
>CAZVYP010000045.1:0-16392 GCA_964631075.1 uncultured Methanocellales archaeon
AAAGCCTAAAATTTACCTTGATGTAACAAAAAGATTTATGTCTATAATACAGAAATGATGTTAGAAGTTATAAACATGTTGCCACCACAGCCAAACAATATTGGAAAGAAGGGAAAAATGAAGTATACTGGGACTGGTAAATCTGTAACTTTTAAAATTGTAGATGAGGTATCTCATCAAGCATATGATGACATGAGAAAAATGCACTATCTACAAAA
Organism: uncultured Methanocellales archaeon; assembly: GCA_964631075.1. Classification (GTDB taxonomy): domain Archaea; phylum Halobacteriota; class JAWCLZ01; order JAWCLZ01; family JAWCLZ01; genus CAZVYP01. Next base: position 219 of record CAZVYP010000045.1, read on the forward strand.
GTTAAAACAAAATGATGGCTCAGTTATTCTACGACTCTGTTCCTACGTTATTCGTCGAACAGGGAAGAAAGATAAATGGGTTTATGAACAAACCACTCCAGTCATAACAATGAAAGACCTGACAGCCATAGTAAAGAAAGCAAAGTCAAAATTTTAAAAAAAAAACTTAAAAGCTACGGTAGTAAGACAGGCTCCGGTAAGAAGTGCGGATCTCAAAATAACCCATTTGTTCGCCTGATGCGGTAACTCTTTTATCCACCTAAGTGCCTATCCTACTTCATGGTTCTTTATATCGACGACATAGGCAGCCTGCCTTTTCCAAAAAACTCGAGCATAACAAAAGAGCAATTTAGCTCTCTTTATATCCAGCAGCAAGAAATCGCTGCAGAAAAAAAGAAAATCGACAGCCAGCAATTTTACGATATCGTTGCGGATGCCCTCTGGCTCAAGGTAGAATCAGGGCTCGAAGCAATCACCTATCCCCAGCTATACAACATGTATGACCAATTTTTAATCGCAATGAAGAACCACGAGCGCGAGCCCTTTGTGATTGAAGAGCGATATGCGGTTATTCCCGAGCTATTTGTCGTGAGAGCAGAGGCAAAAAAATATTACGAGCAGAGAGGCAAGAAGCTCAAGCTCAGGGTATGCGTCACAGGACCTGTGGAGCTCTACCAGAGAGCAGGCTTCGGAAGCTATATTTACGAGGACGTATTGAAGCACTTCGCTGAGAGCGTTAATGCTTTTCTGAGAAATGCCATCATCAGCGACAAATATATCGAAACATTCGTGGTTTCAATCGATGAGCCCAGCATGGGCTACTCCGATTTGCTGAACATAACCGACGACACCCTTGTCGATATATACGAGCTGACTACAAAGGACATTTCAACCCTGATTCAGATTCATCTCCACACACCCAGAGCAGCGAAGATCCCCCTCCTTACGAAGAGCATAAACGTGCTCACGGTCGAAAGCGCCGCTAATCCTGAGAATCTGAAGACCATATCGAAAAAAGAGCTCGAGGCGCACGATAAATTCATACGCGTGGGCGTCACGCGTACTAACATCGACGCCATCTACGCGGCATTTATTGAGCAGGGACGTGAACCAAAGCCAGTGGAACTCGTTGATGATGAGAGCGCGATCAGAAAGCGATTTGAAGCAGCGCAAAAGATCTTCGGCGAGCGAATGAGCTTTGCTGGACCTGACTGCGGACTGGGCAGCTGGCCCTCGCAGGAAGTCGCGCAGGAGCTGCTCAGGAGAACGGTGAGCGCGATCAGGAGCTGAAAACCTGACGAGACAGATGCACGGAGCTATTAGTCTGCTTCTAATGTTTCTCGCTGTTACGATTGGAGCTTACTCAATCGCTTTGTCCTCGAGGCTGCTTGCGACAGCATACCTTGTAATAAGCTTGCTCTCTTCGATTGCAATTGTTTATTCATTCTGCTCCAAATGTCCCTGCAGAGCAACTTCTTGCGGTCACATCCTGCCCGGCAAGCTCACAGCGCTTTTACCGCAGAGAAAGGAAGGACAATACGGCGCATTAGATTATGCGGGAGTTGTAATTCCGTTTTTGATAATAGTAATATTTCCTCAACCATGGATGCTGGGGAACTTATTGCTGCTGGGTGCTTTCTGGGGGCTACTGGTCATCGCGTTGCTGGAAATCAATTTTGTAGTTTGTAAGGGATGCAACAACATATACTGCCCGGTAAACAAGGGAGGCAACAGCACTTTGTAAGTCTATTTCCTTTTACTGTGTATCAGGGCCATGTTGCAATTTTACGAGTGTTTTTTAGTATCCCGGCACCTTGGTTCTCTCCAGCATTCTCGCGTGTGCTTTTTCGAGCGATTGTAATTCGTATTGCTCCACTATTCTGTCCCAGTTGAATCGCTCTGCCATGGCGCGGACGTTTCTGCTCATTTCTTCTCGGACTTCCTCTGGGGAGGTGATTATCTGGTAGCCGTAGCTTGCGATTTCTTTCTCGAATTTTTCTTTACTCTGTCCTATTACTTTGCAGGCGTACATTCCGAGTGTTGCTTTTTCTGGTGGTACTCCCTTTGCGATTTCTTCGTCGATGTATGTTTTCACTGCGTCGAGCCAGCAGCCTGTTACTTCGGATGTGATAAACGGTGTCCCTCCACGAGCTGCTTCAAGCGGGGTTAAGCCGAATGGCTCGTATGTGCTGGGGAATATGCCGACGTCGCAGCCGGTTACGAACTCGGGGAAGGTGAGCGCGAGGTTGCAGAGGTCGGGTCGCATGAACTGGTTGAAGATGTAGAGCTTTACGCGGTCTGAGATCAGGTTCATTTGATTTGATCTTTTGTACAGGGTGGCTTCGAAGTCTGATACGAGGTCTTCGCCGTGCTCGTATGGCCATTTCTCAATGAACTTGATGCACTCCGCTTTGTGGAGGCGCATACCCGGCTCTGTGCTGCCAGTGACCAGGAATATTGCGACTTTAAATTTGTCGCCTGTTACGTCAAGCGTATCTGTCAGCAGCTTGCTGGCGTTTATGATTTCGAATATTCCTTTCTCGGTTACCATTCTGCCTATGAAGTAAGCTATGAAATCGGGCTTGAAGTTGGAAACGTTGTTAACATATTCTTGCAGGATTTCTTTGTTCTTTTTTCTCAGCTCTTGCTCTGGCTTAGGTCCGAGTTCGGTGTCTATTCCATTTGGCACTACGTCGAGATCTATTCCGTAGAGTCCTTTTGCTTCTCTCGCGGTGATCTTGCTCACGGTTACGGCGTGGTCGGCTCTATCCATGTTTGCTTCCAGCCCGTTTTTGCCAAGGTGGAAGCCCCCCGCGAGCATTTTGTTTTTGATTTCCTCTTCCTTTGTAATAAGATCTTTTTTGTCGTATCCGAAAATGATTTTGTTGCTGCTGATCCAATCTTCGATCTGTCTGTAGCCTTCGTAGGGACCGACTTTGTTTATCATATGCCTGCCAGAAAATGTCGCGTGGGATCTGACTCTAACGCCTACTGGTGAGTTTCTGGAAAGTAAGTTGTATGCTCCGGACATTGTCTGGAATTCCTCGAAGCTGGCTACGAGTTTTGCTTCGGGTTTGTTTTCTTTGAGCACTTGGGCGGAGCTGTGTATTAGTTCTCCCGCTACATAGCCAAAGGTTATATCGGGTTCGTACCATGTATCGCCGGTGTAGTGTAGGGAGTGAATTGCAAATGCTCCTTTGTCTTTTGTGAATTCGAATAGCTTTGTCTTGACCTGATCGACGTTTTTCTCCATGTACTCTGGCCAGTCTGTCTGTCTGAATCGCGCGGTTCTCACAGCAAGAGTTTTTATCCACTCATTTCGAATTTTTCGCTCGCCATAGAAGTAGCTTATATCTCTGATCTGTCTGCATGCATGCGCGAGGTCTGGCGGCAATTCGATGCTTCTCCAGGCATTTTTTCCCCTCAAACCGTAGATCACCGCACAGGTGCTTCGATTCCAGGGAGCGATTAATATTACTTCTCCGTATTTTTTCAAATGCGGGGCTTCGTCGTCGATAACCGTGCCAATGCCGCCGACTGCTTCAAGGGCCTCCCAGCTGACGAGAAAAATTCTGTCAAATAACATTATTTCTTCCTACTTTTTTTCTTCTTTATATAATCGCTGGTGATATTTAGAAGCCTTTTCCTGAGCTCATTCCCGCTTGCTTCAATTTTTTCTATCTCTTCTGCAAGGTCGTTATAACCTGTTTCGCTGAGCCACGGCTTGAAGTGCTTCCCGGCATGGTGAAACTCGAGGCTGCGCTTGGGTACTTCTTTTATGAGCTGAAGAAATTCATCAATATTTTTCGCACTCCCCACTTCCTCTCCAGTTGGCAGCCTGAAGATGAATTCTGACAAGAGTTTCCCTCCGTTGCTAAAGAACTTTTGTCTTTTAATCTTTATCTTTTTTGTCCCTGCATTCCTCGCAGTTTTCATCAGACTGTTCAAGCGGGATCAGTTGCATTTTTTTACAGATGGGACAGTGAGCCACTCTCAATCCATCTCTGCATGCGATCGATGCCTGGAGATCTTCAAGGTTTGCACCACACGGGAATTCGCTCTCCTTTTCCATGAAAATCGCCATATCTTAAAATAATATCATTTAAATATTTATGTTCTGGTAGAAAGTCTTCTACCCCTCCTTCAAATCTCTGCTATCTGGCAGCTTTTGCACCTGAGCTCGTCGAAGCAGTAACTCCAAGAACTTTTTCGGTTGCAAGTTCCTTCGCCAGTTCTACGGTTATCTCGTATATTTTCCGTCCTTTAGAAGTCAAAACATATTGCTTGAAGATTCCCTTCTCGATCAAGCCCTCGGCTTCAAGGTCATTCAAATGATCTATTATGTTGGAGCGGGACCTGGTCATCTCCTCTGGTACGTCCTGCTCTGCAAGATCTTTTTTATACTGGCAATATATCATTGTTGAGGTCAAACCATGGGTTTCATTGTACAGCAGATTTATTATGTAAAGGCGTGCAAAACTCTTTGTGATGCTTCTCAATCCTGAGGAGGTCAGAACCTGATAAACTTCTCTTACCTCTTTCTCCGCAGTATCTTCAGCCACAATTAAAACTTGGATAAAGGCATATTTAAGGGTATTTATATGAATTTAATATTTTTAATGATCAATCGTTATTTAAAAAGCTGCAATATGATTTTATTCCAGTTACGAGAAAAAGAAAAACAATATTCGAATTAACCGGAAAAGACAAAAAATGAGACGCATAAGGGCAATTCTGATAAAACGCCTCGAAAAAAAAGAAACCGTGGATACAACAGAACTCGAAGCTCTGGCAAAAACTGCAAATTATGAAGTTGTGGATACAGTAATACAGCAATCGAGGCCAAATCCAACTTATCAGGTAGGCAAGGGAAAGATTCATGAGATAGCAAAGCTCGTTAAAGAAAAAAACTGCGAAAAATTGATTTTCGACAACCTCCTCACACCCGTGCATAGCTACCACATCTCCAAGGTGTGCGGCGTGGAAGCAATCGACCGCTTAAATTTGATTCTTGAGATCTTCGCAATGAGAGCAGGCACGAGAGAGGCAAGGCTTCAGGTGGAGCTTGCCACCCTGAGCTATGAGCTGCCGAAGGCAAAGATGAAAGTCAAGCTCGCAAAGCGAGGTGAGCAGCCAGGATTTCACGGACTTGGTGCTTATGAAGCAGAGGTCTACGAGCTGGAAATAAGGAAGAAGATTCACAAAATTAAAGACCAGCTGGCGATCGTTTCAAAAGAGCGTGAGTCTCTCAGAGTGAAGCGCAGAGAGATGGGATTCGATCTTATCGCGCTGGCCGGCTACACAAATGCCGGTAAAACCACGCTGCTCAACACACTGACGGATGAAAAAGCGCTTGTAAGCGATGAGCTTTTCACCACTCTCGTGCCGAAAACCCGAAAATTGATGCTTGAGCACAGAGCTGCTCTGCTTACTGATACAGTCGGCTTCATCAGAGACCTACCACCTTGGCTAATCGAAGCATTTCACTCCACCCTTACCGAAATCTATCTTGCAGATGTAATTCTTCTAGTGGTTGATATCAGCGACGACTTACGATTACTGGAAAGCAAAATTGAAACCAGCCTGAGGATACTGCGCGGTGAGGTTAAAGACACCCCTGTAATCACTGTTTTAAATAAAAGTGACCTCGTCGAGAAAGAAGAAGTGGAGAATAAGGTAAATCAAATCGGCAATCTAATTTCCAATCCAGTGGTGATTTCCTGCAGGCAAAAAACCGGTATAGAGGATCTGAGGCAAAAAATACTGGAAGTGCTGCCACAGTGGCATAAAGCCAGAGCTCGCTTCTCGCGGACAAATGCAGAAATGAGCTTGCTCTCATGGCTTTTTGAGCACGCACACGTTTTATCGATTAAATTCAATGAAAATGTCGAGGTCGAATTTCAGGCAAGAAGCGCTGTTATGGCAAGAGTGAGAAAAAACCTGATTCCTCTTACATGAAAGAGTCAATCGAACGAGCATCCTCAATCTCCAGCTTGCTGATTGCCACTTTATCAATTATATCCTCATCGACAAAGATAGGTGCACTGGATCTAACGGCAAGGGCGATGCAGTCACTCGGCCTGGCATCTATGTTATTCTCCTCCTTTCCATTTTTCATATAGAGCCTTGCATAATATATCTGCTCGTCTAAATCATCGATCACGATCTTCTCGATCTTGATGCCCTGGATATCGAGTATTGACATTATCAAATCATGCGTCATAGGCCTGGGAGAGACTTCCTTTTTAAGCCCTGCATTAATAGAAATAGCCTCAGGAAAACCAACATAAATTGGCACCAGGCGCTCTTTATCGTCAGCCAGAAGCACAACCGGAGTAGGACCTGTAACCGTGCTGAGCACATAAACGCCTTTCACGTTAACTGATACGGAGTTTGCCATCAGAAAAAAAATTGGTAACCTAAGTATATGAAGATGTTGATGAGCGAATTTAATATGATAACCATATTAGTATAACATGATGGGGTGAGGTCATGAACGACGAAAAAGGGAACGACGAAGGAGAAGTTACCGGACCAATTATACCTGAAGATTCGAAGCAAAAATTAAAAGAAGAGTTCCAGTTGCTCAAGCGCAAAATATTGATATATGTATTCACACAGGAGGGGGAAAACCAGCAGTTCAACAATTTTACCATAAAACTGATGCAGGAGCTGACTGAGTTAAGCGAAAAGATAGAAGCAAGGTTTTACAAAATAGGCGAAGCTGAGTCAATAAAATATAATGTGACGCGATCTCCAACCCTGCTTGTCGACCCCGAGAACTACAATATCAGATACACAGGCGCCCCCGCCGGGGAAGAGGGACGCTCGCTTATTGAAACGATTCTAATGACTTCACTCGGTTTTACAGTGCTCTCAAAAGCCTCGAGAGAAAAACTCTCCGGGCTTAAAGAAAAGCGCCACATAATGGTATTTGTAAGTCCTACGTGTCCATACTGTCCACAGCAGGTGGTGAACGCCATAGCAGCAGCAATAGAGAGAAAAGACCTGATCTCTACCGAAATAATCGAGATATTTGAGAACGCCGATATAGCAAAGGACTACAACGTGCTCTCGGTACCACAGACAGCAATAAACGGCAAAATCATTTCAATCGGCTTAGAGCCCGAAGAAGTTTTTATCGAAGAAGTGCTCACTCTGATACCTCAAAAAGCAGTGGAGCAAGTTATACCTGAGGAAGAAACAGGCGAAGCTGACTTAGTAATAGTCGGCGCCGGACCCGCTGGTCTTACTGCTGCGATTTACGCCGCACGAAGCGGACTTCGCACAATTGTGCTTGAAAAAGCAAACATAGGTGGACAGGTAGCATTTACCCCCATCGTTGAAAACTATCCCGGTTTCACGAGAATCGCGGGAAAAGCACTCATGGACATGATAGCACAGCACGCCATGCACTACACCAGAATACATCAGGGTGAAGAGGCAGTTGAGATCAAGCCAGCTAACGAGCGATTTGAAGTGCTAACCATCAAAAGAAAATATCTCGCAAGAGCGGTAATCCTGGCAACAGGCGCGAAGCACAGAAAACTGAACGTAACCGGAGAAGACAGACTGTATGGAAGGGGGGTTAGCTACTGCGCCACCTGCGACGGCTACTTCTACCGCGGAAAGAAGGTATTCATGATCGGCGGGGGAAACAGCGCAGCGACAGAAGCCCTCTACCTAAACAGCATAGGCGCGAATGTAACCCTTGTCCATAGAAGAGATAAATTGAGAGCAGAAGCAGCGCTGCAGGAGAGCCTTGCCGAGCGAAAGATACCAATCCTCTACAACTCAGAAGTAAAAGAGATACTCGGCAGCGAAGTCGTCACCAGCGTGAAAATACTGGATACTGAAGAAGGCACAGTAAAGGAAGAAGCAGTTGATGGAATCTTCATCTCCATAGGCTACGAGCCAGTCAACACCCTTGCCATGGAACTCGGGCTGAAGCTAAATGAAGAAGGATACATCGAAGTCGACCGACACCAGCGCACCAGCATGCCACGGATATATGCCGCAGGGGACATAACAGGGGGCGTTAAACAGATAGTAACAGCACTCGGACAGGGATCGATAGCTGCGATAACCGCGTTCGAAGAGCTTGCGAGTCCGTATTGGAAGGAGAAGAAGGACCAGGTAGTTATATAATGATTTATCATCTTCCTGTAAAATTTTTTTGTAAGCTTAATATATCCCTTTGTATTACAACCTATTGGGGATTTGCGTGAACGCTAAATACAGAATTGGCAAAGAGGAAAAGCATGAGATGGAGATCGATTTTACCCGGTGGCTGAGGAAGCTGAAGGTTAAAATTGATGGGGTTGAAGCTGAGAAGTGGGATTCCCTTTTGAACGGCGACATTGTCGGGTTTGAAGCTGGCAACAACGAGAAGCACAGAGTTGACTTCAAAATCGGCGGCACATTTGTACCAAGACTCAGCATCTATGTTGACAAAGAGCCGCTTGCGATGGACGTCTGATTCAGCAATATTCCTTTGAACCTGCTCACCATTATTTTTCTTCACTCCATTCCAAAACCCAGCAGGATTTTGCAAATCAATTGCATCCCTAATTGTGCAAATGCTATTTCCGGATATAAATAGAAAAAGTAATCAAGTTCGAAGCAGAATTTTCTGCTTACTGGTGGAAATATGGCTGATGTTATTCTTGAAAAGCTCATGCAAATAGTCGGCAGAGACAGGGTGACAGATGATCCAGCGGAGCTGTACTGCTACTCCTATGACTCCTCATATATATCCGGAGAGGCAGACTATGTGGTCATTCCTCTTTCGACCGAAGAGATCGTGAAGATTGTGAAGCTCGCTGATGAACATAAAATTCCCATTGTACCCAGGGGCGGTGCGAGTGGATTGACAGGCGGAGCTGTGCCAACAAAGGGCGGCATCGTGCTTGATCTGCGCAAGATGAATAAAATCCTGGAGATAGATATCGAGAACCTTCAGGTGCTGGTAGAGCCTGGTGTGATACTCGACGATTTGAACGCAGCGCTGAAAAAATACAGCTTCTTCTTCCCACCAGATCCTGCGAGCTCAGATACCTGCACAATCGGCGGTGTCATTGCGAATAACGCAAGCGGGATGCGCTCGGTAAAATATGGCATCTGCAGAGACTATGTGCTCGACCTTGAAGTGGTCATGGCAAATGGAGAGGTGATAAACACCGGTTCGAAGGCACTAGTTTCATCCTCGGGATATGACCTCACACGCCTGTTCGTCGGATCCGAGGGTACTCTGGGAGTTATTACCAGAGCAAGGCTCAAGATACTGCCGCTGCCTGAAGCCTCAACCAGGGTTGTTGCTTATTTCGATGACATAGAGAGGGCAGGTAATGCTGTCGTTAAAACGCTTTCATCAGGCATTCTCCCATCGGCAATTGAGCTTATGGATAGAAGCGGCATAACCGCTGTGAAAAAATGCTTGCCTGAGATTAAGCTGCCTGATGCAGATGCGATGCTGCTATTCGAAGTAGATGGCTTAAAGGAATCGATAGATCGACAGGCGAAGATGGTGGCAGAAGCCTGCCTGTCTGTAGGAGCAACCTCCGTGGCAATCCCGAAGACAAAAAAAGAGGGAGACGAACTCTGGGCAGCCCGCAAGAACGTGGGAGTTGCGGTCACAAGGCTCATACCGGAGTACGTTCGCGTGTACGACGCAGAGGACGTTGGTGCTCCGATAAAGTCGCTTCCGAAGGTGCTGAAGAGAATGGCTGAGATCTCGAAGAAATACGATTTACCGCTTGTCAACTATGGACACATGGGAGTTGGAATTATACACGCTGGCTTCTCAATCGACCTGCTCAACAAAGAGCACTGGAAAAAAATTGAGCGATTGAGAGAAGCGATATACGATGCCATTCTGGAGGAGCAGGGCACCCTCACTGGGGAGCATGGCACAGGTGCAACGAGAGGAGCTTATATGAAGCGCGCCCACGGCAGGAGCTTTGAAGTCATGAAGCAGATAAAGCACGCGCTGGATCCGAATAACATAATGAACCCAGGGAAGATGGGGATGTGATAGCAATGCAGGAAAAGCAAATACGCGAAATCCTCAAGTGCACCAGATGCGGCAAATGCGTTGCAAAGTGTCCGGTTTACGAAGAGCTCGGCTGGGAGTCAAATAGCTCCAGGGGAAGAATGCTGCTGGCAAAGGCTCTATCGGAGAAAGCACCGATCACGCAGAGGCTCTACGATGGATTATACACCTGCACCACCTGCGGGCTCTGCGGGGCAACATGCCCCAGCGGGTCAAATCCAGAACACGTGGTGGAAGATGCGAGAAGGGAGATCGTGCAGCAGGGCGGAGTTGCAGACAGAATAAAAACTATGAACAGCTCGGTAAAGAAATACGGCAACCCGCTGAAAGAGACCAAGCCCAGATATGAATGGATGCCCGCTGAGGTAAAGCTCAAGCCTAAAGCAGACATCGTTTACTTCGCCGGCTGCCTGACCTGCTATCGCAACCCGGAAGTCGCGCAGGCAACCATTAAAATCTTAAACAAGTTCGGCGCAACCATGCTGCCTGATGAAAAGTGCTGCGGCTCACCCCTGATACGCCTCGGCGACATACCAAATGCCGCGATGGAGGCAAATGTAAAGCAAATCAAGGAGACAGGAGCTAAAACTGTGATAACAAGCTGCGCTGGCTGCTTCAAAACCCTGAACAAGGATTATTCACTAAACGGTGTCAAAGTGCAGCACATATCGCAGTTCCTGGCAGACCACCTGAAGGAGCTTAACCTGCCTAAACTCAACCTGAGGGTAACCTACCACGACCCATGCCATCTGGGAAGGCACAGCAACGTCTACGACGCACCCCGTAATGTGATAAAGCTGATCAGCGAGCTTGTGGAGATGAAAAACATAAAGGATAAAGCACGGTGCTGCGGAGGCGGAGGAGGCGTGCGCTCGGGATACCAGGATCTATCGCTTGCGATAGCGAAGAAGCGATTCAAAGATATTCCGGAAAACGTCGATTACGTCATAACCTCCTGCCCGATGTGCAACCGCAATTTAAGCGATGCTGGGCTTAAAGTGCTGGATCTTACCAAGCTCGTTGAAATGGCAATAGAGGCAAAGAAAAATTGAAATAAAAGCAAACCAGATTAACGAGAAAGGGGGTTTGAAGAGAGCATGACAAAAAAGATACTTATGGTAATCGCTCCCAGAAATTTCAGGGACGAAGAGCTCAGGGAGCCCAGAGAAATATTCATCAAAAATGGATTCAACGTGACGGTTGCGAGCGTCACCAGCGACATTTGCACCGGAATGTTCGGCGCCAGAGTGAAGCCCGATGCAACTCTTGATGCGATCGATGTAAAGGACTTCGACGCAGTGGTACTAGTCGGAGGGGCAGGTTCTCCGGTGCTTAAGCAGTATCCAAGCGTTTTAAAGATTATTCAGGACACGGTTGAGCGGCAAAAATTGCTCGCAGCCATATGCATGGGTCCAACTGTGCTCGCCGGGGCAGGCGTTTTGAAGGGGAAAAAAGCGACCGTGTTCCCATCCGGCGCCGCTGAAATCAAAAGCAGTGGAGCAATCTACATCGCACAGCCGGTAGTTGTAGACGGAAAGCTTATAACCGCCAGCGGTCCTGAGTCTGCTCGTAAATTCGGCGAGGCAATTATAAAAGCATTAAAAGAAAAATAAAAATAATTATTTACTGCGCGGGAAGGTGGCACCTGTCAGTGTCTTTGTTGCCCTGACACCTGGAACAGTTCTGATTTCGTTAAACACTATGTCACTGAGTTCATCGAAGTCCCTGGTCTCGATCTTCGCTATTAAATCGTACTCGCCGAAGAGGAAAAAGATCTCCTTGAATTTTTTGTTCTTAATCAGCTTCTCATAGACTTCTCTGTCTTTCCCTATCTCCACATTTATCAGCACAAATCCGATTGCCATGTTTCCCTTTTTTACACGCAATGTTATTTAGCCTTTCCTCTTTAACGGTTGTTAAAAGTGTAAAATGTCCCGCCCTTTTTTACATTTACAGGCAAAATAATTTACTTCTTAATACTTATGTTATTCTTCTTCCAAGCACTTTATATGCCGAAGTGCTCTTTCAGCTTCTCTTCGTGCAGTGACATTCTTATCTTGGGTCTTCCAAATGGGGTTTCCACGTTTTCCTCGCTTATGATCCCGAGGTTTTTAAGGAAATCTTTTCTTCGCGAGAAAGTTGCCTTACTTGCAATTTCATGATCTTCCCCCCATTTTGCCACGTCGTAGAATAACTCACTGTTTTTTGCAGCGGCAATCAGCACTGCTGTTACCCTGTCCACAGCTTTTCTGCGCATCATGCTGTATCTTGTATCTTCGAATGCCCTGCTGAATAACAAAAAGTCAATTATGGTTTGCTCTGAGAGATAGCCGTTCATAGTTTTTACTATGTCATTTAATTTCATTGTAAGGAAATCATATCTTTTAACACATAAAGTTTTTCATCAAAAATTCAAAAAGACGTGTAAATTTGTTGCAATTTTTTGTAAAAAAATCAATCATGTAACAAAGTAAAAACAATAAAACACTATAATAACAATAATACTGATAATCAGTGTCTATTTCTTCTGAATATTTTTTTCGTATTCCTCGATAGTTTTTGTCAGAGCACCCAACAGTGCAGCGACTCTTGATTGTTGGTATTTTACTTCCTGCTCAAGCCGGTATTCCCGCAGGGAAAAGGTTGGCTCCGCCGCTGACTTTGACGCCGCCTCCAGACTGGCAATTCTCTCTTTTAGCTGGGAAATGGTTTTTTCAAGACCTACGATCTCAGCCTCGCAAGCCATGTATCCCAGATTAATGGCTTCTCTGAGGTATTTTTCTCTGGTTGCCTTTCTCGAAAAAATATTAGGCCCTCCGAACTCCTCTGTAAACTTCCTGTAGAGTTCTTCGATGTTTTGCTTCAAACGAATCACCAATGAACGTCTAATAAAGTTCGTTGTCAACTATAAATATTTCGTTATTGGCCGATGTTAAAGCTACACTCTAAAGTTGCCATGAGTAATTATTTTGTATATAAAAAACTAAACACCAATTTGATGTCGGGAGATCCAGAGGTTTCCATAGTAATTCCAACCTACAACGAAGAGGACTACCTCCGATCCACCCTTGAGGCTTTCAACGCTCAAAAAACAGATTTCGATTACGAGATAATCGTATCAGATGCAAACTCCACCGATTCCACAGCGGATATCGCAAGAGAGCTGGGCGCAAGGGTGGTATTCGAGCCCAAGCGCACCATCGCTGCCGGAAGGCAGACTGGCTCGATAAATGCGCGGGGAAACATGATAGCTGGTTCCTGTGCCGACGTTTATGCCGGACCAAACTGGCTGGAAAAGCTTGTCGAGCCTCTGAAAAAAGGCTCATACGTTGCCGTTATCGGGCCTGTAATCCCGAAGGATGGAAATATCGTTGAAAACGCCTTTGCCCGCAGCGTCCTGAAACCGATGACAAGAGTACTTTCCAGTTTTAACCTGCATTTTGTTGCAGGAGAAAACTTCGCAGTGAGAAAAGACATCTTCGATCTCGTCGGCGGCTTCAACACAGATATGATCACCGCGGAGGATGCCAATCTCATAAAGAGGATGAAGAAACACGGAAAAATCGCGTACGCACACGAAGCAGAGGTATACATCTCGATGCGCAGAGTCAGAAAATGGGGCTACGCAAAATACCTGCTTTACCACAGCTCGAACTTCTTCAGGCAGCACATATTCAGCACAGGTCACAAAGACTATGAGCCAATACGCTGAAATTTAACCGGGAGATTTATGCTCCGGTGGAGCATTTAACCGGCAGTTAAATGCTTACGACAAAACTATATATAATGGAAGCCAATTCTTAGATCAAATGTACAACGCCAGCTTACAAAAAACAGTGCAAGCTTTAAACAAGAGCACGATAAGCGAGAAGAATAAGGAATCGATTTTGCGCTTCAAAGATCACTGCCTGTCTAACGGCCTTTCTGAGCTGCGGATAATCAAGTACATCTCGCATCTTAAAAGAATCGCGAAGATGCTCGGCAAAGACTTCGACCAGGCTACCAAAGAAGATATGGAGAGGGTAGTGGCGGAAATCTCGATCTCTCCTCTTAGTGAATATACCAAGCAAAATCTACGCGTGACCATCAAAAAGTTTTATCGCTGGATATATGGCTTACCAAAGGGCAAGAACCCGGGTATAACTGACTGGATTCCTACCAGCGTGAAGAACAATAACCAGAAAATGCCCGAGGACATGCTGAGCGAGGAAGAAATCACCAGGATAATCGAGGCAACACCCATCACCAGAGATAAGGCAATTATCGCTCTACTCTGGGACACCGGCTTGAGAATCGGAGAGCTGGGCAGCCTGAGAATCAAGAACATCAAATTCGACAACTACGGCGCCGTCTTAATGGTAAAAGGAAAGACGGGAACTCGAAGAGTCAGAACAATCCTGAGTACCTCATATCTAACTAACTGGCTTGAAGAACACCCGTTCAAAGACGATCCAGATGCATCTCTCTGGGTAAAACTGGGAATCGAAGGAGATACCGGGCCCATGGATTACTATGGGATGCGAAAGCAAATCAAAACAGCGGCAAGGAAAGCGGGAGTTAATAAGAGGATACATCCACATTTATTCCGCCACTCCCGCGCCACAGAGATGGCCAAGCATCTCACCGAGGCACAGATGAAAGAATACTTCGGCTGGGTACAGGGAAGCGACATGGCAAGCGTCTACGTGCACCTATCAGGCAGAGACGTGGATGATGCGATTTTGAAAATGCATGGCTTGAAAAAAGAAGAGGAAGAAGAGAAACCCAAGGCAAGGAAGTGCTCAAGGTGCAGGAAGGTTAACGCTTCACACGTAAAGTTCTGCTTCAACTGCGGCGCACCCCTGGATGTGAAAGTAATGCTCGAAATGGAGGCAAGCATGGCTGAGCTCGGACAGGAATTCGGAGGACTTGCTGGCAAAAAGCCTGAGATGCTGAAAGACATGGTTGATTTCCTCAGGCTTACAGAGCTGTTTAAAAAGTATCCAGAGTTACTGCAGGAGGCCAAGAAATACTGGGCAGATGGAGAGAAAAAGCCAGGCACTTTTGAAGTAGCAGGCTCCAGGTGAAATGCTCTCTAAAAATAGAATTCAAAATTTCTTTATGTCATATCTTTTTACCGTTTTCCTTAAAATAGCGTGAGCTGGAGTTTATCTGATGTGCAGGCAAATACGAATACCTCCTACACCAACTGGAAACTCGATTATTTTTGCATTAAACGAAAATCCTTAAAGCCTCCACAACACCAGCTAAATATGAACTTAATATGTATGGAAAGGAAGCACTGGTTATTCGACCAGCGATTTATTGTGCGTTCAAAAGGAAGAACTTGGATTATTTGGATCGAAGGAAGTTGAAGTGTTACTATGAGTGCTATGGCTGGCTCGGTGAGTTGGCTCGGGATCATTATTTGACTATGGGTGATGCTGCGGTTATTGCTATTCTCTGTGCTTTTAGCAGTTCCAAGGAATATTTGCATTCCTTTTATAGAAAGAGAGCTAAGGAGGATTTGAAGAAAGTTATTTTGTTTTTTCAGGAGCTGAGGAAGGAGAGGCGTAATTTGATTTGTCAGGTTTTGCAGCAGGTGGAGGTTGAATTTGAACAAATTAGCGAGGAAATAGTTAAGGCAATTTACAAGGATAATCTTAACAAACTATATAAAGCGTATATAAACCCTCGGGATGAAGCCTGGAACAGTGGAACAGTGGAACAGACTTCTGTTCTAACTACTATACGTAGTATAGTAGGTGATCATGATCTAATAGATCATGAGAAAATAAAAAATAATATTCAAATTATAATTAAATCTCTCTCTGACATAGCCGAATCAATCAACTTCATAGAACCAGAACTCGCAAGTCAAATTTGGAGACTCCACAACAAATTCCAAGAGCTACCACCCAAAATAGAAAAAGCAAAAGAACAATCAAAAGAATTACACCAAAAACTCCAGGGAGCTCAGCAATTACTCGAACTAGAAAAACAGCTACCCACTCAGAGCTTGAGTGAAGAAACAGTTAGAGCGGAGTATCGCTTCTTCAACCACCATCCCAAATACACAGAGATACGCGCCATAAACCCGGGTCAGGGCAGGAATAAGGTTATCCAATTCGTGAGCAATGAAGA
>CAZVYP010000046.1:0-16024 GCA_964631075.1 uncultured Methanocellales archaeon
GCGGAATCATAGTGCACCCGCACGAGGAAATATACGTCTGAAAGGAGAAACATCCGGTTTCTCTTCAGCAATCATTATCGTATCCAGAGAGGGATTGATCGATGGAAAAAATATGTCCTGAGTGCACCGGAAAAATGGTACCCTGGCGATATAAAATAGCCGATGCCTATGGAAAAATCAAGCCATACCAGGAGCAAGTAACGATCTACAAGTGCACCGCCTGTGGATATGAAAAAGAAGAATGAAGGAGAACCTGCTGTTCTCCTGTTCTCCTCTATGAGTACATTTCCTGCAAAGAAACAGGGCTCCTCAGTACGCCTAAACCTTTAAAAACCTTTTCGCATTTTGACTGCAAATATCCATGGCAGCTTCTTTCATATTTTCCATCATTAGTGCCCTCGCTAATCGCGCAACTGCAAGCACATCTGAGGGGTTGCCGCCCATATCGCTGTTGGCTACCACCCTTTTTCTCTCCTCTCCACTCAGCCTTTTTATTATCTCCACTGCCCCGCCAACTGTGAGCTTTCCGGGCTGAATTGTTAATCCGGCAAAAGCCCCGGTATCGAGCACGCTATGTATCGTTTCGTGATTGTTATGATCGACTGTAACCTTTGAAGCATCGATGCCTTCTTCTCCTATGATCTTCAAAATCTGGCGTGCAATTCTCTGCTTATCATTTCTGGGTGTATGAATTATAGCGGGTTTTTGTCTCACAAATTGGAGCTGTGCTCTGAATACTTCTTCTTCGAGCTTTTCACCTGTTTCAAGGCCGATTTCGCCGATGGCGACGGCTTTTTCACTTTCGAGATATCTTGGCAGTGCTTTTATTACGGTCTTGAAGTCCTCCGGAATCGCTCTGGGGTGGATACCAAGTGCCGTGTAGACCTGCACGCCGTAGTTACTGGCTCTCTGGGGTTCTTCCTCAAGCAGGCTTTTGAAGTGCTGAAAAGTGATAATCGAGCGAATCATATTCACGGGATTGTGTGCAAGTGTTACAATTTCGCTTATGCCTGCAACTCTCATGATATCAAGATCTTCCGGTGTTCGTGCATCTATATGTGTATGGGCGTCGAACCACATTTTCATCACGATATGAATTTTGAGTATATTTCCTCGCCGGCTTCGATTAAATCAAGAATATCATCTGAGATTGCAGAGCCCTTTGTTATCTTTATTTCACCAGCTTTGCCGATTGTTGCTGTGAATAGATAACTCTCGCCTGCATATATTTCAACGGTATCGCCCGGCGAGCCTTCGATCTTCAGAATCAAGTGCTTCTCGGAAGATTCGACTTTAACCGGAGTTTTCTCTGCTGCTTTTGCTTTTTCCTTTCGTTTTTCCTTGCTGGTTCTAACGTCGATGCTTATCCCGAGCGCTTTCTCTATCTTTTCGATGGTTTTTCCTCCCTTTCCAAGCACTCTCGGAATGTCCTCTTCGTCCACGAAAACCACTGCTTTTGAGTCTGACTTCATCTCCACTTCAACGTATCCGTCGGCGTACTTCCCGACCTCTTTTTGAATCCCGCGCTCCACAAGCTTCCATGTTCGCTTCCTGTGCTTCGCCTTCGCCGTAACCTGCATCACCACTATCTGCTCTCCAAAGGTGTATATCTCAAATTCAGGCTCCTTTGTTTCAAAATCGATTACCTCGATAACTGGTCTTGCGAGGTCGTCTTCAACCATTCCACTTGGCACTTTCACCGTGAAAACGATGTCGAAGACTTTTTCGATCTCCCCAGCTTCCACGTATACAACAGTATCAACGATCTGCGGGATTATGCCAAGCTCTACTCTACCTATCAATCTCTGCACGGCATCTATAGCCCTCGTGGCATGAACAACTCCTATCATTCCTACTCCAGCGAGGCGTAGATCCGCGAATATTCTGAAGTCCTCGGACTTGCGCAGTTCATCGTATATGGTGTAATCCGGTCTCACGAGGAGCAGTATATCAGCAGTATTTGCCATGCTGTTTTCAAGCTCGGTGTACTGAGTAATTTCCTCATTAACCTGCAAGTCCCTGGGTTTTTCCATGGTTTTCACCACAAATTCGTGCTCCTGAAGGAAATGCGCTATTCCGGCAGCGAGTGTTGACTTTCCAGCACCCGGAGGACCTGCTATGAGTATGCCGCGCTGCTTCTCCAGAATTCGCTCTTTCAGCTCATGGCTCAATCGATAATCGTCAAGACTCAAGCCAGCGATCGGACGGACGGCGGTTATTTCCAGCCCATCGGAAAAAGGAGGCCTTGCAATGGCGATTCGAATATGCCCGAGCTGGATTACCGTTGCTCCCTTCCTCTCGAGTTCGATGAATCCATTTGGGTCACGCTTCGCCCTCTCGATTATCTCGTGTGCGATTTCCCGCATCTCTTTCTCAGACATGGGGCGATCTCTGAGCTTTGTTAAGCGCAGCATTCCAACCGTGCCGATTTTCGCAAGCGGTATAGCTCTTTCCTTCAAGTGCACAGAAGCTGTGTTCTCAGTGAAGAACTCTTCCAGCCTTAGCTTCCCAGGCTCCTCTCTGACTGGAGGAAGATATATTACCTCA
Organism: uncultured Methanocellales archaeon; assembly: GCA_964631075.1. GTDB lineage: Archaea > Halobacteriota > JAWCLZ01 > JAWCLZ01 > JAWCLZ01 > CAZVYP01. The sequence goes on from CAZVYP010000046.1 coordinate 2,548, forward strand.
AGGCCTTTTGCTTTGGCCACCTCGGCCTGAACTATATCGCTGGTGATGAAAGTAGCGCTGTTTTCAGAAGCCACATTTCTTATCACCGCATCTATCGCTCCTCTCGATGCCATTCTTATTTGCTCGAGAGAAGGTCTTTCTCCCGTGAATCTTATTGCGATTTTTCCGTCTCTAGATAGCTCGCTGAGCTTTTTAAGCTCGTTAAGTCCGTTGAATCCTGTTTCTCTGCCCTGGTTTGCCTGGGCTTCAAGCTCAGCAACAACAGCCTCCGGAATGATTATTTCCGCGCCTGCGAACTCGCCGCTTTCTATTTTTGCAGTTATCCTGCCATCTATTATCACGCTTGTGTCCGGCACGATTTTCATGTCATTCTCCCTGATCTATCAGCTTTTCAACTTTGCTCAGGTGCCTCGCTGCCCTTATGGCCTCGCTGCTTATTTCATGCAGCTCGGATTTTTCTACCACATAATGCTTTACCTTCAGCTCTGGCAGGAGTTTACGCAAGTCTTCGATGGAAAAATGCAGCTGTATGCAGCGAGGGGAGCCATCCATCGTCAGCGCCGAAATGCTCCTTATTTTGTTTAAGCTCGCGATCATCGCTATTTTCCACGCGACTTGCTCGGGCTGGAATTTCTCAAGGCAGATAGGGAGAGCAGTGCAGTTCTTAAATTTTTTGAGAATTTCAGGATGCTCAGCCTCAACGCAGCTGCCGTAGATAAGTATCTCCCGGGTTAAATGCCTTGATCTTACATGTGTGCTCAACAGGCTGATTTCGGGCATAGCGATTTTAACAAATGTGATGCACTACAGCACTCTTGTTGTTGTTTCGAGTTCTATGCCTCTGGGCGTAATGTGATAGCCGAAGGTCTTGCTCGGTATGAACGTGCCCCGCATCTTGCGGATCAGCACATGCCTCTCGACCTCACTACCGCGCTCTCGAATTATGAATTCAATAACGCCGTCTGCCATGTGCTTTATTGTATTCTCAGTTATTGAGTCATGCATGCCGCGTGTCATCAAGAGCAATCGTATTCCCTTTGTGGCTTTACCCACCGACATCACTGACTCCAGCACCTTCATTACATCTTCGAGATTATATTTAGTTAATAAGAACGAGAGAGAGTCGATGATAGCTCTATTTGCATTAGTGCACTCGTCTACCATGACTGATTTTAAAAGGACCAGTGCGTCGGTGCCGGATTTGAGATATTCTTTTGCATCCTGCTTTTTAACCAAGGATTTTGGCATTATATGCAGGAATCTCGGTGTGTATGCATCTACGAACTTCGCTTTATTGGATTTTTCAAAAGGGGCTAAGTCCCAGCCATAGGTCAGCATCTCTTTTTTTATCTCCTCCAGGGGTCTCTCAGTTGAGAAATAATTAACTTCCTCACCGTCCTGCAGCCCGGCGATCGTAAATTGCTGGGCAAATGTTTCAGAACCGGCTCCAGGTTCCGCTAGTAAAAGAATGGTAGTGCCATACTTTATTCCCCCTCCCAGCAGGGTATTGAGTCCTCTTACGCCTGTGGTTGCAAGATCTTTTCTGGCTTTTGCATCAAATTGCATAATATCACCATTTGGATATAACATATCTATATGAGATTATTATATTTTAGGTTTGTCCGGATTTATTAAGATAAATATGAAGGTAAGTACTGTTAAGCACCCTATAGTAGCGTGTCCACCATAATATTTATCTGAGATGAAAAGTATACAACTGGCGGGGAATATGAGCCACAAACTGTTTGAAAAAAAGGGGCACATTTAGCCATGGAATTAACCAGAAGAAATTTTATCAAGGGCGCAGCGATAGCCGGTTCAGCGATGATTTTTGGTGGAGAGCTGAAGTTCATTTCCTCTCTATTTTCAAATGCTGACTCTGCCTCAACGATGGCAACTGATATGTCCATCAAATACAGCGTCTGCTCCCAGTGCATAGGTGAGTGCGGCATAAGATGCAAATTGATCGATGGACACATCATCAAGATAGACGGTAATCCCTATCACCCGAATACATATGAACCCCATATTTCCTATTCAACTGAGCCACGATATGCTGTGCAGTATGTCGGTACAACATGCGCAAAAGGACAGGCTGGACTGCAGACACTCTACGATCCCCTCCGTATCAAGCAGCCTTTGAAGCGCGCTGGAAGACGTGGCGATGGAAAGTGGAAAACGATTTCCTGGGAACAGGCAATCGATGAAATAATAAATGGAGGATATCTCTTTAAAGATGTGGCCGGAGAGGAGGCCAGATACGTTTCCGGTTTGAAGGAGATCCGCAGACTTGTGGATCGAGATACGGTGATGGCAGATCTGAAAAACCTCTCCTCCGATGAGTTCAGGTCAAAATACATTAACCTGCTTGCTGATCCATCGCAGCCCGAGCTCGGACCGATGGCCAACAAGCTGGTCTATCTTACCGGTCGAACAGGCAGCGGTAGAAAAGAGTTTGCGGAGCGCTTCTTTCGAGATGCATTCGGCACTTTAAATTGCATTGAGTATAACTGCGACTTAAACGAAAACCCGGTTTTTAAAATTGCATTTAACGGCTTGAGCGGTTCATTCAAGCCAGACTATGTTAGTTCGGAGTACATCATCTTCTTCGGTACAAATCCGCTTGAAGCAAATGTGCCCATGCAAACGATGGTAAGGAAGATAGTAAAAGGCATTAACGACGGCAGGTTGAAATATGCCATCGCCGATCCCAGATTCAATCAGTCCACAAATAAAGCCTCAGACTGGCTCCCATTGATTCCGGGCACAGATGGCGCACTAGCAATGGGATTGATTCGATGGATAATTGAAAATAACAGATACGATGCGCAGTTCCTTGAAAATCCAAACGAGCTGGCAGCAATTAAGGATGGAGAAACAGCCTGGACCAATTCAACTTATCTTGTTAGAACTGATACCGGCGCATTTCTCAGAGGCGATGAGGCAGGGATTGACAAAAGCCATGAGAAATATGTAGTGCTCTTTGAAGGCAAGCCAGCGATTCACGATCAGGTGGAGAAGGGAGAGCTTGATGCAGAGGTGGCGGTAAAAGGCATAAAATGCAAGACCGCATTCAGAGTGCTCAAAGAAAGCGCATTCAAATATTCGATAGAGCAGTACGCAGCGATTTGCGGAGTCGAAGCTCAAGCTATCGAAGAGATCGGCATGGAATTTACAAATCACGGGAAGAAAGCCGCGGCTGAGTTCTACAGAGGCACGGTCAATCATACAAACGGATTATACAGCGCTCTGGCAATAATCATTTTAAACTTCCTTATAGGAAATGTAAACTGGAGAGGCGGCATTTCAACTGGCGGCGGTCACTTTGATGAAATGAAAGGCAGGTACGATATTGAAAAGCTCTTTTACCCTGAGAAGGCAAAGAGCTGGGGGGTACCTGTTTCAAGAGAGCAGACAAAGTATGAGCAGAGCTCCGAGTTCAGGAAAAAAGGCTACCCTGCGAAGAGACCATGGTTCCCTCTTGGCAAAGGCATATGGCAGGAAACCATTGCAGGGATAGCTGAGAGCTATCCCTATTCCATAAGGGCGCTCATACTGCATAGAGCAGCACCGGGCTACTCGCTCCCGGGTATGAAGCAGATTATCGAGCAAACGCTCAGCGATCTGACAAAGGTGCCGCTGCTTATCTCCTTTGATATCTTTATGAGCGAAACAGCCGCTCTTGCGGATTACATACTTCCGGACGTAAGTGGATATGAGCAGTGGGCAACTCCACACGTTGCGCCTGCTATCCTGACAAAAACAAGTGGAGTAAGGCAGCCAGTGGTGGAGAAATTATATCCAAATACACGTTTAATGGAGGACGTGCTCATTGATATTGCGAGAAAAATGTCGCTGCCGGGCTTTGGAGACAACGGCTATGGAGTCGGTAATTCTCTCAGCAGCGCTGAAGACTGGTATCGCAAGCTGATCGCAAATATCGCTTGTGCCGATGAAGGCGTGCCCGGAAGCAGTGAAGAGGAAAAAATTGAATATGTGCTCTCAAGGGGAGGGAGATTCGAGGAACACAGCAGAGCCTACGATGATGACAACAGCTACCTCCACCACAGATACAGAGGAGTTTGCCAGATTTACAGCGAGCAGCTTGCTGTGGCAACTGACAGCATGACGGGAAAGAGTTTCAGTGGCGTGGCGAAGTATGGAGCTGTTGCGGATGCAAATGATAGCAGAATCGAGGATAAAGAGTATCCATTCCATCTCATCACATATAAGGATCAATCGCACTCTTCTTCCATAACCGTAGCCGATCCCTATCTCATGGAAATTGCCAGTGAGAACTTTGTAGAGATAAACGATGAGGATGCAAAATCGCTCGGAATCAAGAGTGGCGATATCGTAAGGTTAATTTCGCTCACAAATGCAAATGGAGCAACGGGCAGGGCGAGGATTCGAAGAACCCTCAGACCGGGTGTAATTGCAGTAATGCATCACTTCGGTCACTGGCAGCTGGGATCGAGAGCGAGCACAGTTAACGAAAAGCAGACGGATTACGATCCGGAGAGAGGAAAAGGGGTTAGTGCCAATCCTGTGTTTCGTCTTGACACCTCAATCGGAAACGTGTGCCTGCAGGATAAAGTGAGCGGGCTTCCCGCTTTCTATGGAAAGGTGAAAATAGTAAAAGGTTAATTAAAGCTATGGCGTTGCTGCCCTTGGCCACATCCCAAAATAGGCATTTAGGGCTATTGCCGCTATTGCAATTACGATGCACGCTATTACCACTGCCTTCGGGCTTATTTTTATTGCGCTCTCCTCAGTGTCAAAGTAGCGCATCAAACCCGCGCTCGACATTAATCCACTGGTTTTTTCTCCCCTTTTCGCCATAACTATTCACTACCGGCTCAAGCTTTATATGTTTGATGCTTCATTTAAATGTTGTCATGCGAGAGCTGATAATAGCCGGAACGATGCTGCGCGGGGAGAGCTTCACCCCTGTCGATGGCTATGTCTGCGTCGATAAAAGGAAGGGTGTAATCAAGGAGATTGGAGAGGAAAAAATTCGAGCGCGAGTCAATGGCATAATTATCCCCGGCTTTATAAACGCACACGTTCACCTCGGAGATTCTGTTGCCAAAGACGTTCTATTTAAAAATCTCGATGAGCTTGTCAAGCCTCCCTCTGGAATCAAGCATCAAATTCTGAAGAGCACACCCTCTAGAAAATTGAGAGCTGCTATGAGAAGCTCCCTCAGCGAGATGCTTTTCACAGGCACCTCGCATTTCATAGACTTCCGCGAGGGCGGCGTTAAAGGCGTTAAAGCGCTGAGAAGCTCAATGCAGGACCTATCAGCCAAAAAGATGTCCATTCGGGGCGCAGTTTTGGGGAGACCTGAAAGTGAAGAAGAACTCGACGTACTTCTGAATGAATGTGACGGTCTCGGTATTAGCGGCGCCAATGACCTTGAATATGAAGATCTGGTAAAGCTCAGGTCTATCGCGAGGAAGCGAGGCAAATACTTCGCAATACACGCTGGCGAGAGAGATAGAAGCGATGTTGACACAGCGCTTTCTTTAGAGCCGGATATTTTGATCCACATGACGCATGCCTCCCCCGGGGATCTCAGGCATGTGGCTGATTCCGGGATACCTATAGCAATATGTCCGCGGTCGAACTTTGCAACGGGCGTTGCAGGTGTTTCGAAGCCTGATGTTAAAAAGATGGTCGAACTCGGAATATGCGTCGCTCTCGGAACTGACAATGTGATGCTTAACTCGCCCTGCTTGTTCAGTGAAATGGAGTTTGCCTCGAAGATATTTTTGATTGATGATGTGGAAGTGCTGAGAATGGCTACTGCAAATGGAGCAAAGATTCTTGACATTGATGGAGAAACAGGTGTAATTGAAGCTGGAAAAACCGCGAATTTCACAGTAATAAATAAGAACTCGAACAACATAAGATATTCGAAAAATCTGATGCGAACAATAGTCAGAAGAGCAAGAGCGGATGATGTACTGGCAATAGTAAATAAAGGAATGGTGCTGAGGAGGTGATCGTATGGATGGGAAATTCAAAAAAATTTTAATCGCAACTGATAGCTCTCAACACACTAAAAGTGCGATTACAGAGGGCATGGCCCTAGCAAAACTCGCAGGCGCAAAGGTATATGTAGTATACGTGGTTGATACAGCCGCCTTTGCCTCTATGCCGATGGATGCAACCTGGGAGAGCATGTACGAACTTTTAAGAAAGGAGGGAGATGCCGCAACCAGGAAAATCGAGACTGAGGCAGTCGCCCAGAACCTCGAAATCGAGAGGGTTATTCTTGAAGGTAATCCAGCACATGAAATCGTTAAATTTGCAGATACAAACAAAATTGACCTGATAGTTATGGGCACTCTGGGAAAGAGCGGCCTGGAAAGATTTTTGCTTGGCAGTGTAGCGGAGAAAGTTATAAGAACAGCTACTTGCCCAGTAATGGTGGTAAGAAGCGAGGTATTGAGTAAGAGTAAGTAGAAATAAAAAGGAGCACCTGAAGATGGCAGCAAAGACAGAAATCGCGGTAAAAAGTATAATGACCAAGAATGTTGCATTCGCTGAGGTTCCTGGCTCGCGCGACGACGTGCTTAAGATTATGAAGAAAAAAGGCGTCAGTGGCGTACCGGTGGTTAAGAATGGCAAGCTTGTTGGAATCGTAACCAGGCAGGACATTCTGAAGCATCCTGAAGAGGAGCAGGTCGCACTGTTGATGACCAGGAATCCAGTTACTGTTACACCTGAATCAAGCATTAAAGAAGCTGCAGAGATATTTGTTAATCGCAGAATTCGAAGGCTGCCGGTGGTCGTCGATTCCACTCTGGCTGGCATAGTTACAGTTACGGATTTGATAGCGGCAATCGGTGACATGCACATAAAAAGCAAGATAGCAAGATATGTTCAAAATAGCGTGGTCGTAGTCTGGGAAATGACCCCAACGCCGGTGGTGGGAGAGGTTATGCGTCTCGCCCGCGTTGACGCAACGCCGGTTATCAACAAAGAAAACGAGCTGATAGGAATAATCAGCGACACAGATCTGATCAAAGTAAGCAAAATCGAGGACTCAGTGGAAAAATCCGACATGAGCGCTGGAAGTGACGAGGATGCCTGGACCTGGGAGAGTCTTCGTGACACAATGAGCCTTTACTACGGTGTTTCTAAGGTAAAGCTGCCGGACGTACCCGTGAAAGAGCTGATGGTTAAAAAAGTGATAACCGCAACGATGAACTCAGAGGTAAGCGAATGCGCCAAGAAAATGAAGCGCTACAAAATCGAGCAGCTTCCAGTTGTCGCGGCGCAGCAAAAAATCGCGGGGATTTTAAGAGACACAGAGCTGCTAAATGCACTGCTCGAGTAACGGTTATTATTTTTCACTCAAGTTCAATTTTTTAATAAATCAATTCCAGTATGAGTAATCTTTATAAACCCAAGTGTCCATTTTCTCTTGCCTATGGTGAGGCTTGGTGGAGTGTGAGTTTCAATGGATAAGTACGAAAAGGTGATAGAGGTAGCCAGACGCAGGGGATTTCTGTGGCCCTCGTTTGAAATCTACGGAGGTACTGCTGGTTTTTGGGATTTTGGGCCCCTTGGTGCAATTATGAAGCGCAGGATCGAGGATGTGTGGCGAGACATATTCGTGGTGCAGGAAGGAAACTACGAGATCGAGGCTCCAACGATTGGCCTTGAAGAAGTCTTCACCGCATCTGGGCACCTGAAGGGCTTTGTCGATCCACTCACCGAGTGCCAGAAATGCGGCGAGGTGTATCGTGCTGACCATGTGGTTGAAGGTGGAGGGGTTAAGCTGCCACCTGTAGTGACCCCGGATGTGCTAACTGATTTAATAAAGAAGTACGAAGTGCGCTGTCCCGAGTGCGGGGGTAACCTTGGAGATGTGTATCAATATAATCTCATGTTTAAAACCACAATAGGTCCCGGCGGAAAGCGAGTGGCATATCTCCGCCCTGAGACAGCACAGGGCATGTTTGTAGATTTCCCCAGATTGCTCAAATTCTACAGAGATAAGCTGCCATTCGGCGCCACGCAGGTTGGTAAGTCCTATAGAAATGAGATCTCACCCAGGCAGGGTATAATTCGCCTCAGAGAGTTCACCCAGACTGAACTCGAGTATTTCATCGACCCGCGGGATAAAAGACATCCCAATTTCGGCAAGGTTGCAGATATCGTTGCAACGCTTTATCACGAGAAGGAGCAGATAGCCGGAACAGATCCTCTGAAGATGAGCTTCGGGGATGCGGTTAAGCAGGGAATAATCGCGCATGAGATGCTCGCCTATCAGGTAGCCCTCACGCATCTTTTCCTGCGGAGAGTTGGAGTTGCCGACGACCGGCTGAGATTCAGACAGCATAAGTCAACTGAGAGGGCCCACTATGCATCTGACTGCTGGGATGCAGAAGTTTATACCGAGCGATTTGGCTGGGTAGAAGTTGTCGGTATAGCGGATAGAACCAATTACGACCTCACCAATCACCAGAAGCTCAGCGGCGTTGATATGACTGTTTTCGTGCCCTACGATAAGCCAAAGCTGGTTAAAAGACTGGTCATAAAGCCGGATATGTCCAGACTCGGGCCGACTTTCAAGGGCAAGGCGGAGAAGATTGCCGGTGCGCTTAAATCGCTCTCGGAGGAAGAACTCAATAAGGACGTGATAGCGGTTAGCGTTGATGGAGAGAACGTGGAAGTTGATAAAAAGATGGTCAAGCACGAAGTTGTAACAGAAGAGATCCGGGGAGAATACGTAATACCGCACGTAATTGAACCATCATTCGGGATAGACAGAACTTTTTACGGCGTGCTCGAATCCTGCCATAAAGAGCTTGAGGTTGAAAAAACAGAGGAGGGCGAGGAAACTACGAGGGTAGTGTTCTCCTTCCCGCCGGAGATAGCGCCCATTCAAGTGGCAGTGCTGCCACTGCTCTCACGAGCTGAACTTATGGAAAAAGCACTGCAGATATTCAATGAGCTGAAATCAAAGAGAATAATGGCAGAACACGACGACTCAGGCACCATAGGCAGAAGATACAGGAGAAACGACGAAGCAGGCACGCCCTTTGCACTTACCATCGACTTCGATACCCTCGGCGATAACACCGTTACCATAAGAGACAGGGACACTATGAAGCAGATTCGAATTCCCGTCGATGGCATCGCCGATACGATAAGAAAGCTCATTTACGGCGAGATAAAATTCGAGAGCCTCGGCAGGGTAATAACCTGAAATGCAGGCATTGCTTGAAAGGGAGCTGAAGCGCAAAGCGATACATATCTGCGGCTCCCTTGTTCCAATTTTATATATCTTTGTAGACTGGGAAGTTGCAGTTGTAATACTCTCGATCTGCTTTCCAATCGCAATCCTGATAGAATGGCACCGCCTTAGATACGGCTGGAGCTTCTCCTTCGTGAGAAACCATGAGAAACAGAAAATTTCGGGAGCACTCTACTTCGCATTCTCCTCGCTGGTTGCAATTTTCTTCTTCCAGAAACCCATTGCCATCGCAGCCCTGCTCATGCTCGCCATCGGAGATACGGTCAGCGGCGTGACGGGTGCAGCACTTGAGACCAAGGGCATAGATGTAAGGCATAGCAAAGTGGAAAGCAGCAAAAACCGCATAAGAATAAAACCAGTGAAGCTATTTGCAGTAATGTTTGCGATATGCTTCCTGATATCTTATTTATTCCTGTCCCTGAAAATAGCGCTTGCAGGGGCAATAATCGCCGCGATCGCGGACTCTGTAGCCTTAGATGTGTCAGGAGAGGCACTGGACGATAATCTCACCATCCCGCTGCTCTCCGGAATAGCGATGAGCATCGCTGCGCTGGTTTGACGAGCGCGAGATAGCATTTAAATACTACTGAATGTAATGATACTTATTAGTAGTATTGTGATCTTTATGGAGTTCTGCGATAGAGAAGAAGAGCTGAAAGAGCTGGAGAGAGTCTGGAACCTGTGCGATAAATCGATGCATTTTACAGTCATATCTGGAAGGAGAAGAATTGGAAAAACCGAGCTTGTAAAACAATTTTGCAGAGACAAGCAAAGTCTGTATTTCTTCATAGGCCGAAAAAACCTTTCACTGCTCCTGGAAGAGCTGTCTTCCATTGCAAGGATCAGGGTTGGGAGATTTCCAACCTTTGTTAAGTTTGACGAATTCCTTGAATTTTTGCTCAGCAGCGTAAATAAAAAGACAGTCATATTCTTCGACGAGTTTCAGAATTTCAAGTACGTGGATGAGAGCATTTTCTCAGATTTCCAGAAAGTATATGACAGGAATAAGACCAAATTGCCAGTTCACATAATTGCAGCAGGCTCCCACGTGACTTTGATGGCAAGGATATTCTCAGAAAGCAAAGAACCCCTCTTCGGAAGAGCTTCGGAGAGATACCTGCTCAAACCACTCACATTCAGAGCCGTATCCAGAATGCTGGAAGCCATAAAAGTAAAAGATATCGAGGAAAAAATTAAGTGGTATGCTCTGTTCGGGGGAGTACCAAAATACTACGTAATTGCTGAGGAGCAGGGAGCCAGTGGTGATATTTTCTCTGCTTTAAAGCTGCTGCTATTCAGGAACTTCGCACCTCTGCGAGACGAGGCAAGGAGCATTCTGACCGAAGAATTTGGAAGTGAGCATCCATCTTATTTCTCAATTCTTGAAGCTGTTGCACTGGGCAACTCCGAAATGACCACTATTGCAAATAAATCAGGAATAAACATCAAAAGCATAAGCAAGTACCTCGGATTGCTGGTCAGGGACTTTGGCTATCTGTCCTACGAAGTCCCGGTGACAGAAACTAAACCCTGGAAGAGCAAAAAGGGCAGATACTTCCTGAGCGATAATTTTTTCAAATTCTGGTTCAGGTACATATACAGAAATAGAAGCGAATACGAAATAGGGAACTACGCCAGCCTGCTCGCAAAAGTTAAACAGGATTATAACTCTTTCCTAGGACGCGGCTTCGAGGAGATCTCAAAGCAGTTCCTCACTGAAAATCCACGCGCGCTGCCTTTTCAGTTTGAAAAGCTTGGTAAGTGGTGGGGAAGAAATAAAGAAATCGACCTGATAGCTCTTAGTGAAAAAAACAAAGCAATTGCTTTCTTCGAGTGCAAGTGGAAAGACCTGACCTACCACCAGTCCGAGAAAATAATAAAAGCCGTGAAAGAAAACGCCGAAAGCGTGGAGTGGAATACAAGTGAAAGGCTGGAACACTTTGGCATCATAGCAAAGCAGCTCGAAGGCAAGGAGAAGCTTCGCAGCCAGGGCTACCTAGCCTATGATCTTGCCGAACTCGAAAAAGCACTATCCTGTGAGGCAGTCTAAATATTCAGCGAGTTCGCTTGACGATAACCTCACCATCCCGCTGCTCTCAGGCATAATGATGAGCATCGCTGCGCTGGTTTGACGAGCGCGAGATAGCATTTAAATACTACTGAATGTAATGATACTTATTAGTAGTATTGTGATCTTTATGGAGTTCTGCGATAGAGAAGAAGAGCTGAAAGAGCTGGAGAGAGTCTGGAACCTGTGCGATAAATCGATGCATTTTACAGTCATATCTGGAAGGAGAAGAATTGGAAAAACCGAGCTTGTAAAACAATTTTGCAGAGACAAGCAAAGTCTGTATTTCTTCATAGGCCGAAAAAACCTTTCACTGCTCCTGGAAGAGCTGTCTTCCATTGCAAGGATCAGGGTTGGGAGATTTCCAACCTTTGTTAAGTTTGACGAATTCCTTGAATTTTTGCTCAGCAGCGTAAATAAAAAGACAGTCATATTCTTCGACGAGTTTCAGAATTTCAAGTACGTGGATGAGAGCATTTTCTCAGATTTCCAGAAAGTATATGACAGGAATAAGACCAAATTGCCAGTTCACATAATTGCAGCAGGCTCCCACGTGACTTTGATGGCAAGGATATTCTCAGAAAGCAAAGAACCCCTCTTCGGAAGAGCTTCGGAGAGATACCTGCTCAAACCACTCACATTCAGAGCCGTATCCAGAATGCTGGAAGCCATAAAAGTAAAAGATATCGAGGAAAAAATTAAGTGGTATGCTCTGTTCGGGGGAGTACCAAAATACTACGTAATTGCTGAGGAGCAGGGAGCCAGTGGTGATATTTTCTCTGCTTTAAAGCTGCTGCTATTCAGGAACTTCGCACCTCTGCGAGACGAGGCAAGGAGCATTCTGACCGAAGAATTTGGAAGTGAGCATCCATCTTATTTCTCAATTCTTGAAGCTGTTGCACTGGGCAACTCCGAAATGACCACTATTGCAAATAAATCAGGAATAAACATCAAAAGCATAAGCAAGTACCTCGGATTGCTGGTCAGGGACTTTGGCTATCTGTCCTACGAAGTCCCGGTGACAGAAACTAAACCCTGGAAGAGCAAAAAGGGCAGATACTTCCTGAGCGATAATTTTTTCAAATTCTGGTTCAGGTACATATACAGAAATAGAAGCGAATACGAAATAGGGAACTACGCCAGCCTGCTCGCAAAAGTTAAACAGGATTATAACTCTTTCCTAGGACGCGGCTTCGAGGAGATCTCAAAGCAGTTCCTCACTGAAAATCCACGCGCGCTGCCTTTTCAGTTTGAAAAGCTTGGTAAGTGGTGGGGAAGAAATAAAGAAATCGACCTGATAGCTCTTAGTGAAAAAAACAAAGCAATTGCTTTCTTCGAGTGCAAGTGGAAAGACCTGACCTACCACCAGTCCGAGAAAATAATAAAAGCCGTGAAAGAAAACGCCGAAAGCGTGGAGTGGAATACAAGTGAAAGGCTGGAACACTTTGGCATCATAGCAAAGCAGCTCGAAGGCAAGGAGAAGCTTCGCAGCCAGGGCTACCTAGCCTATGATCTTGCCGAACTCGAAAAAGCACTATCCTGTGAGGCAGTCTAAATATTCAGCGAGTTCGCTTGACGATAACCTCACCATCCCGCTGCTCTCAGGCATAATGATGAGCATCGCTGCGCTGGTTTGAAAAATTTTTTTGCTTACAGAGAGCCGATTTTCATTTCCACAGTGCTTTTTATAATTTGCAGTTGAATGTCCAGGTTTTTGTTATCTGGAGCATAGTAAGTGCCGTTTATCCATAAAGTAACTTGATTTCCGGTGATCTGGGTTTTGAACTGATCCGGCGAGGTAAGATTTGCATTTTTGGCCTGGGTAGAGAGATATTGCTCCCATGCTTGAGTGTATTGAGTATTGATTATGAGAGTGACGCTATTTGCATTCAGATAGCCAGTTGTAATTATATTCTCATTTGCACTTGAGTTCGTGCTGGCTTTGATTTCTTCTATACCTGTGCCCCCGATTGAACGTGAGGCTCCTGTTATCACTATGGGGTGCACAATTATGCTTATGTTAGTCGTGTCGTTTGTTGCATATGGTGAGATTGTGATCAGCGGGGAGAGTCTCATCGTAGACCTGTTATCCTGGCTCAGAATTAGCCCTCCATTTTCATATATGTAGCTCTGGT
>CAZVYP010000047.1:0-3586 GCA_964631075.1 uncultured Methanocellales archaeon
CAATTTTTTAAACCATGGAGGAAAAACTTTAAGGAGGGAAAAAGTTGGCTCAAACAGAGCTGAGAATAAAAGACTTTAAAGACACACTCAAAGAACGACCATGGCCTGTCAGAAAAGTACCGCTGACAGAAGTCTGGACAGACCTGTATCTCAAAGAAGCAGGACCTGACAGAGCATACTCGGACTTCCAGGAAGCAAATGTCCACGCTCGACACGCATACCACAAGCCCTATCAGCTTGAGGGACTCAGAGTGCTTAACTGCACACTCTGGCGCATGAACGGGGCATTCTTCGGCACCATATTCGGCGAGCTGGGTGCGGAAGTAATAAAAATAGAACCACCCACAGGCGACCCGCAGCGACACCTAACACCATTCGGCAGAGAAGAATACATGCTCAAATCCCAGATCACAGGTGAAACATGCGGAATAGACTTCATCAACGAGCACCGCAACCAGTTGAGCATAACCCTGGACATAACCAAAGAAAAGGGCAGAGAGCTTTTGAAGAAGCTAGTGGCACAATCAGACGTACTGGTTGAGAACTATCCACCCGGATACTTCGACAGCCTCGGCATCGGCTACAGACAGCTATCAAAGATCAATCCCAAGCTTGTATACGTCTACCTGCCAATGCTCGGTGGATGGGGATCAAGCAAGGACGTAGTGAGCAAGCACGGACAGTGGATGCTTGACCCGATTGGACAGGCTGCATGCGAGTTCATGCACAGCACAGGCTTCCCGGCAGATCAACTGCCAAGAGAGAGAGGAGGCAACCCCACGAGATCCGGATTCTGGAACACCGACTTTATAGGCGCTGAGCATGCGTTTTTCGCAACCATGTGCGCTCTCTACGTGAGAGATGGCATAATTCCAGGTGGCACGTTCACCGGTAAGGGACAATTCATCGAAGCCTCAAGCGCTGAGGCATATATGGATGTGAACGACTTCAACATCGTCTGGTACGGTCTCGACGGCTCAAGCAAGGCAAGAACCGGTGGATGGGATCCTAACCTGAACCAGTATGCATGGAACCCCTGCGCCGATGGCTACATGATGATCGGCGGACAGAGCGACCGCTTATGGTACAGAATTAACCAGTGTCTCGAGAGAGACGTGCCGGAAGCAGGACGCTTGATATCCGAAGACCCGATCTTAAAAGAAATGGGCGCGAGAAACCAGCTTGAAATGCTCTGCAAGACCTACACCATAACTGCCTACTGGCTGGCAAGAAACCCGAGAGCAAGCTGCGAGAAGAAGCTGCTTGAATACGGTATTGCCGCAGGTCCGCTGCTCTTCACAGATGAAGTTGCGGAGTATCCTGACTTCATATATCGCCAGCACGTGCGAATGTTTGATGATGAGCACTACGGCAAACTGCTTGTTTCCAATCCGCCGCTTGGACACCAGCACAGGGCACCCGCCAGAATAAAGTGGATGGGAAGACCGCTCGGCTGGGACAACGGCATGATCTACGCAAGGCTACTCGGCATAGGCAACGAAGGAATAGAACAGTTGAAGAAGGAGGGCGTCTGTTAGGAGGTGCCAAAAATGGAACTGGAAAAAATACCTTTTGAAGAATACTGCAGAAAAGTCTTCGATCCAAAACAAACATTTAACAAGCCAGAAGCACTCAAGGGCTGGCGCCACTTAAGCCAGACCATGTACATCCTCTCGCCACACGTGGGTGCGACACTGGGCGAGTGGGGAGCAGAAGTCATAAAAGTCGAGATGCCACGCTTAGCTGATCCCATGAGACATACCTCTCCATTCAACGAAGCCTATCTCTATCCGCTTACCGACGAGAGGCCTATGACCGGCACAGGAGCTGGCTTCCTGCAGGCAAACAGAAACAAGATCTTCGTAACACTTGACTACCACCACCCTGAGGCAAAGAGCATAGTCGCTGATCTGTGGAAGATTTCCGATTCACTCGCAGAGTGCTATCGCCCCGGTACGTTCAACAGATGGGGCATCGGCTATCCGCAGTGCATGGAAGTCAATCCAAAGCTGATCTACAACTGGCTTGGGGGCTTCGGAAGCACCGGTCCAGGCAGAAGGAAAGGCTCGTACGATATCCTTGGACAGAGCATAGGCGGTCCAGCAAGCATTACAGGGCAGCATGAAGACGTGATCAAGATTGGAGACAAGTACGAAAAGCACTATCTCCAGGGCGGCTATCCTGCCAAGCACACCAACTGGATCATCGACTGGGCTGCCGGGCTGCTATCTGCATGCGGAGTGCTTGCAGCAGGCTACCATAGAAGGAAAAGTGGACTGGGGACTATGATAGACTTCTCGCAAGTCTCTGTTGCAAATAGATGGGCAGGCTTTGGCATACCTCTCTACGGACGATTCGGCGTCGTCAGGCAGAGATGGCAGAACTGGGATACGCAGCTCTGCGCCCACGGTGTGATCATCACAGGCAAGAGCGACTTCCCGGATAGTGTGAATCCACAGCAGAGAGAAGAGGCAAGATACGTCATGGTGAGCGCCTTCCAGGATGCTGACTTCAAGGACCTGTGCTATCTCATGAATCGCGCAGATCTATGGGAGAAGTACAAGACGCATAAGGCACGATTGAAGCCAGAGGCACAGATGGATATCTACGGCGCACTTGAGCTCTGGGCAAAGAACAAGTCAAGAAGCGAAGTGGTCAAGATCATA
Organism: uncultured Methanocellales archaeon; assembly: GCA_964631075.1. Taxonomy (GTDB): domain Archaea; phylum Halobacteriota; class JAWCLZ01; order JAWCLZ01; family JAWCLZ01; genus CAZVYP01. The sequence goes on from CAZVYP010000047.1 coordinate 2,667, forward strand.
TCCGATGCAGGCTTAATCGCCTTCCCCGTGCAGAGTGCTCATGACTACTATGAGTGGAAGCACGTGCACGAGAGAGGAATGCTCAGATGGATCGATGACCCGATGTACGGCGATGTCTTACAGGCCTACTCAGGAGCAATGGCAAGCGATACACCCCCTAGGATCAAGCACGAATGCAGACCAATCGGTGCGGACAACGTAAGAATCCTGCACGAACTCCTTGGCTATTCCATTGAGAAGCTCAAAGAACTCTACGCGAAAGGAGTGCTTTAGGAGGGAACAAAAATGTGCGATTTCTTGGACTGTAAACACTGCAGAACCGTGAACTACATAGATCCCTGGTACTTCTGGAACTGGGAAGGAAAAATAGCCTGTGCAAACTGCGGCGTGGTATACTACATCAAGTACGAGAACGGACTCGCTGCCGAAGGCACTCCAAAGGAAATGCCGAAAGGCGAGAAGCCCGATGAACTCGTGCTCTACGCTGATAAACCGCTTAACGGCTATGAATTCATCCGCCCGGGCACACCAGGAAAAACAAGACCATACCTCTGCCTGATGAGAGACCCTGTAACATACACTGGTAAGGCAAGAAGACTCTTCAAGAGCATAAGAGGCAAGCCTCTACGAGGAGCACCTCAGGAGCGCAGCGATTCTCTCGCTGGCAGCCACTTCTGGGAGTGGAAACTCAGAGGCAAGGTCGAGTCATACAAAGCAGATATCCGCAAGGACCTCATCAGTGGAGAAACAGGCATCGAGAAAGGCTGGCTTAAGGACCCGCCGGAGTGAGGAGGGTGAGTTAAATGGTACACGTTTGTGAAAACTGCAAGCATCTGAAAAGAATAATTCCAGGCACAGTACTGCCACCCGAAGACCTCATCGGCTACTGCAAGAAAATCCACTGGCCATTCTTCTGGTGT
>CAZVYP010000047.1:3686-15427 GCA_964631075.1 uncultured Methanocellales archaeon
AGCAGGTCAAGAGAGCTTGAAGAGCTGACTGGGAAAAAAAGTCCTCTTTACATCCTTCCCGTCATCAAGCAGACCTGGCTCTCGCTCTACGAGTGGGAGCTGGACGATTTCCTCGCGGCCTATAAAAAGCTGAGCATTGTGATACAAATTACTCCCGTGCTGATCGCAATAGACCAGCTTACCAATACACCTCTGGGATTGGTTTGGCAGCTTGCCCATGAGAAGTGTCCTTTCCTGAATGAATCGAATCTCTGCAATATATATGAAAAGAGGCCGCTGATCTGCAGGCTATTCCCTGTCAGGAGAACCGGGTTGTTTCTGAAAAACAGCAACCTGAGCTACGAAGACCTGTTTCTTAACTGCAGGCACTTATCGCCGAAGCAGTTGCCTATTTCGAGCGTTATGGAGCCCGATCAATTTTTGAAATCAATGAACGGGTTCTTCGGCGAGATCTACGCTTACTCCTATCATCAGGAAAAAACTCAGATGCTTTTGATAGATCTGTTGAAGGGGCTGGAATCTGAGAATATAATAAAGCTTGCAAGGGGCAGGCCGATTAAGTATGTGCAAAATCTAGTTGATAGAAAAGGCGTAACCGGGCTCTTTACCTTTTTAATGGAAAGAAAAGGCAAGAAGTTTGACAGCGAAAAGCTATTCAGGGATTTCAGCCTTTCAAAAGAGGAGTTGAATGCGCATCTGAAGCGAAAAATAGATTAATAGTGAACAATAGTTATAATTAGCTTGGCTGGTGACATAACAATGACCAAAAAAAAGGAAAACGAAGAAGAAGTGATTGAACTGGCAGCTTGGCCCCCTGAGGTAATTGAAAAAGAAATAAAGGGACTGAAGGACCAGATTGCGATGTGGAAGCAGAGCTATATCGACCAGGGAATTCTGGATGAAGAAACCATTGCATGTTTTGATATCGAAATCGAGGAGCAGATATATCCATATGTTCGCCGGCTGCGCGACCTCTGCATTGTAACACCCCAGAAGGCTGAGGAATTACTTGCATATGCCGAGCGCGAGCTTGAAGACTTGAAAAGAATATCGGCAGAGAGGCAGTCCCTTGGCTTAGCAAAAGTTGAGTTCTACTACAGCACCGGCATCGAGCCGAAGAAAAAATTCAAATCAGATGTTGAAAAATGCAAAGGGCTTCTCAAGCAGCTTCAGGATAAAAAGATAAAAGTCAGCACCACCGATACTTATACTCTCTCGCGCAAAGAAATCGATGAAAAAACCCAGATAGCGATGAGCATTCAAGAGGTGGAAAAGCGGGGAATAATAGGCAGTAAAGATGCGAAGCGAGAGTGGTTCGGCGCAGAGGTGCCGGTATTAATGATATTCGAGAGAGAAATCGATAAAAATCCTAAAGAAGTCTACCCGCGAAGAGAGAAAAAGAAGCTTGTCGGATGCGAAGAAGCCCTGCAGAGAATAGCGGATAAGTTGAAGTAAACTTTCACCCCGCATATCGCAACTTTTTATATCCCGAAGCTCATCCTGAACTGTGATGGATCATCTGAGATATTTTCCCAAAGCAGCTTTCTACCCTAATCAGGAAGACGCTATCGAACGCATATATCAGGCTCTCTCGAAAGAGAAAATCGTGCTGCTTGAAGCCGCCTGCGGCACAGGGAAAACACTCAGCGCACTCGTACCAGCGCTGGCAATTGCACGGCAGAGAAACAAAAAAGTGGTAATCGCCACGAATGTGCACCAGCAGATGACCCAGTTTATAGAGGAAGCGAAGGAAATCAAGCGAGAGAGCGATGTTAAAGCAATCGCGCTGAGGGGCAAAGGCAACATGTGCCCCCTCGGGATTGAGCACGAGGAGTGCGCTGTTTTGAGGGAGAACACCTTCGAGCTGATAGAAGCGGAGAAAGAGAGAAAATTGCTCTTGGACAGCGCGAAGAGCATTGAGCTGCGATTAAAGCGAGATCCCTCTCTGGAGAGCAGCAGGGAGAGGATAAAGGCAGACTTGAGCGAGGTGGAAAAGCGCCTGAGCTCTTTAAAGCTGCGATTCTGCCCCTATGTCAAGAAGGTATTCGAAGGCGAAAGCGGGGGAGGAAATGGAAGCTTCCAGTCATGGCTCTTTGAAGACGTGCGCACGCCGGAAGAAGTCATCGAGCGGGCAAACTCCGAGCATAAATGCGGCTACGAATTATTAAAGCGCAACTTGAGATATGCGGATCTGGTGATATGCAATTACCATCACATATTAAATGTCGAAATACTTGTGAAGCTGCTCGCATGGATGGACTCCAATCTGCAGGGAATTATACTGATCTTCGACGAGGCACACAACCTGGAAAGCGCTGCGAGATCGCATTCCTCGATTACCCTCGGCGAAGCCGGAGTTGAAAGAGCAATTCGCGAAGCAGCAGAGCACGCTGGAGAGAAAAGCAGCGCCACGCGATTGCTCAAGCTTTTGAAAAGCACCATTAAAGAGACCTACGAAGCCAAGTTCTCATTTGGCGAGCGGGAGAGAATCGGCGATGAGTGGTATGATATAATAATCAGAGACCCTGAAGATGGAGAAGACGAGCTATATCGCAGGTTCATTGAAAAAGTCGAGCGAGAAAAACTTAATCTGAAAGAGCTTCTACCGCCAATGGAAGAGCTGGGGGCTAAAATAGATCTGCATTACAAGGAGCAGTATAAGCTTGGAATAGCAGAAATCAGAAGAACCTCCTCACTATTACACGTAGCAAAATTCCTGACAGAATATATGACGCATGCGGGCGATCCCGAGTACTACCAGGTTTTAAATGTGCGAAGAGACCGCGATGATGAAATACAGGGCAGAATCGAGCTTTTCTCCTGCATACCAGAGCACATCACGCAGCCCCTCTTCGAAAACATCTATGCAGGCGTGCTGATGTCAGCCACACTCCGCCCCTTTCAAATGGTCAAAACCGTGCTCGGAATAACGAGAGAATGCGAGGAACTCTGCTACGGACTCAGCTTCCCCGGGGAAAACAGATACACAATAGCAGTTGCAGCCCCGCCACTCTTTGCAAAAAACCGGAGCGACCATGAGATAACGCAGATCATCGTAGGAACGCTGAACGACATCATCGAGCAGAGCAACGGAAACGTGCTTGTATTCTTCCCCAGCTCAGCAGAAGCGATGAGATATAAAAATTTGCTGAGCGGAGAGGAGGTATATGTAGACGAAGCAGGTGTTTCCTCAACCGGAGTAAGAGAGAAGTTCTTCCAGATGGGCGAGGTAGGCAGGAAAGCAGTGCTGCTCTCCTACCTCTGGGGCACCCTCACAGAGGGCGTTGACTACAAAGACGAGCGCCTCAGATGCGTGGTAATAGTAGGAGTCGGCTATCCCCTGCTCAGCGAGAGAACCAGAGCGATCCAGCATGCCTACGAACACGCATTCACACACGGCTGGGAATACGCAATTCAAACCCCGACGATCAGACGCATAAGACAGGCAATGGGCAGGGCAATAAGATCCCCCACAGACTACGGAGCAAGAATACTGATCGACCTGCGATACACCAGCATATCCAGAAAACTGATCGGCAAATACTCAGTCTACGAATCATTCCCCGAAGAAGAAAGAACCGAGTTCATAGATGTGGAGCCTGAGAAAGTGAAGTACTCGCTCATGAACTTCTTTGCCGAGGTGAAGAGGAAAAATCAAAAGCCAACCTGAGACCATCTTTCAGCTTGACTGAAATTTGCTGAAAAACTGGGGGTATTGCATCGTGCTCTTTCACTGCATCTGTTTTTTTAGTTGTGTCGTAGGGCTTGAAATTGGTGAAAGTGCCTCAGCGCCTGTCTATCAGGCGTTGAAAATCCTTCAAATCGAAGAGTATGAGATCTGGAGCTTTTATTTTTTCTTTATAGCTCTTGGCGAATACTGCGTAGTGCTCTTTTCTTTTGCCTTGGTTCCACTGAACGTGCTCTGATTTTTCTTTTAACTCCGCGAGTATTTTTTTTGCATCCACGTTTTCCTGCCATTTGCACTCGCCGAAAAGAATTTCTCTTCGCTCGTCATTTAAAGCGATTATGTCTATCTCGTAAGTGTTTTCACCTTTTTTCTTAAGCGGTATTTTACCCCACTCTTTTCCAATCTGGGTGAAATTGAAGGGCAGCAGTCCTTTCTTGTTTTGCTCTGCGAGGAATTCCTCGCAGACTTCTTCAAAGACGCTTCCAAGATGGAGGTTAAACTCATTTTTAAAATTATGGAAATTAAGCATGCCTCTTTCTATTTCAGCTTTGTACGGGTAGACGAACATTGTCCAGAATTTGAAAAACTTATCTGAAACTTTGAATAGTGCCTGCTTTGTTTTTTCCTTCCGTACTGTGACTGGCTTTATTTTTTTAATAATCCCCAGGCGCATTAAGACAGTGAGGTACTTCAATATATTGGTGACATCTATCTTCGATTTCGAAGCTATTTCAGATAGCTTTGTCGAGCCCTGTGATACCGCGAAAATGATATTGAAATATTTTTCTTTCTGTCTTAGCTCTTCCATCAGTAGAAATTCGCCTTCTTCGTAGAGGATGTTGCCTTTGCTGTAGAAGGTTGAGTTCACGTTTTCTTCAAAAGACTTGTTGCTGTCGAATTGCTGTATGTATAGCGGTATGCCATTCGTGCACGCATATATTTTTATCAAGTCTTCGGGTAAGTAGCCAGGGAAAAATTCTTTCAGTGTGAAAAAGCTTAGAGGAGCTACATTCCACTGACCTGTGCGCCGTCCGTAAAGGGGGCTTCTGTAGCCCAGCACTTCTGTTTCCATCAGGGACACTGTGGAGCCTGAGAGAATCAGCATTACATTTTGCTTTGAGAGCAACTCATCAAAGATAACCTGAAAAGTTGAGAGTATTTCTTTATCCTCTTCAATCCAGTAGGTGAATTCATCTATAGCTATTATAAACTTCTTTTTTGTATCAACTTTTTTAAGAATCTCGATAAAAAGTTCCTCGAATGTTCTCGGGCTCTTCAGGTGCACGTTGAACGCTTCGGAGTACTTGGCTGAGAACCTTTCCAGCTCCAGAGATAGATTTTGCCTTTTGCACAGGAAATAGAAGGATGGTTTTGTCTCTATGAATTTGTTTATGAGCGCTGTTTTGCCCACTCTTCGTCGACCGTAAATCACAATAAGCGAAGGACTTTTAGATAAATATTGAGCTGCGAGAAATGACAGCTCTTCCTCTCGATTTATAAATTTTAGTAACATATTACTAAGTAATGTATTACTAATATTTAAAGACTTTTACAATCAGGGGTAAATTTACTTCACCAGCTTTTTCACTATCTCTCTTCTCCATCTCTCCGCGTTTTTGAATAGTGCTCTCGCGTCTTTGTGCTCTATCTGGTCGCTTTCTCGTTCTTTGTAGCTTGCGCCTAGTCGCTCTATCCAAGCGGCACACTCTTTACCCGCTTCGATGTCTTTTAGCTCCGGTATTTGCTCCAGATTTGTTCCTATGCCTTTCAATCCTGAGATGATAAACTTCACCTTGGTTTTGCTCTGGAGTGAGGTGTTTAATCTGATATACTCCAGGTATTCGCCGAGCATCAGTATTCTGTCAAGCATTCTATTTCCTCTTTTATATTATCACGGCTCTGGCTGCTATTGCGAACAGCTTCCATAACTGTGGAAGTTTATTGGAGAGTAAAAGCTTTTTGAAAACTATTGAGGGGTGATCTATGTCGCCGTATTTTGTTATTATTTCCTGTATCCTGCGGTCTCCGAGTACCTCGATCACTTCGTTTATCTCTTTGTCACTGAGCTTTGCGAAGCTCTCGTGCAGCTTCATTCCTATTGCGAGTTCTTTTCCCACTCTGCCGCGCCATCTCTTTTCATACTCACCGAGTCTTTTCTCGCTGTTATCTCCCTCCAGCGCTGCCTTCGCTGCGACTTCGCCCGCTATTTTGGCGCAGATTGCACCCATGTATACGCCTCCTCCCGAGGTTGGTTTTACCTGTCCGGCTGCGTCACCTGCCACGAGCAATCCACTTGAAACCGTTTTCTTCAAGGTGCCAATCGGAATTCCGCCTCTGGTGAGATCTGTCTTTTCCCCAGAGTATTTTCTGCTGACAACAGGGTGCCGTGAGAGGAGATACTTTAGACAATCACCTGCTCCCTTGCCAGTGGCAACTCCGATTCTCGCGCGGCTTTTATCAAGCGGGACTGCCCATGAGAAGAACCCGGGGGCGTATTCCCCTCCTAGGAAGATTTCGACGAAGCGCTCGTCTTCGGCTCGATAGCCTGCCTCGATCTGTGCGCCTCCCAGCACTTTTTTCACCCTGCCTAAACCAGCAGCTCTGGCAATTTTGCTTTTCAGTCCGTCCGCAGATATCGCTACTTTGCATTTGATCTCAACTTTTTTGCCGTTTGAAATTGTCTCTATTTTGCCGCGGGAAAATTTCAGCGCTCTGGTATTCATCAGAACTTCAGCTCCGCTTTTCATCGCTCTATCTGCCAACTCTCTGTCGAATGCTTCTCGATCGACCACGTATGCCTTTGTTTCTCTGCCGTCGATAACCACGCTTTTCCCGTCTGGAGCGTAAACGTAAGCCCCTCTGACTCTGTTGAAAATGAACTCGCCCTCTTCGATCTCGCATTCTTTTAAAACCGCTTTACTCAGCAGGCCTGTGCAGTGTGTGGGCTTGCCTATTTGCCCGTGCTCTTCTATCAGCAGTGTTTTCGCTCCGTATTTTGAGGCGTACTTGGCTGCCATGCTGCCTGCGGGACCTGCTCCGATTACAGCGACTTCGTAGCTGGTTCTCATCCTTTTTATTCCTGAATGGTAAATCTTTTAAGCGCTTAGGGTGATACCAGAGGTATATGCTTGATCTCATCATAATTGTTCTGGCATTTATTGCAGGGTTGTTTATCAGCTATCTGATCTTTCGGCAACCACTGAACGCAGTCGAGCGCGTGGTAATTGCAGCCGGACTTGGAATTGGGATTTCTGTATTAGCCATATTTTCCGCAGGCGGTTTTTCCGGGGTGAAAGAGTTAAGATATGACACTGGATTGGTGGCTGCGATTGGAGTCGTTGTTTTGAGTGTAGAGGTAGCTCTCTCTAAACTGCAGGTGGTGGTAAGATGACTGATTTCGCATACAAACAGTGTCTCATCGTCAGAGAGGATCTGAAGCTTTCACGGGGAAAGGTAGCAGTTCAGGTTGCCCACGCCGCGATTGAGGCTTATGAGAGAGCGGATGAAAAAACCAGAGAAGCATGGAGAGCTGAGGGGCAGAAGAAGGTGGCGCTCAAGGTGAACTCGCTGGCTGAGTTGATGGGGCTGAAGACAAAGGCTGAAAGCATGGGGTTTGCATGTGCATTGATCAGAGACGCGGGTTTGACAGAAGTGCCGCCGGGTACGATTACTGCCCTTGGAATTGGACCGGATATGGCTGAGAAGCTTGACTCCATAACTCGCGATTTGAAGCTGCTGTGAGAGTTATTCTTATTTACATCTTTGTGAAGTAATATATTGTGAATCTCAGGGCTTATGTTTTAAGGCGATTGCTATTTCTTCTCCCCGTGCTGATCGGGGTTACAGTAATTACCTTTGCAGTTTCTCACATCATTCCAGCGGATCCCGCAAGGATCTGGGCTGGAGCGCAGGCTAGACCGGAGCAGATCAGTGCGATTGCAGTGCAGTATCATCTCAACGAGCCTTTACACCTGCAATATTTTTATTACATCAGCGATCTCTTCCACTTCAATCTCGGCGTTTCGCCCACCACTAACAGACCTGTGGCTCAGGATCTGGCTGGATATTTCCCTGCAACCGTTGAGCTCGCGATTTACAGCATGATTTTAATACTCCTTTCCGGAATTTTTCTCGGAGTTCTGGCTGCTTTTCAAAAGCACAAAATCGCTGATCACGTTATAAAGGGAGCCGCTGCGCTCGGGATTTCAATGCCGATCTTCTGGCTGGGCTTAGTGCTGCAGCTTATTTTCTACTACCATTTTGGACTGTTTCCATATGGCGGACGCATTTCAGGTGTTGCTCCACCCGTGCATATAACCGGGCTTTACACGCTTGATAGCCTGCTGAGCCTGAACTTCGAAGCTTTTTTCAACAGCCTGTGGTGCCTCACGCTGCCTGCTTTTACCCTTGCCTTCGGATTGATGGGAATAATTTTGAGGCACACGAGAGCGAGCATGATTGAAACGCTGAGCCAGGACTATATAACGGCTGCACGCGCGAGAGGGCTGTCTGAGCGCAGGATTTTGTTCAAGCACGCGCTCAGAAACGCGCTGATACCCGTTGCCACAATGGGGGGATTTCTATTCAGCCTGCTGCTTGGCGGAGCGGTTGTGACCGAAACCGTCTTCTCGTGGCCTGGCATCGGGCGCTATGCTGTCGGATCGATGTTGAGTCTCGATTTCCCTGCAATAATGGGCCTCACCCTGCTTTCAACGATTACCTATGTGTTCATAAATTTCGCAGTTGACATCGCATATGTAATTCTTGACCCGAGGATAGGATACTGAATGAACTGGATTGGCATGACGCTGGAGTTCGCTAGACGAAAAACCGCTGCGGCAGCAGGAGCCATAATCCTCTTCGGAATACTTCTGCTCGCAATCTTCGGTCCTTATCTTACACCCGGGAGTCCATTTGATCTTAACTTTGAAGAAAAACTTCAGCCTCCGGGTGCAAAGCATATCTTCGGTACTGATGAATTTGGAAGAGATCTGTTCACCCGCGTGGTATACGGCGCGCGGCTCTCGCTGGAGATAGTTGTAATAACACTGCTGATTGCGATAGGAGCCGGAAGTTTACTTGGCGTTTTAGCAGGGTATTCAGGTGGGTGGGTCGATGAAGCACTGATGAGAATCACCGATATCTTCCTCTCAATACCCGGGCTCGTACTGGCACTGGCAATTTCAGCCGCTCTCGGTCCAAGTATCGAAAATGTAATGATAGCAGTTGGAATTACCTGGTGGCCTTTATACGCACGACTTATGAGGGGACAGGTGCTGGCGGTGAAGGAAAACCAGTATGTAACTGCCTCCCGTGCAATGGGCGGTGATGAGCGACACATACTTGTAAATCATATCCTCCCGAATTCAATCTCGCCCATTATTATAAACGCAGCTATGGACATAGGCAACGTGCTCCTCGCAGCAACTGCTCTGGGATTCATCGGATTCGGAGCACAGCCACCGGCACCTGAGTGGGGGAGACTTGTTACAGATGGCAGAATCTATCTGCTCTCTGCATGGTGGTACTCCACCCTCCCGGGTGTTGCCATTTTCATTACGGTGCTTGGAGCAAACCAGCTGAGCGATGGGCTGAGAGATATGCTCGATCCACGGGAGTGGTAAAATGTTGAAGGTCAGCAACCTGAATGTCCAGTATTGCACGAGAAAGGGGATGATAAAAGCGGTGAAGGGAGCCAGCTTTGAGATAAAAAGAGGCGAGACTCTCGGGCTCATTGGAGAGAGTGGATGCGGCAAAACCACACTTGCGCTTTCAATCCTGAAGCTGTTGAGAGAAGCAAGAATCGAGGGACAAGTGTTATTCAAAGGGGAGGATTTGCTGAGAAAATCTGGGAAAGAGATGGGAAATATTCGCGGAAGAAAGATCTCGATGATCTTTCAGGAATCAACAGGGCTAAATCCGGTGCTCAGAATAGGGGATCAGCTTCGCGAGGTAATTGAAACCCACAGGAGCTCGATTGATGCCATATTACTTATAAAAAAAGTTGGAATACCTGAGCCAGAAATTTTGCTGAAATGCTATCCGCACGAGCTGAGCAGCGGTATGCGACAGAGAGCAATGATTGCTATCGCGCTAGCGAGCAAGCCCGAGCTAATGATTGCAGACGAACCGACGTCCATGCTCGACGCCACGATCCAAATTCAGATATTAGAACTGCTCGATCAGCTTAAAAAAGAACTCAAACTCTCGATGCTGCTGATATCGCATGATATCGATATGATCACGCAGATGAGCGATAGAATCGCAGTTATGTACGCAGGCATGATTTTAGAGCTGTTCAGAGCAGATTCAACGCCGATGCATCCGTATACCCGTGCACTTCTGGAGATATTTTCCGAAAGCAGAGGAAAACAGATTGAAGGAGCAATCGAACCAGCGATCGACCCTGCAAGTCCACCGCGCGGCTGCCCGTATCACCCGCGATGCGAATATGCAAAGCAGATATGCACGGTAAAAGAGCCAGCGGCAAAAGAGGTATACTCAGGGCACTATTTAAGCTGCCATGTCTGGAGTGAGATATGAACATCGTAGAAGCAAGAGAGCTGAAAAAACACTTCAAAATAAAAAAAGGGATATTCGAGAATGAAATAGCGGTTCACGCGGTGGATGGAGTGGATATAACGATCAGAAAAGGAGAGACTCTCGGCCTGGTAGGGGAGAGCGGCTGTGGAAAGACCACCACCTGCAAGCTGATACTGCGACTTATTGAACCTGACAGCGGTAGAGTTTGCTTCGACGGCACTGAAATCACAGCTCTGGAACCAGCTCTGCTCAGAAAGCTCCGCCCGAGGATGCAGATGATCTTCCAGGACATATCAACCGCCTTCGACCCGAGGATGCGCATAAGCCAGATAATAAGCGAGCCGCTGGAAATCCGCGAGGTCGACGAGAAAGAGAAGAAAGCGCGCATAGCAGAAGCCTTGAGAGATACCGAGATAAGCGCGAGCCTGCTGGATAAATACCCGCATCAATTGAGCACAGGTCAAAAGCAGCGCGTGGGAATTGCCAGAGCACTCATTTTGAAGCCCGAACTCGTTGTGGCAGATGAGCCAGTGTCACACCTCGATATCTCGATTCAAGCCCAGATTTTAACACTCCTCAAAGAGCTGAAAGAGAAACGCGGGCTGAGCTATCTCTTCGTAGCGCATGATCTTAAAGTGGTGAGATACATCGCCGAACGCGTAGCCGTAATGTACCTCGGCAAAATCGTAGAAACAGCTAGCTGCGAAGCAATATTCACAGCACCAAGACACCCCTACACAAAGGCACTGCTCGCATCCGGAGACAGGAAAAGAGAGAAGCTATACCTGCGTGGCGAGCCACCGCGCGCAACAAACCCGCCCCTGGGCTGCAGATTCCACACCAGGTGTTCATTATGCGAGCGAATATGCATTGAAGAAGAGCCGGAGACGAGAGACCTAGGGGAAGAGCACAGCGTGGCTTGTCACTTTGCAGGATAGGCAGTGCGCAATCAAGCTGAATGTCGGTATCGGCAAAATTATGAGTTAACCGATATACAACTCCCTTCAAAACCAATTGTAATTAAAAATTATTATATAGGGGGAGATTCATCTCAAGATTAGGAGACCTCTTAAAGGAGGATGAAGGGAGGGTAAGATTTTGAAGAACAAAATTATATTGGTATTTCTATTTGCATCGATTCTGGCAACAGCGGGAATCGCGAGCGCAGCGGTCAACGATAGCGATGGCGATGGAATAATCGATTATCTCGATCCATTCCCAACTCAGCCAGAAGAGAAGGGTGATATCTGGAAAGTAGGCGACTGGATGAACTTCACATATACCTCGCCTACCCTGAGTGGCTATCTGTATCAGGAAGTTGCGGATATAAAAACGATTGAGATTCTCGATGAAAATGGAACCCTGAAGGGCAGCCAGGAGTTCTATATCTTTAATAGAACCCATCCGAGGGCGTGATTAATACAGATATACTTTTTAACAGACGGCTGGAATACTTATAAGATGGACTTCGCAAATCCCAATCTCATGGATATCACCTATGTGCCATCCT
>CAZVYP010000048.1:0-9339 GCA_964631075.1 uncultured Methanocellales archaeon
GTCAAACCACATTGCGCTATCTCCAACTCCTTGTGGTGCTGGGGGGACTAATATAAAAGTCCCTGTCTTAAATTCAAACTTCAATCGGGTGTTATTTCCCAAATATGATCGACTCCTAAAGTCAAATATTTCTTCATCTTTCCGCACCCACTCCTGCGCTTCGTGTCCCCACACAGGATGTGGGTGTGGCTCGTTGTTTGCGTCTATCACTTTGAATTCGTAGTATTCTCCCTTCACGTGGATGTACCATGCATTCGCTGTTAAAATCCAGTATTTGGGTGGTAATATGGGCAGGCCTTTCTCGGTGTATTTTGGCACTGTGCCGAAGAAGGCAATGTTTTGCACCGCGAGGGGATAGAAGGCTTCGCTGTCGCTGGCGAAGAGTGGCTTGTACTTTTCGTAGGGGTTGAGGTAGTTGGGTGTTTGGTCGATGCCGATCACCACGCTTTCGTTCCATCTGTCGTTCACATTGCCTTCGCGTGTAGCGTTCATTTCGAGGCCGAGGGGAAACCAGAGTTTTTCTTTGAGCAGGGCTGCTGCGCTTCTCACGATGTTTTTGAGGTCTATGATCTCGCTGTCTGATAAACTTTGGTTTTTGAATCCGTCGTCCTGTTCTTTCTTTACTTTTGTGATTGCTTCGTCCATTACGTCTGCGAGCTGCCTTCGTACTTCGTCGGCGTACCACTCCCGTGCTTTGTATATTACCTTGGCGCCTGCGGATTTGAACTCGCCGGTTAAAAGATCGAAGTAGCGCAAGCGTTCTTTGTAGCTCGCGATATTGGCATCGAATTTGGCGAGCATTTCGCTTCTAGCTTTCTGGAGTGCGTCCTCTGGCAGTGGTGTTTCCTCGTGGTCGATCGTGGTGGCTATTTCGCTGGATATTCTGTCTTTGATTTCGAGTAGCGCTCTTCTGGCTTCTTCTTTGACCCATGGCTCGATTTTGCCTGTTGCGAGTGCCTGGTGATTGCTGCTGTCTTTATCCTGGAGGATTTGCTCGAGTGTTGCTTCCCAGCTTATCGCTTTTTTGTATTCTTCGAGGACGTCGTTGAGGTTCGGGTCGTCTTTGCCTTCGAAGGTGGTGTGGAAGTGTGCGTATGCTACGTCGTTGGTGGTGTCGTAGTTGCTGTGGTAGTTGCAGTTGAATTTTATGGTTACGATGTCTTCGCGTGTATCGATCAGTGTTTGCGTTTGCTTCAATCGTATCTCGCAATTTATCTCGGTTGTGCCATCTGGATTTGTGGTGGTTTCGCACTCTTCTTCATAGTATTTGTAGGTGTGGGTTCGCTGGAAGATTACTTTCCATTTCTCCCCGCCGAGCACCGGGTGGGAGTATGGAATTGTTTCGAGTAATTCCTTGCTTTTGACTGTCCAGGTATCGGTTTCTTCGCTGTTGTAGGGGATGCTTGGGCTTGGGATGTCATATGTGGTTTCGCGCTGTATTTCCAGGGAGATGCTTGCGCTGTAAACTGCAAATGCAATTTCCTTGATTTTTTCCTCTGCCTGCGAATAGACTGCCTCGGCTATGGTGCTCGCGTTTATGCTGATGTTGCCATATGTTTCTTCTGCTTCTTTAGAGCCGTTGCCCGCGTTTTTATGAGCTTCATCCTCGGGATCGTGTTTGTATTTCCCTTCTTCAAGCGTGGTGTTGTTCAGCGCGTCTTTCCTGCTCAGGCTTTTCTGGCCGTGGTAGACGAGCTCGATTATGCTGAGTGGATCACAGCTGTTGAATACAAAGCCCTGGTCGAGAAGCGTCGCGGCGTTTACGATTAAGCCGAGATGCGTGTTGTTAACGATGTTAGCTGGATCTCTCCTGGTGAACTGCAGGTATCCTCTTGCCCAGGTGTATGCCATAGCCGCGCTGGTGCTTTCGATCATAAGTGGCTTTGTTCCGGAAATGCGTTTTTCGTATTCCTCGCCGAGCTCTTTCAGCAGTAGATACCGTGAGGTGACAAGGGTGGTGACGTTTGTTTTCTCGGTGTATAGTATTTCGTTTCGGTTTCGCAGCAGGGTCAGGTTTACAGGCACTGTGATTTCGTAGTACACCTCGTATTTTTCCTCGGGCTTGAGGGTGAGTATGTCGGGTGCGTTCAGCTTTCTCTCCAGCTTCATCTCGATTCTGTTGAGCTTTGTTTCTTTCCAGTTCTCGGTCGGGTAAACGTTGACTGAGTATTCCCCGCGAGTGAAGCTTTCATTGGCGTAGTTTGCCTTCAGAAATCCCTGGAAGTTGTGATGTGTCATCTCTTTGATCCAGCCTTCCTGGTCGAGTATCACGCCTATAAATGCGGTGTCCTGCACGTCTTCGCCTTCGATTTTCGCTGTCCATGTGCCGTTTGCATTCCCGGGTAGTGGATAGTATAGTGTGCGTATATCGCTGCCGAGCCAGCCCCAGGAGAGGTCGCTCAGGTTCCAGCTTGCCACTGTGGTGCTGTTGCTGTTGTTCAGCAGGAGGCTCACTCCGATTACGATTGCACTTGTGGGTTTGTTGACTTCGATCTCCATCATCTCGCCGGGGAGGTAGGAGGTTCTTTTGATGTTGACTTCGTAGCGGTGAAATAGCGAGCCGTTTGCTCTTTTATCCGGAGGATGATCCACGATGTTGATCAGCGGCGTTTTGCCTGCTTGCTTCAGCGCTCGCAGTGCTGCGTAGTTAAGTGCGCGGGGTAGATCTGCTTTTGCGTATAGCAGGGCTTCATCTGCTTCGCCGAGTTTTGCGGTTTCAGTTATGCTTGCGGCGCTGTAGTAATCCATTTTTAAAAGAAATGCAGAGATGAAGACGGATATCAATATCAGGAGCACGCCGATTACTGCGAAGGAGATTCTTGCATCCTGATTTTTTATTATTTTTGAAAGCACGCGCTTAATATGCATTTTTTTGCAAATAAATCTTTCTTATTTGAGTTCGCAGATTGTGAACGAAAGGTTTATAGTTCGTGAGCGAAAGGTGAGGGAATTAATGCGATTATAGCAGAAGGTAATTCGATGACCCTGTACACCGCACTCGCGATCTTCATTCTCACCTACATTTTGATTTCGGTGCAGCGTCTCCCGAGGATTCCTCTCGATCGCCCCGCAGCTTCGACAGTGGGCGCGGTGCTGATGATACTTCTGGGAGTTTTAACCTTCGAGGAAGCGGTTAAAGCGGTTGACTACAAGACGATTATTCTGCTGTTGGGCATGATGATCATCGTTGCCTACCTCGCGCTCGCTGGCTTTCTGGACTTCATAGCGGTGCGCATTCTGCAGATGGCGAAGAGTCCATTCCACCTTTTAGTCCTGATCATTTTTTCCTCGGGCGCGCTCTCCGCGCTCTTCGTGAACGATACGATCTGCCTGATCTACACTCCGATTTTGCTCCGCGCTATCAAGCTCGCGAATCTCAAGCCAGCGCCGTATCTCATCGCTTTGGCAACTGCCTCCAACATCGGCAGCGTTACTACGATTGTTGGTAATCCACAGAACATGCTGATCGGGGTGAACAGCAAGATCTCTTTCCTTGGCTTTTTCCTCCACATGCTGCCGGTCGGTGTTATAGGCTTGCTGGTCGACATCGCGGTGATTTCTCTGCTGTTTAGAAAGCAGCTTAATGATGAGCACATCGAGGTCTCGCTGCCCGCGCCTGAGATTGACAGGTGGCTTTTGAGGAAAGCTGTTTTTGTGATGCTCGTCGTGCTCGCTGGCTTTCTCATCGGCGAGGCTTATATTTCGATTCCGATGGTCGCGATTACAGGCGCGGCTTTGATGTTCGTGATTGGGGGGGAATCGCAGTCCCGTGTTTATGAGCGGATCGACTGGACGCTGCTGCTTTTCTTCGCGAATCTCTTCATTGTGATGCATGGCGTGGAGAAAAGCGGGCTCACCGATGCGATGTTCTCTCTTTTCGCCCCGCTCTTTCAGCTCACTGGTTTTGCCTTTATCTTCAGCCTCAGCGTTTTCTCGACCGTTATATCCAATCTCGTCAGCAACGTGCCCTTTGTGATGATGATGCTGCCCTTTGCCGAGAAGCTTGCGAGGGGTGACGTTTTCTGGTACACGCTTGCTATGAGCAGCACTTTCGCGGGTAACCTGACGCTTATCGGCAGCGTGGCAAATCTTATAGTTGTTGAGATGAGCCGGCGCGCCGGAGTATTGATCGGCTTCTGGGAGTATGCAAAAGTAGGTGTGATAGTTACTGCTCTGACGATTATAATGGGGAGCGCGATCCTTGCGCTTTACTGATCGCCGTTGTGCATCAGGGTTTGAACCGGTAGCGGTACTTTTACTCCACGGGAAGGCATTTCCTGCTCTTCATTTAAAATTATCACGTAGTCTGCGCTGTTTTTAAGCGCTATGGAGAAACCCGGTTCTGCTCCGAAGATTATTGTTTCCTTGCCGTGCTGCTTTGCCTTGTTTAATATCGGCTTGAAATCAGCATCTCTCGTTACAAGTGCAATGGTATCGATATTCGGGTTTAAGATCAGCTCGGTTGCTTCGATGGCTAAGCGTACATCGACATCGCCGAAGCTGATCATTGATTCGAAGCCCTGGTTTTCAATCGCCTCCATTAACTTGTCCGAGGCATACTGGTTTAAAAACACTTTTCCGACTTTGATGCTGCCATATTCCTTCAATATATCCCGGATTTCCTCCAGGTCTATTGCGAACTCCTTGCGAAGCATATTTGGGCCGTCGACGAGTAAGCCGATTTTCCTGGCTTTTTCTTTTTTGGGTACGAGCTTGGAACGAAAGGTCTCCAGCCTGTTCTTCAAGGACTCTACAGTCTCTTTTGGCATAATTAATTCTCCATAGATGGAATAGATATTATAGATATGATGAAGAGTACTACTATTACCAATGTTCAAATAGTTTCTTACTTCATGCTGTATGCTATTTTGAGTTCTTCTTCAGTAGCATCAGGCGGTTTATCGCGCCAATCAGCGCTTCCACCGATGCCATTACGATGTCTTCGCGTGCTGCTCTCGCTGAAACTATATTGCCTTTTTCATCTTCAACCGAGATCACTACCTCTGCAAGGGCGTCGCTGCCGCCTGTTATTGCTTCCAGTTTGAAGTCATGGAGCTTGATCTTGGTCTTCTCACCGAGTATGCCCTGCACTGCGTTGAGCGCTGCATCAACAGGTCCAACTCCGGTTCTGGCAGATAGCTTTTCCTGCTTGTTGAAAACTGCTTTGACGCTCGCCGTGGGAGTGATTCTGTTGCCGGTCATAACCGAGATCTCCTTCAGCACGAAGGCAAGTTTTTCCTTCGCTACTCTGCCCATCACTGCTTCAGCGATTGCAAAGAGATCTGCCTCTGTAACGCGCTTGCCCTTATCACCGAGGTCTTTGATTCTCTCAAGGATCTCCATCAGCTGCTCTTCATCCGGATTCAATCCGGCTTCGTTGAGTGTCTTTTTGACACCGTGCTTGCCCGCGTGCTTGCCGTGAACGATTCTTCTTCTGTGCCCGACCATCTCAGGCGTCATAACCCCTGGCTCGAAAGTCTCTGCTTTCTGTATCACGCCGTGAGTGTGTATCCCGCTTTCGTGGGAAAAGGCGTTGTCGCCGATTATGGGCGTATTCGGAGGCATTTTTATGCCAGTGAGGCGCTCCACGAGTCTCGAAGTTTCAACCAGGTACCTGGTTTTTATGTTCGTTTTAGCTCCGAAGATCGAGTGTATGGTCATAACTGTTTCAGAGAGATCTGCATTTCCAGCTCTCTCGCCCAGGCGGTTGATTGTCACCTGAACGCAGTTGGCTCCTGCCTGGAGAGAAGCGATGGAGTTCGCCACTGCAAGGCCGAAGTCGTTGTGGCAGTGGATATGAATCGGCACTTTAACCGCTTTCCTGACCTTCGAAATAAGCTCATATGTGGCTGAGGGCACCATCACGCCCACGGTATCAGGTACGTTGATGCAGTCCGCACCCGCTTTTTCAACCGCTCTGTTTATAGCCAGCAGGAAATCCATATCGGTTCGCGTTGCGTCCATTGCCGAGAACAGGCATTCTCTGCCGTGGCTCTTGATCATCTCCGTTGCCTCGACGGCTAGCTGAATTATTTCTTCCTTTGTTTTCTTTATGGTGTGCTCGATCTGTATGTCGGAGGTCGAGACAAAGATATGCACCATGTCAACGTCGCAGTCAAGAGCAGTCTGAACATCGCTCTTAATTACCCTTGACAGCCCGCAAATAGTAGCGTTAAGCCCGGCTTCTGCGATTTTCTTAACACCCGCTTTCTCTCCCTTCGAAGTGATAGGAAAACCTGCTTCAATTATATCAACACCCAGCTTGTCGAGCTGCTGGGCAATTGCAAGTTTTTCTTCCACGGTGAGCGAGACACCGGGTGTTTGCTCTCCATCTCGAAGTGTTGTGTCAAAAATCTGAACGTGCTCTACTGGAAGTCGCTTAATCAAATTGGTGGAGTAAAAGACGACCACCTGCGCTGCTTTGAGTCATATATAGATTCCTCGAAGGAATAATGACGTTTCAATATAAAAGATTTTGCACTGAGGTTCATACTTATTACATTTTCTGGTCGCTCTAAGGTTCGGGAGATATTTCGACTGACAATTCCAAGAAATTGCAATTTAAAGGATATAACTTAATTATAGTCCTCTTTGCATCCAGACGGGCTCTCAGGTTCGTTGAAAAATTTAAATAAACTAACATGGTTTTGTATTTTTTTACTAAAATTATATTATTTTTTACTGAAAAAATTCAATATAGCGAAGGTATTTTTGATTTTTTACTAAAAATTAATAAATTTTTGGTAAATTAAGCGAAAAATATTAATAATCATCATCATAAATATCTAATGTTAGAGGTGAAATAATGCGTCTAGTTCAACTTAAATGTTAATCGGTCTGATAATTATTGCAGTGATATCGACAGCCTCATATGCAGCAACCGTGAGCACCACAGAGGTAAGCTATCAAGCGCAGTACGGCTTGAGCTACGATGTAACAGGTGCCTTTACTGCAACGGATAAAGGTTTCAGGACGACTGCGAGTAACAGAGCAGCCTCTGCACTTCCAGCCGCGTGGAATAATGGAGGTACCGTTAACACTGCGCTCGTAAAGGGGCGCTGGCAGTACTCAGTGGATCTAACCTTACAAACCTCTCCAGCGGTAGCCACGACATATACGGTAAGAGTGTACTGGGATCAGGGCTCAGGAATAACTCAAATGGGCCAGCTTACTGTAAACGTACCTGGAGGAACGCCAGTCGGACAGACTATGACGTTTGTGTTCGATACCGGCAGTGCATCTTTCAGCACACCTCTTGCAGTCGACGTGATAGTAGCCTAAGTGAGCTGATATGAGAAAAACCGTGAGGACCATAACATACATATCCTTTTTTTTATTTTTTCTGGCAATCATAGCTGTACCTCCCCTGTTGCTTCATACCCAGATTTATCCACTGGCAGTGGTTGAAGGGAACAGTATGTATCCCAATCTTACAACCGGGGATATTGTTATATTCAGCAGCGCTTCCGAGCAAGAGATAGCCAAGGGAACAATAATCGTATACGTGCAGGGTGGATCGGGAATTCCTTTGCTGGACTCGATGACTAAGCCGATTGTTATCCACAGGGTTATAAACATAATGCAGCAATCTGACGGGGCAATTTATTATCGAACCAAAGGAGACAATAACAAATTCGAAGATGCAGGTCTGGTCAGAAGCAACAATGTAATGGGCATACCGATTGCAACTGTGCCAAAAATTGGATTCATATTAACCTTTCTGAGATCCCCCCAGGGGCTCGTGGCCGCTACAGCAGTTATCATGCTCTTCTCTCTGAGCAAGTACGATGCAGAATATGAGAAGAAAAAAAAAGAGGAAAAATTTCTGGGAGACCTGGCTAAAAAAGTGATCACAGGGGAAATGGAAATAGAAGTTTTCAAAAAAATCGAACTTGCAGTAAAGTACTCCGATAGCTTGAATTTTGAGGACATCGATGACAGCAAAGTCGCTGCTTTAGTAGACTGGGTGAAAAAAGGGATGCCGGAAGACCTACCCCCAGTATATAAAACCAAGTCATATACAAAACAGTCTGAACATAAGGTCTAATTATTACAGCGCGAAAAACCTAAAAAACATCACCCGATAGAGTTATATTCTGTATTGCAGATCTTTTATGAAAAGGTAGGGAATATGGGTGAAGGCAAGCTGAACATCGTCAGGGAGTTCGCGGATTACGGATTCGGAATCGAACCAGAGGCAGTGGCACTTTTCAGCAGCTATCAGGGCTCAACCAGAGATTTAATTAAAAAAGTTCTTAACTCGCTGGATCAAAATGTGCTCGTAATTTCAAAGGAGCACATAAGAAACGCGATCGATCTCAGAGCAATGCCGGTCTCAATACCGGAGCCTGCAAGCGCACAGGTAATAGAGCGCCTTAAACCACCTGCGGTGCGCGAGTTCAAACATGACTTCAAGATTCTCTCCGACATAACCAACAAATCCACATGCATAGGCGACTTCAACGAATTCGTGAACTACTTCAGAGACCGCCATCAAAAGCTCGGGGACATCATAAGAAGACGGATGCACGCAAGACCGATAGAGGGCTTGAAGAGCAAGAGAATCAGCGGAGACAGAAATGAGATCGGGATCATCGGCATCGTAAGCGATATCAGAACGACCTCAAACGGACATCGGCTGATCGAGCTTGAAGACCAGAGCGGGAATTTTCCAGTGCTCATCTCCAAGGACAAAGAGCTGTTTAACAACACCATTTTGCTCGACGAAGTGATAGGCGTAAGCGGTTTTCTGACCAACAACAACGGCCTGTTTATCGCTAACAATATATACTATCCCGATATACCCGTTGAAAACTCGCCAAAGCTCGCAGGCGAACCAGTTTGCGCTGCCCTGATCTCAGATATACACGTGGGAAGCAGCACCTTCCTGGAGGATGCCTGGCATAATTTTATAAAGTGGCTGAACCTAGAGGTCGGGGAAGAAAGATCGCTGGCAGAGCGAATCAGATATCTTATAATAGCAGGCGATTTAGTCGACGGTATAGGGGTGTTCCCGAATCAGGATAAGGAGCTTATCATCAAGGATATACATGAGCAGTACGAAAAGGCAGCAGAATATATCGCTGAAGTGCCATCACACATCCAGATAATAATTTCCCCGGGAAACCACGATGCAGTTCGCCAGGCAGAGCCCCAGCCCGCGCTGACAGGCGAATATACAAAGTGGTTTGACCTCAAAAATGTGAGATTCGTCGGCAGTCCGGCCTTGATCGAGCTCCATGGAGTCAGGATTTTAATCTATCACGGCAGATCCCTCGACGACTTAAAGGCAGTGATACCCAGAGCGAGCTACGAAAGCCCCGAGAAGCTCATGATCGA
>CAZVYP010000048.1:9439-14501 GCA_964631075.1 uncultured Methanocellales archaeon
CACCTATGCCTGCTAGAGCACCGGTTGTTGACCTGAGCACGCTTGAAACAAAGATACTGAAATTCGGATATTAAAGCCATACCCCTCTTGGAGCCATAGTATAAATACTCAAAGAGGACATTGATTTCAAGTAATATGGAAAATTTATATATCGCAAAATGGGAGAGCAGATTCTGGGCATGGCTTATCGATGTCATTCTAATTGGCGCTCTATACACTGGCGTCGCAGGTTTTTTCAACTTTCCAAAGCTTGACTTTGTAAAAATGGAAGGCTTCGGGGCACATAGCGTGCTTTTGTTTTTATACTGGACGATACTTGAGGGATACAATGGGCAATCCATAGGCAAGATGGCATTGAATCTGAAAGTAACGGATCGAACCGGAGGGAAAATAGATTTCACAAAAGCCGCGCTGGAGAGCTTCGGCAAAGCCTTCCTCCTGCCTCTTGACTGCCTCATCGGCTGGCTCGCAATGTCCGGCAGCAAGCTGCGGCTCTTCAACAGGATTTCCAATACTATTGTCATTAAAACGAAATACGCAGAACCCGAAGGCGTGACATATATCAAAGAAAAGGAATAGCCTATCTCGTAACTTCAAGCCCGCGGACGAACTCGTATAGCTCTTTCGCCTTTTTATCCTTCTCAAAATGCTCTCTAACAGGTGCAATCAGCTTGTCTATGTAATATGCAACCGCGAGCTTCAAATCCAGCGGATGCAAATCGCCCCTGTGGTATACCTCTTCGAGCTCGGCGTAGCTGTGCAGCTCCAAATTGCCACCGAATTTCGAGGGGCGCTCTATCTGCATGGATTTGAAAGCGCGGAAGACTATATTCCTTGAGTAGTCCAGAATCGGGTTATCCTCCACCACTTTCTCGGGACAGTAAGCAGCGCGAATCTTTCGGGAGATTGCTTCCCGTGAGTCGTGGACGAAGATCGAGGTCTCAGGTTTCGACTTGCTCATCTTCGAGCTTATGGCTCTATCATAAATTGCCTGCTCATCGAAGCCCGCAGCTTCCTGAGGGCCGCTCAATCCGAGGAGCATGTGGTGGCCGACTACAACCGGTTTCCAGTAGCCTATCGCCGGGCCCACTTCTCTTGCGAGCATGTTTACCTTGCGCTGGTCAAGACCAAGCTGGCAGATATCGCATTCAAGCTGGAATATGTCCGCGCACTGCATCGATGGATAAAAGGTAAAGGCCGCTGGATTGTTCTCGCTGCCCACTCTGCCTGCTATGGTGAGGGCGCGCATTGTCCGCGTGAGGCTGTGCTGCTTTGCGATGAGGATAACTTTTTTCCAGTACTCAGGATTATCGAAGTGCTCTTTGTGCCATATTACCTCGACTTTATCCATGTCCACACCTGCTGCCCTCCAGACTTCAATGAAGTAGCGCCCGCAGTCACGTATTTTCTCGAGATCGCCACCGAGCTTGTTGTTTATCCAGGCGAACGAGTCAGCGATAAGCAGCTTGAAGTGCACATTTGCCTTTATCAGGTCTTTGATTAAAAGCGGGCGGAAAACTCCGATCGGGAGATGCGCAATACCGCTGGGCTCGAAGCCGTCGTAAGCGATAGGTCGCGATTTTGTCTCAAGCAGAGCTCTAAGTTCTTCTCCGGTTACGATTTCCTCGCCCACTCCCCTGATAAGTGCAAGTCTTGTTTCCAGATCCATTTCTACCTTTCCGCCTATACGCCCAATTGGATTACTGAGTCGTGCTATATAAGTTTTCTTTAAACCAGCAGAATTTAAATAGCTTGCATGCGCATTATTTTTACGAATGGCGCGGAAGGAAAAGAATCCCGCTGTAGCTATAATTATGGGCTCCAGCTCGGATATGTCTGTGGCTGAGAAGGCGATGAAGATTCTGGACGAGGCTAAAGTAAAATACGATGTTCAGGTGCTCTCGGCTCACCGTGATCCTGAGAATCTCGATGAATATGTAAGAGGCTCAGAGGCAAAGATATTCATCGCAATCGCAGGATTATCTGCAGCGCTGCCAGGTGTTATCGCTGCAAAGACAAATAAACCTGTAATCGGTGTGCCTGTCAGCGGCAAGCTCATGGGACTCGATGCTCTGCTCTCGATTGCGCAGATGCCGAAAGGAGTGCCTGTTGCCTGCGTGGGTATCGATAACGCTGAGAACGCGGCTTATTTTGCGCTCAGGATTTTAAAATTGGAAAAATAAAAAGTTTTACTTTACCTGTATAGTTCGCTTTTTGCTGGCTTTGAGCTTTGGCAGCTTGATCTCCAGCACCCCGTTGTTAAGCGATGCATCTGCCTTTGACTCGTCAACCTCAGCTGGTAGCCTGAGGGATTTATACAGTCTGCTGTAGGCGCGCTCCCTTCTGATGTAATCTATTTGTTCTTCTTCTTTCTCGATTTTTTTCTCAGCTGTGATCTCAAGGATGTCTCCCTTGACCTCTATGTTTATTTCCTGCCTGTCAACGCCAGGCATGTCAAGTGTAACGATTACCTCTTTTTCTGTCTCCCGCACATCGGCAAACGGCTCCAGCGTGTTTGGCTCTCCATAGCGCTTTATCCAGCTTCTTTCTTCCGGCAATGCCGGTAAGCCAAAAGCCGGCTCAAGCTCGCTGAAGATTCTGGCCATTCTCTCCTGCATCCGCCTCAGCTCTTCGAATGGATCACGTCTTCGGAACATCAAATCACCTCCTTAACTTTTAGTTAGTAACAAAATGTTATTATGTTATAATATATAAAGATTTCCTAAGGTAATGCTTATATATTAATTTTGCCAAATTTTAATATTTGTGGTTGTGATTGGCTAAAATATTTAAAGGTACGACCTTTTTCATACTGAACCTCCTGTTTATCCTTATAATAGCAATCATCAGCTTCGAGCTGGCCAGAGTAATACTGACCATGATCGGTCTTGATGAAACAACAGTCATAATAGGATCACTACCGGTGGCAATATTTATATCAAGCCTGATTTTTATCACAATCGGCAGATTAATTCGCAGAGGCTTTAACGAGATAGAGGACGAGGCAATCACAGGCACAGTGAGCGAGATAGCAGAGATGAAAGGCAAAAACGGCCTAACTTACTTCAAATTCAAAGTAAATGGCAGGATATATGAGCTACCACTCCTCCCTGAAACCTATTTTCTGCTTGACTTACGGGCGGGAGAGAAAGTGATCATACCGCTAACCCAGGAAGTGCGGAGATATATCAGCACGTAGCAGACCGTAACAGAATATGTTCACACCTTTTCGAGCGCTTTAATAGCCCTCGCGGTTTGCATAGCGGGTTTTTCCCCGCCAGTTGTTTTCTTTAATCCAATCGACTTGAAGATCACCAGAAACTCATATCCAGCCGGCGGCTTGACCTCATCGAAATTCGGATCGTAAAGTGTCCAGTAGATCCAAACTTCTGCCTTCAACTCATTCGCGCTCCTTGCCACCAGCTCCAGGTACCTGCGCTGCTCATCCTCACCACCGCTGTATTTATACTGATCCACACCTCTCTCGCTGGAGTAGCCGCTCTCAGCGATGAAAATCGGCTTCGAGGTATGCTGCCTGAGCTGCGTGTAGTAGTCATTCGGAATGGAATCGAAGCCGGGGAATGCGAGATACGGATATGAGGTAATTGCCACGAAATCCGCTTTTCCGAAGCGATCGAGCAGCTCCCACTGCGAGCGCTTCTGCTCCCAGTTACCGGAAAGCATGTCATACTGCAGCGTCGGGAACACCTTTATAGCTGGAGAGAGCCGCTTCACATCACTGTATAGCTCATTATAAATCACAAAATAGCGCTCGAACTCATCCGGATTGTTCTCCAGAAGCATGTTAACTTCCACCCCTACAGCCAAGTAATCAGGCTTGAGCTCGCGGGCAATCCAGAGAATATAGTCTTTAAACGCTTTTTTAACTTTTTCATTTGCGAAGCTCTTCTCTCCAATGCTATCTGGAACGTCCACCAGCTTCTTACGAGTTAAATCCGTGGGATCAACCGCCACATAGAGCTTGAGCCCGAGAGCCCTTGCGATTTTACTTTCAAGCTTCAAGAAGCTCAGGTTGCCGGATTGATTAAAATCCCGTGTCAGCAAATCATTCCATGGAGGGTTTGGCTGCAGTAGCACGACCTCCGCGCTCTGAGCGAGCTCCGAGAAGATATCCTGAACCCACCCATCGCCAGTGCTGCGAGGAGTGGCTGTATAACCCACATAGAAGCTGCGGCTCTTTAAATCAGATGGAAGCTGAGCAGTTTTTAGTGCAGTTGTTGAAGGTATTGCCGTGCATGAAATCGAGTTGAACACACGATCGAAGAGAGATTTATTGATGCTATTCTCAGGGCAGAGCATAATAACACCGTAAGTGGTGCTGCCGCATTCAGCGTATACAACTCTCGTGTAAAACTGCTGTCCAGCCAGCGGCTGAACAAACTCGTATTCTGATTTTTTCAAGCCAAAGCTGTTTTTAATCACACGGAACTGGCTCTGCGCTTCAAGAAAAACCGCGAGCTCCATTGGCATGCTCCGCTTTTCCTGCGTCACAGCAAAAACCACAGGACCCTCACCTGCGACTTTTACAAGTTCCTCCTTCTTATCGCTCGTCGCCGGCCAGTTTGGATACTCGACCGAAAAATTGCCCTGCTGGAGAAGCACAAAATCACCCTTCGCAGTGGTAACAGGAGTCTGATTTTGCGGAGCCTGAGTGCACCCGGAAGCGAAGAGCAAAAGGAAAATGAAAACGAAAGCAATAATCCTGCGCGAAAGCATGCTTGGAATGGGGAGTGATAGCGATATTAAGGTTTCGATGGCAGCATCAAACCATCCCCTTCAGCTTGCGGGTTAACACAGATACGCCTCCAATAGGGAAATGTATTAGAACACATTTTTTGAAAAACTAGAGATGAAACTATGAGGAGGCATAGCGGACTGTTTTTGTTACTGGCGGCAATTGTGCTGGCAGTAGTTGCTGCGGCCAAAATTGAGCTATCTGACGATCTTGAATATAGAGGATACCGGGAACGACGCGGCTACTCTAGCGATGTCAGTCTAAACGAGAGCTTTTTTAAAATGCCCTTAACAAGAATTGAATTAA
>CAZVYP010000049.1:0-14372 GCA_964631075.1 uncultured Methanocellales archaeon
TGACATCCCTTGGTTTGATGCCGTTTGTTGGTTAACAGGTCTGATTATAACCTGTTGCGCTACCAATATGACAAATATTCTACGTTCCGAGGAAATCGCAAGGGATATCCGAATCCCGTTTAAATCACGGAGACGAGGTTGATATTTAAGACCGATGT
The DNA here is from genome assembly GCA_964631075.1 of uncultured Methanocellales archaeon. Taxonomy (GTDB): domain Archaea; phylum Halobacteriota; class JAWCLZ01; order JAWCLZ01; family JAWCLZ01; genus CAZVYP01. The sequence goes on from CAZVYP010000049.1 coordinate 159, forward strand.
CAGTAATAAGCGCCTCATAGTCGAGAAAGCTGAGAAGCCAGGAGCAGCAAGTGATGAAGAAAAGAGGGAATAAGAACTATGGGCTTATATATTTTGACAAAAAAAATAGTGGGCAATCTATCATAATTCTCAGATTTTGCAGCCAAATTATTTGTCCTATAAGAACATAGGTGGAGAGCATGAAGAATCCTCTGTCCGCGAGCATCAACAGGCGAAGGATCATACGCACTCTTCGCGAGCTCGTCAGAGTGAACACAGAAAACCCCCCCGGTCTGGAGGGAAATATCGTGGAGCCCCTCGTTGACCTGCTCAAAGGCATCGGTGCAGATCTTGAGCTTCAGGAAGTTGAGAAGAACAGGCCTAATGTAATTGCAAAGCTCGGAGAGAAAAACGCAAGCTGCTCTCTGATCCTCTGCACCCACACCGACGTAGTGCCAACCGGAGACGTGAGGAAGTGGCGGTATCCACCGTTTTCCGCAAAGGTGACTGATAAAAGAATCTACGGCAGAGGGGCGTGCGATGCAAAAGCCTCTCTGGCTGCGATGATTGAGGCAATGCGCGCTTTTGCGGATAGCGAGCTGGAAGGCAGGTTAACCCTTGCGGCGGTGATGGGAGAGGAAGACGCGGAGTCCGCGGGTGCGAGACTTGCGCTTGGCTTTGGATTAAAAAGCAACTATGCCATCATCGGCGAGCCCACGAATCTTCAAGTGCAAACCGCGCATAAAGGCGGCATCAGACCGAGGATAACCGTTTGCGGAAAAGCAGCCCACGCCAGCAGCCCTGAGAAAGGGGTTAACGCCATAAAGGAGATGATGAGATTAATCAGAGCGCTTGAGCAGCACTCGAAAGAAGTGCGCAGCAGAAAGCACCCACTCCTCGGAAATGCATCCTTTACTGTAACGCTGATAAGAGGCGGGGACAAAATCAATGTTATCCCTGCGGAGTGCTCGATACATATTGATCGAAGATTAATACCCGATGAAACACCTGATGCGGCGAAGGAAGAGCTTGAGCGCATAATGGAGAGGATAACTAAAAAACTTAAAATCAAAGCCGATATGAAAATCGAAACAAAATATCCTCCAGCTGAAGTAAGTGAAGGCGAGCATATAGTCAAAATAGCGAGAGAGGCTGTGGAGGAAATAACTGGCGTAAAGCAAAAGCCCGGCGGCTTTAAAGCCGGCTGCGACATGTGGGCGTTCGCCAGAAATAATATACCGGCAGTAATCCTTGGACCCGGCAGCCTGGAGGAAGCTCATGCAGTCAATGAATTCGTGAGAATAGACCAGCTTGTCAGTAGCGCGAAGGTATACGCTCAAATAATTGAGAAATGCTTCAAAGAAACAGGCTAGCTCTTCTTAGCCTCAGGTTTTTTAGCCCTCTCCTTCTTTTTAGCCTCTTCTTCCATCCTCGCCTTAACTTCCTCCTTCTTCACCTTCCAGACATGCGGAGTATGACGGCAGGTCGTACACTCATAGTACTCATACTTCTCGTCCTCTCTCACCTTCTTCGTCACCTCACCGGCAAACCCACATCTGGGACACTGCATGCGCAAAACCATCAAACCACCATGTAAGAATGTAGCGGATATATTTAAATATGATTCGAATCTCTGGATAGCAAGCCAGTTTGCCCAGAAAATCACTCCTCAAATGAACTTAAAGTGCAGTGCGATTTACGCACTGATTACCGTCAAAGCATTTTCCTTCCGGGCACTCGCAGACTTTTACTTCATGGCTGTTTGTCGGCGAGCAACCGCAAGCTCCGATCAAGCAGGTATTAGGAAAATCACCTGTCGAAAGACAGCACAAAGCAGTTCTAACAGCCCCGCCAGAATTTATACACTTTTGCTCTGCACTCGTTGCAGTTGCTGGAATAGGCGTTGGACTGGGGGTTGGAGAAGCTGTTGAAGCCGGGGGAGCCGTGCCAGCACACCCGATAGAAATAAACAGCACAATAATCGAGATCATAAAAACATACCTGTAATTCATCACAACTCCGGCAACCTGTTTTCCTTATCACTATGAAGAAATCTTAGTAGTATTAAACATATCGAGGCTCCAGCAGAACTTGAGATCATTGCTTTTCAAAGATGAAGCAGGAAAAAATGGCGACATATATAATAGATATAAAACTCAAAGTCTAATCTGGTGATAGGCATGAAGATCGTCTGGCTCGGGCACTCAGCATTTGAAGTTATTGGTAAGAAGCACGTGCTGATCGATCCGTTTATATCCGGCAACACGGTGGCGCCGAAAAAAGCAGGAAGTTTAAATCCCGAGGTAATAGTCGTAACGCATGGACACGCGGATCACTTTGGCGATGCCGTGGAAATCGCAAAGCGCAGCAAAGCAGTGGTTGTAGCGAACCACGAGATTGCAGGCTATCTCGAGACAAAAGGCATTGACGCACAGGGAATGAACTACGGAGGCACGATAGATCTGGGGAAGGGGGTGAAGATTACAATGGTTCCGGCGTGGCACTCATCTGGCATCGAGGAAGCGAACTATGAGTTCAGCGGTGGCAACGCCAGTGGCTATGTGATAGAGGATGAAGTAAAGATCTACCACGCTGGCGACACCGCGCTCTTCAATGATATGCAGCTAATAGGAGAGCTGTATAAGCCTGAGATTGCATTGCTGCCGATCGGCGATCGCTTCACTATGAACCCGCAAACAGCGGCGATGGCTGCAAGCTGGTTGAGGCCGAAAGTTGTTATTCCAATGCACTACAATACCTTTCCCGGAATCAGGCAGGATCCGGAGAAATTCGCGAAGCTTGTGAAGGAGAAGAGTCCTAAGGTGAAGACTGTGATTTTGAAGCCCGGGGAGGTATTCGAATATAGCGGTTGAGATAAACAGCGAGAGATGTGTAGAATTTGCATCTGCCGTTAAAAGCCTGAAATTCAAAGCCGATGATTTCACAGACCCGCTGCTATTCCCACAGAAAGAAGCATCAAAAGAAGCGGTTGCAGGTTATTTCTTTTTCATGATAGCAATTGATCATAGAACTTCTTCACCTTCTGGAAAAGCATTTGAAGGAATTATCAATGGGAAACTGCTCCACGGCTCAGACCTGCTCTACGCACTGGCGAGGAAGAAGCAGGAAGCAGATCCTGTTTTTTTCACGGCAGAAAAAATGCAGCACATCTCCAGAAAAGCAGTGGCAGAGTGGCTGTCTACTGGAGAAGCCTCCGTTTATGATCCTGATGCGAGGGCGGTGCTCCTGAGAGACTGTGGGAAAAAAATTGTGAAGCACCACAGTGGAAATGTGCTCAAGCTGATAAGAGCAGGTGAGGGCTATCTGATTCGAGCAAACGGAAAAGGACTGCTTCAGCTCTTATCCAAATTCAAAGCCTACGAAGATCCTCTGAGCAAAAAGAGCTTTCTGCTGATCAAATTTCTGGAGAGAAGAAAGCTTCTCAAATTAAAAGACCCCGGGAACCTTCACATACCGGTAGACAGCGTGCTCGCGAGAATAGCACTACGGGCGGGGATAATAGAAGTCAAGGACAGAGAGCTGGAAGCGAAATTGAAGAAAGCACTGCCGGCAAACGAAAGAGAGGATAGAGAGATAAGAAGTGCTGCGCAGAAAGCATATGATCTGATTTCCAGAAAATCAGGGCTCAATGTGACAGTGCTCGACGACCTCCTCTGGACAATGGGCAGAGCTTGCTGCACGCGAGAAAAACTGGTCTGCGGAAACTGCTCGGTTGAAGCAGAAAAATGCAGGGCTGCGCAGACACTTGGTATTGACTGCGGTCAGAGATGTGTATTTTTGGAGGGATGCAGGGGAGCGAGAGAGCAGGGATATCGGGAGTACAGAGAGCCAAACTATAAGACGTGGTATTATTAAATGCGAAAAATCTCAAATGTCTTCAAATATCTCTTCAGCAGGACTTCCAGAACTCCGCCTTCCCAGTCTCTAATTTTTATTAACCTTTTAACATAGGATATTGCCTCTGCCCTGCTTATGATTTGTCTCATGAGCTTGATTATCACAGCAACTGATAGTTTAATTTTTATGTCGCTAGCGATTGCAATGGAGTTTTAGAGGATAGTTTGGAGTGAGCATGGGGCATTCTACTTTCCTTTCAGCGCTTCTCTAACAAACCCCCCGATAGCCTGGAAATACTCATCGGTCATCAAGTCGTTGTGATCCGCACCCAGGATTATAACCAGTTTTTTGTCCTTCGAGGCTATGTTTTCATACAGCTCTTTTCCCTCTTCGAGGGGTATTATGGTGTCATACTCAGAGTGTATAACAAGCACTGGGATGTTAATCGACCTTGCTTTTACTTTATTCAGGAACTCGCCGTTTTCGTCGAGAATGATCTTTCTGTGCTGTGGCTTTAAGTAGCTCGACCAGCGGCGGAAGTTGTTTGCCATGCCGCTTTCGACGATGAGCCCCGAAAAATCATCTTGATGGTAGGCGAGTTCGATGGCAGGTATACAGCCTATTGAGCGACCCATGATGAAGAGTTTTTTCGTGAAGCCTGCTCCTGCGATTATCTTTTTAAATTCCTCAAAAATGGGGTGTGCGTCTCTGAGCATGTTCGTAATTGTCGGTTTGCCGGTGCTCCTGCCGTAGCCCCGGTAGTCTGTTACGAATAGGTTGATGTCCATTTGATTGTAAATGCGTGCGATCGGGCTGTAATCGCTTGAGGTTTCGCCGTTGCCGTGGAAGTAGAGTATAGTGGGGGATTCCCTGCTTTTTGCATAGAATACAGAGCTGATTTGAATGCCTTTTTCGACTTCTATCAGATATGATGCAGCTCTGGCGCTGGGGAGCGAAGATGGAAACTGAAAGTAATATGCCAGCGGAAACATGAAGGTCAGAATTTCCGGGAGCTCTAAAAATGAGAGATCGATTTCGTGGGACATTTTCCTCAGATTTTTCTTAAAATCCCTATTCTCGGTTCGTAGCAGCGTCCTTCATTCATAAGCTCTTTAAGTGCTGCTTCGATCATCTGCTCTGTTAATCCCTGTTTTTCCCCCGTGATTATAACGTCTTCATAGCTTGCACCCTCGCCTCTGTCCAGCTCGCAGAGGATTAAAAATATGTTCTCTTTAACTGGAGATGCTTTCTCCTCGATCTTAACTTCTACTTCTTCTCCTCTGATCACTGATTCCAGGGCGTCGATTACCATCTGCCTTTGCAAGTTCAGGGATTCTTCGGTAATATTATAATGGACAATTGCCTGGGTAACGCTGCTGGCAAGTTCTTCTCTTATACCGCTGGCAATAAGATGTTCGGCGAGAGCTTCTCCTGTCAATTTTAAATCCAGAGCTATTTTGATTTGGTTTATCCTCTCCAGCGTCCTTTCAGCAGTGGTGAGCACCCACTGATCTCTCACTTCAGCATCTACTCTGTTGATTTCCTCGGGGCGAATTGTAGTATAAACTGTGCCGGCTTCCGGCTCGAATACTCTGGCTTTGCCGACAATCGCGAGGTAGCCCGGTATTTCGGCTTCTGACAGAAACATCGCTGCCTCAGGTTGAAACTGACCGGCGTATACGGCGAATGCGCCCGTTGGATCCGCTACTCTGGCCCGCCAGAGGTCTTCTCCCTGGCCTATGTTCTCGACCTCGGTGAGCACTCCTGCGATGAATACTCTATTGCATCTTGCACCTGTAGGTGTGATTATGTAAGCCGGCGAGCGCTCATCTCCTTCACTGTATTTTAAATTGGACTGGTTGAATTCGGCTGCAAAGACGCGCCAGGCAATTTCTCTCTCAACCATGCCTGGCTGCCTCCATCAACTCTCTGGCCTTTTCCTCTACTTTTAGCTCAGGTATCCACGCTTCTTTTGCTACGAGCATTACGCCATAATCGCTCCTGCTTGAATTGCCCCTGACTGCCAGTCTTCTACCGGTGAATTTCCTTCTGATGTCTTCTTCTATTACTTCCGTGGTCAGCGCGCTCATCGCAATTTCCTTGCACTTCTCCAGAGTTTGGCCGTAGAGCTTTTCTGTTTCCGCTCTGTTGAGCACAATTGTGAGTGCGCCTGTGCCGTCGTCGAGAGTTGCCTTAATCCGCATGTCATATTTGCCCTCGACTTTTCCATGCGCGCGGCAAATGCTTTTTTGTATCACTCTGTTGCAGTGCGGGCAGCGCTGAATTATCCCTGACTCAGGTCGGATTGAAATAAGGTCCCCTTCAACTGTGACATCGAAAGCGCCATCCCGGCCGACGACGTCTTCTATTTTCAATTTCCCCTGTGAGATTTCTGGCTCCATATCCGGGATTTTCGTTATTCTTGCTCCCTCGCCTATATTAATGGAGGGCACGCCCTGCCATGTTTTTACATATATATTTTCAAGCTTAAGGGTCACGTCTTTTACTATTTCAGTGCTCGGAATCCAGGAAGTAAAGGGCAGTTTTGATGTTTCATCTCCGATTATCCCTACAGTAACGGTTTTCTTGTTTTGCTTGACATTAATTTCCTGCTGCTTTGCCTCAAGGATTCTGCCCTTCACGGTTATGTTTCTATCGCCCTCTTTTACATCGCCCAGTTTCTTGATTGCTTCCTGCTTGGAAATGGGCTTGAGCTGGGGCAAAACATCCGGTGTCTTCTCCACAGAGGAGCGCTCTCCAAAATTGAGTTCAATGTTGCCTCTGAACTCGCGCACGCTGGCATTTGATATCTTTACAACATCGCCTCTCGTCAGTTTGAAGTCATTCCATGCTGTGAATCGCAGTTCGGTTGTTTCATCTCCGATTATGCCAGAAAAAATTGTTCTTTCAGCCTCTCTGACTTTAACATTCCTCGTTGCAATATCCAGGATCTTTACTACAACTTCAACGCTCCTATCCTTTGGAGTTAAATCCCTCAGCTTTTTAGCGATTGATTGTCTTGTAGATCCACCGTATTTTCTGATTATTGTGCGCTTTGCCTCTTCAGGTGGTACATGGTATTCAAGAAGTAAAGTTTTCAGATCTGCCATTACTTTTTTTTCATCACAGCTTTCACCCAACGCCCTTTTTATCTCCTCAAAATGGGGCGATATTTCCTCCATTAGAATTCCTCCAGTAGATTTTATTGTTTACTGGTTTTTGTTTCAAACGCTTCTGTATTGTCTCTAAATTGTGTTCGATATATATTTGCGTTACGCTCAAATTGGTATGCCAAAGTTGAACTCTCGGCACGAGCAATCAAATAGCTCTGTTAAGATTATCGCGTTAAGTATCCCCTATCTAAAGGGTTAGAGACTGTTTTTCGACTCTCTAACCCTAACCCCACTTTTTAAGTTACAGTACAAGTCTCTGATGCTTCCCCATCAATCCACTTTCTCAATGGAAAACCTGGCTTAAGTGGAACGATGGTAGTTAATAGCTCTGAAAAAAAGCTGAACTTGAAAAAGGTGCTCCGGTCGGGATTTGAACCCGAGTCCGCGGCTCGAAAGGCCGCGATGATTGGCCGGTCTACACTACCGGAGCGCTTTTCCTGATTTTAGAGCATTTTGATATACTTGCTTTTGTACTTATAGCTTGCCATACTATTACTATTAGCGGCTATAGTTTTAAGATTTTTCTGGCGTTTTCGCCTAGGATTTTTTTGATAGCTCGTTTTGAAATTGGCAGGGCTTTAATTTGCTCGATATTTTGCTTTAAATCCGTTGCTGCCGGGTAGTCGCTGCCGTATATTATTTTGTCCTCGATTTTCTCAAGCTCTGGGTAGTATTTTAGCATGTTTCGTGGGGGTAAACCCGTTATGTCGAGGTAGACGTTGCTGTGCAGCTTTGCAAGGAAATAGGCGGTTTGATACCATAGTCCTCTTCCCCCGTGTGCCATTATGATTTTGAGTTCTGGAAAATCCACTGCTATGTCGTCAAGGAGGAGCGGGTCTGCGTATTTTAATCTTGTGCCTTTGAAGACCGACGAGCCAGTGTGGAATATGATGGGAATATTAAGTTCCTGTGCTCGCTCGTAGATAGGATATATTTGTTTTTCATTTGGATAGAAGTGCATATAAGGTGGCGAGAGCTTCAAGCCTTTCATCCGCAGTTTTTCAACGGCTTCTTCAAGTTTCTTTACTGGTTTTTTCTCCTTCACAGGGTTGAGTGATGCAAAAGGTATAAACTCTTTTCTACCCGAGCAGAACTCTGCCACGTATTCGTTTGTCACTGTGCCGGTTACCCCTTCGCATGCTTCTGCCAGGATTGCTGCGTAGTCTATACCTGCTTTTTTTAACTTTTTAAGCAGATAGCCGGGGGTTATCTTTGCTATGAAGTTCTCCGGATTCATACTGTGCCAGTATTGCACCAGACTTTCGCTGAACATCCCGGGCTCGCCGATGTGAACGTGGAAGTCTATGATCATGGAATCACTTGTGCTCGTGCTGATATACTCCGCTGTATCCTTTTTTCACTTCGCTCATTCTCAGGAAAATCAGCTGAAGTACCCTTGCGTTGCGCTTCAGGTTCAATCCGTTTTTGTTTAAAACTACCAGCAGGACCTCGCTTCTGCCCGAGTAGCCTGCGTCCCAGACTGCTGTTTCAAGTGTTGCCCCGCATCTTGTAAGGCTTGATCTGGGCTTGCCGATTGCAATGAGGTCCTTTGGTATGTTGACAATTTCATTAAGAATTAGCCTGTAGCAGCCCTGCGGGAGGAATAGCCAGCCTTGTTCGTTGAACTCGAGCTTTTCACTCTTTGGTATTCTTCGTTCTGTATTTTCGAAGGCAATTGCCCCTTTCTCGGTCAGTGCTTCCACTCTTTGCACGGTTAGCTCAAATCCGTTTACCTGTAGCTGCTTTTCAGCGTCAATGCAGCCTTCCACGAGGGGGTTAGCCTGCCTGAGCAGGGCTCTTATCTCATTGCCGGAGAGGACTGCTTTCATGATTTCACTCCTCTTTCTTATCTGGCTTCAGGGTCTCCTGAAGGGGTTCCATTGTGCTTGATACGCCCGGTGAGCAGTATGATTGCACTATTGCAAATGGCGATGTTTTTTCAAACTGGATCTTCATGGTTTCAGGTGTTGCGCTGAGTCCGAGTTCTTTTAATGTTGCTATCTTCCTGCTTGCTTCGATCACCTGGTTGTTCATCTCGGAATCCAGGGTATCGGCGAGGTGAACGGCAAGTGCCTTGAGTGTGCCTGGTTTAACAGGTGCTCCTTTGCCATGGCGGGCTGCAACTGCGTGCACAACTCCCAAGGGGAAGTCTCTTCTGTACAGCTCGAGTGTGGCCATGAGTAGATGGTTGACCATCCTGGCGTTATCTGCTGTCTCAAGACCAGCTTCGCCCTCTTCTGTATCTCTCGTAGGCTTCAACTATCTCTCCGCCTTCAACGAAAATCAGGTTTTTGTGTCTGGCGTATGCAATCGCGTTTTGCTTTGAAAGTGCTTTGCCGGTTACTTCGTCCAGCATTTCACAGAGCACCATGGCAGGTGTAATTCCCGCCATTTCTGCAATTGCGATTGAGAGCTCTGTCTGCCCCCTCCGTTCTTCCAGAAGTTTATCCGCCGCGCGCAGTATTGGCACGTGACCTGGAGATCTAAAGTTCCTGCCGAATTCGTTTGCTCCTCCATTCAGAGAGTTCTTCACTGCTTTAGCCAGCTCGCTTATGGTTATGCTTCTGTCGCGGTCAGTAATGCCTGTGAAAGTGCTTCTGTGATTTACCGTGATCGAAAATGAGGATCGCCTGTCATAAGGGATATCGCCGGTTCGCTCATACATTTTCTCTATGGCGTGATAGCCATTTCCGGTGCGGCTGACCATTCTCAAAATATCGAACATATATGGTAAGCCCAGTGTTTGAGCGGATTTTGAATGTATTGCAACACATATCAACCCCCCTCCGTCCTTTCTCATTCTCGCTATATGCAGTGGATTAATGTCCATCGCCGGGACAACAAGATCAGTTTCTCTTTCGCGTTCGTCGAAATCATATAATAATATCATCTCACCTTTTTTCACGGCTTCGATGGCCTCGAGGATCATATTCTCACTTCCATTTTATCGCCATCTCTCAGGCCGAGTTTTCTCCTCAGATTAACTGGGGCGATAAACTCGATGATATCATCGGGATAGTGGGTTCGATCTGGTATGACAACCGCTCCTTTTATCTTACCAAGTCTTGCCGTATAGACGTGTCCCCCTCCATATGTTCTTTGATGTGACTTGAAGCCATGCAGCGTGAATCCTCCACCGAGTTTTTCTCGCTCAATTTTACCTTTTTCCAGTTTTATATTCAAAGTACCCGGAAACGGCTTGAATCCCAGAATCTTTACGAACTGCTTGACGTATCCGTCTAGCGACATGTAATACTGTCCCTCACCGAAGCCGGTGATTACTCTTCCCTGCAATCTCATTGGAACTCGTTTGCCTGCGAATATCTGTCGGTATTCACTGAACTCCTTCTTGAGTAGATTGATGCCTTTTTGCGTGAGCGATATAAGCTGCCCATCCGGTACGAGTTTCCTGTCGATCAGACCTTTGGTCTCCAGCGTTTGAAATCTTCTTGAAACAGTTTGAGGGCTGGCATTGATGTGCTTTGCAAATTCATTAGTTGAAAGCTTAACCGGGGCTTGAGTGGCTCCCAGCAGCGCAAGTTTTTTCAGTGACAGTAAATCGGCCATTTATGGTGCCTCTCAATATTGAGATGTTTATCATATTTGAGAAAACCATATTTTAAGCTTTTGGTTTTGGAGTAATTATATTGCTCCGATGGACTCAAAATAATTTCAATTGTTTTTGGTGAAATGGTGCTTTTTTCTTTAATCTCCATTCGCTATCGCTGGATAACTTAGTGTTTGCTCCCCTCTCTAAGTTTTTATTTTGGATACCGAAATTAACACAGAAATCATATTAAGAAATTACATATCCAGAAAGGAAAAACTATGGGGAGCGAAATCAACTATGTTATACATCTGTCCCAAGTAGTTCTATTTAGAGCTTACAGTATAAATTAAATTTTTTTAAACATCTTCGCATCCAGATAAGCATTAATAACAGCGATCAGAAAAAGTTAGCAAGTAGAGTTATTTAAATACAGGTAAGCCTCCTGTATTCAAAGGCAAGTAACTTTTTTAGAATTAATTGGCCATCGATTTTCCTTTAACGGGATTTTTGTTTAGAGTAAATCAAAGATTTATTTCTCGTTATTGCAAATTGGTGGTTATTCTATGACCGTCAGCAAGTGCAACGGGCCTGCTGGGATTTGAACCCAGGTCAGCGGGTCCGAAGCCCGCTAGGATAGTCCGCTACCCCACAAGCCCATCTTTGGTTTATCTTCTGCGTTTTTATATCTATCTGAGTTGTGACGCAAAGGTTTATGCGTCTGGATAATTAATTCTATGCCCGAGGGTCGATTGATTTGGAGCTGAGGTTTGGTGAGAAAACTCGTTCGCCTGATATTCGCAGGCTTGGTGATATTAAAGAAGTTGTTTTTGATAAGAAGTGGCTTGAGACCGCTGGGGATCCTGAGCTCTATTATATGTATCGGGATCTGGCGCTGAGCAAGATGGATGAGATGATGATCAAGCAGAATGGCTTGAGGTATGATATCACGGTTATTCCGCCTTTAAAGCTCGGTGTGGAGTATGTTAAGACTGCCGGGCACTATCACTCGCTTGTGCCGGGTGGAGCGATCACTTATCCTGAGATATATGAGGTTCTGGAGGGTAAGGCGCATTATCTGCTGCAGAAGTATAAAGGAGATCCTGGTAATATTGTGGATGTAGTGGTGGTTGAAGCTGAGCAGGGGGATAAGGTAATAATTCCCCCGGATTATGGCCATGTTACTGTTAATCCCTCCAAGAAGGTGCTTAAGATGGCTAACTGGGTGTCGCGGAATTTTTCTTCCATCTACGAGCCCTATCGCAAAATGGGAGGAGGAGTGTATTATGAGCTCGCAGGTGGAGAGTTTATAAAAAATAGCAATTACAGGACTTTACCCGAGATCAGATTCCTGGAGCCCTCGAATTTCTCTGAATTCAGTCTGCGGAAAAACTCGGAGATGTACGGACTGGTGCGCGGTATAGAAAAGCTTGGGTTCCTGAACAAGCCGGAGAAATTTAAAGCGCTCTTCGACAGAGTTCTGGTGAGGCAGAAATGAGGCTGAAGATCGGGGTTATCGCTGGCTCAGGTTTCGATAGATTTCTCGAGGGCAGTGAGTTCACCGTTGGCACGAGATATGGAAAGGTCGATGCGGTGGTGAGCAGGATTCAGGATGTGAGCATCTTTTTTATCAACCGGCATGGCAAAAATGCCAGTTTACCTCATCTGATTAATCACCGCGGGAATATTTCAGCGATGAAAAATATGGGTGTGGAGAGGATCATTGCATTGTCTGCAGCTGGGAGCATGAATAGGCGAATTAAAATAAGAGACCTGGTGTTGCTTGATCAGTTTATTGACTTCACCCAGCAGCCGCACACATTTAGCAGTCGAAAAGCTGTGCACACCGACGTTGGCGAGCCGTTCTGCCAGGGGCTGAGAGATGCGATATCGGGTGCTGCAAAAGCGCTCAGGCTTATGCTGCATAAACGCGGTACTTATATCCACGTTTCCGGACCAAGATATGAAACCGCTGCGGAGATCAAAGCGTTTAGAAAGCTGGGGGGTGATGTGGTCGGCATGACTGTTGCGCCTGAATGCATGCTTGCACGGGAAATCGGGATGTGCTATGCAGCGATCTCTCTTGCTACAAATTATGCAGCAGGCATCGAGAAAGAAAAGCTAAGTCACACCGGGGTTATCGAGGTTGTCAGTGAAAAGAGGAAAACGCTGATAGAGCTGATTTCAAAGGCGATTCTTGAGATACCGGTAGCAAAAAATTGCAGATGCTAATTGATTTTCGTGAAAAAGTTTCTCATGAGGTTTCAAAAGGAGAAGTCATTTGGTTTTGCTTTTGCAATTAAATGGCAATGGTTAAGTATCAACGTGCAGATAATTCTGCTCGCTCAAATTTAGGAGGATTTGGAATGAGATTTGTATTGCTTGGCCCGCCCGGTGCGGGTAAGGGCACGCAGGCGCAGATGCTTGTGGACAAATATAAGGTGCCTCAAATTGCAACTGGAGATCTTTTGAGGGCAAATGTTAAAGCAGGTACAGAGCTTGGTAAGAAAGCAAAAGCCTATATGGATAAGGGCGAGCTGGTGCCGGATCAGCTTGTGATTGCTCTGCTTAAGGAGAGGATATCTCAAGCCGATGCCAAAAAAGGCTTCATCCTTGATGGTTTCCCGCGGACTGTTGCCCAGGCGGAGGCACTTGAGGGTGTGTTGAAGGAGCTGAAGATGAAGCTTGATGCGGTTATCAGCATCGAAGTTGCCCCGGAGGAGCTGATCAAGCGATTGTCGGGACGGAGGATTTGTAAGAATACCTCTTGTGGAGCGAGCTATCATGTTATGTTCAATCCGCCTAAAGTCGCTAATAAATGTGATAAGTGCGGTTCTGAGCTGTATCAGAGGGATGATGATAAGGAAGCTGCTATCAAGAACCGGTTGAAGGTATACACCGCTCAAACCGAGCCTTTGATAAACTACTACAGCAAGAAGAAGCAGCTTGTCAGAGTTGACGGTGCGAAAGAAATAAATGCGATATTCAACGATCTCAGTAAGGTCTTTGAGAAATACAAGTAAGGACAAAGAGGAAATGGTTTCACAGGAGCAAAAGAAATATCTGGAGTACGCGGCACTCGGTCTCGGGCTAGTGTTAATGCTCGCGGTGTTCCAGGAAGGCCCAAGACGTGCTATCGGGGAGTTGATGAGTGTAATATTCAACCCAATGACAGGCCTTCTTCCTTTCCACACGGTAATTTTGATTCTTGCTTCGATCACTGCTGGCTATGCATCTCTCATTCAGAGATACACAGTTGATTATGAGCTTACAAAGAGAATGCAGGCTGAATTTCAGAAAGTTAACAAGGAATATCGAGAGGCGATGAAAACCAGTAACGCTGCCAAGCTAAAAAAGCTTGAGGAGAGGCAGCGAGAGCTGATGAAGACTCAGAGCGATTTAATGATGCAGCAGTTCAAGCCAATGCTCTATATCGGTATCATTTCAATTCCAATCTGGCTATGGGCATACTTGTATGTTATTAGCAATCCGGGAATTGTGATCGTCTTTCCATATTTTGGCGTGAGACATATGACTGATAATGTGATCGGCCCGTTCTCGGTCTGGATTGCATGGTATATCCTCTGCTCAATTCCAATCGGGCAGATATTCAGAAAAGCCCTCGGGATGTAGAATCAAATGCTGATTGCACTTAGC
>CAZVYP010000050.1:0-14235 GCA_964631075.1 uncultured Methanocellales archaeon
GTGCAAACCCTACTGCTATCAGGGCATAGAGCATACCTGTGAGCAGACCAGCGAGTAGGGCTTGCTGTAGCACAAAGGACATCTTTTCTATTTCCTCATGAGCCTCTCAATTTCTATTTCTTTGTTTTTGCCATCCTGACAATCTGATATACTGTTAAAATCGCTGTTATCAGCAGTGCGGCTTCAAATCCAGGTGCTTTAGTTGGCGTTGCTGTCGGCGTGGGCGTTGGTGTTATCCATGGTGGCATCGGATAGATAGCGGCTTTTGTGGTCGGGCTTACTGGATAAACTATTACGCGTGTTCCGTTCTGGATCTGGAATAGCAATCTTGGATAGCTGTATGGATCACCTTTGTTATCGAATTTAACTCTTTCCATAGGAGTAATTATATCGATTGCTGCAACTTCGTCTCGAATATTCTCACCCGTAAGCGCCTTGCCTTTGCTCAGCGTGCTGTTTATCGCTGCAACCATTGCCTTTGCCGCTGTGTAGCCGTGCATTGAAAGCGGATCAGGTTCTTTTCCATACTTTGCCTTGTATCCGGCGATGTATGCCTTTGTCTCGTTCTCGGTTCCGGGCCACATTACATTTGCTTCCCAGACCGAAGTACCGTAGATATACTCAGAATTTTTCCCGAGATTTGTGATGAACTCATTGTATTCCACGCCAAAGGCGCCCACATATGCTTTTACGCTCATGTTAAGCTCCTTGAGCTGCCTGACCATGATCATGTGATCTGCAAGGAAGAAATCGGAGATGATCACTTCTGCCCCCCTTTCACTGACCTTTGTAAGCAAGGGCGAAAAGTCACTTGCTCCCGCTGTCCCCATCTCAAAAACCACAACTTCCACTCCCTTGCTTTCGAGCACTGCCTTTTGATCTCGCGCAAGATCAACTGAACCGGCTGAGCTCGCGTAGAGTATCGCTACTTTCTTTGCCTTGAAGACGTCCGTAGTCACACCTGTCATCGTTTGGACGTAAGCGTCCAGGCTTGAGACTCTGAAGAAATAGGTGCGATTTTTAAGTGTCAGCTCTTTCTGCAGCGATGCGCAAGCAATGTACGGTATCTTGTTTTTGTCGCAGACTTCGCTTACAGGTCCTATCATGGTATCCACATAGCCGCCTACAATGCCGACCACCTTTTCCTTAGTTATCAGCTCCTCAGCCTTGGCTATGCCAACCTCCGGCTTGGTCTCATCGTCTCTTGTTATCAGAGTTATGTTTCTGCCATTTATTCCGCCCTTGCTATTTGTCTCGTCAATCACGTACTGTATCCCTTCGTGCAGCGTCTGACCCTGCTTTGCCAATCTCCCTGTCATAGGGTTGATTTCTCCAATTAAAATCGGCTCTCCCGCTCCCGCCGCTTTAACGCTTAACGTGGACAGTGTAAGCAAAAGAAGCACGATTATAGTTGTTTTTAACTTCATTTTTCCCACCCTCAAGCTAATTAATACGAAAATTCCGGTACTTTTTATATATCTCTTTCGACTTTGGAATTTCGACCATTATTTATAGAATGAGAGAATGAGGATAATACGATTGTCGATGTGTCGATGTTTAGACTGCCAGTGGATTAAAAAAGAAAGTCTGACCTGCACCGCACCAGGTTACAGATCCAGACCTCAGCTCACGCCCAAGAGGGTGTGGCGGACTCGCACCTGCAGACATTTCTCCCCCAAGCTCTACTGTATAGCTGGCAAAATGTTCTTGCAGTGGCTGGAGAAAGCTTTTCCAGCAGTCAGCTTTGAGGACTGGAGCGCGCCCTGCAGGACATATCTGGAAATCAAACTTGGCGAAATGGGATTCAAAGTCAGCAAAAAGCTTATCCACAGTCATCTTGCCTTGCATCCGGAGTGGAATATCCGTCCGCAGGACTACAGGCTGCTAGATGGAAGTGGTAAGCACATCTGCTGGGTGGATGTGAGATATGCTGAGAAGATGAAAAATGGCTGTTACTCTCTCGAAGAGAAAAAGTACAGGGAATTTTTGCTTATAAGCGAGGACAGCAAGCTGCCAACTTATCTGGTAATATACGCAGGAGGCGACTTTGATCGATTCTGGTGGACAAAGCTTGATAATGGATCTGATCCGTCAAAACTTCACTGCGAAAAGGATATTTCCTTCAGCGCTGAGATAGTCCGATTGATTCACAGCCACGATTTCGGTTTACTGCCCCGCTCTGAAAAAACCCTGCAGTTTTAATCACCTCTGAAGTTCAGCAGGCTTCTCTGACCTTGTTCTGTTATATGCTGCACATCCACACCCGTTTGTTCTAACATCAATGATAGCTGCCAGCGATGGCATTCTCTGGGATCTTTCTCAGCGCACATTATCACTATTCTCTCACCGCTTTTTTCGGTAAGTCTGATTTTTTTGATCAAACCTGCGAATCCTTTTTTGAATGCCTCTCCTCGAAGCTGCTGCAGCTCGCCCAGCTCCGGAGAGTGAGTGTAGCCAATTTTTCTGGCTCTTAGAGCTTGCTCCAGATTCTGCCTGTTGAACTGCTCAAATCGCGACTCCGGATAGGAGCGGATATCTACGACTTCTGAGATCTCATGCTCCTCAAGGATGGTCAGAAATTCTGCCTGGCTGCGATTCGAGTGTCCGATTGTAAAGCATTGCATCAAATATCTAAAAAATCGAGATGAGATAAATAACTTCTTCCTTTTTATTTCGGATCATTTAAGTCTGATCAGTGCTTTTCTACCCTTACCGGTCAAACTGTATATTAAAAAGTTTCCATCTCTCCTGACATCAACTAGCCCTGCGTCTTTCAGCAGCTTCAAATGATGTGATAGAGCTGAGTAGTTATATTTCGTCAGCGCCACGAGAATGCACACGCACAGCTCGCTGACTTCCAGTGCTCTCAAAATTTGAAGCCTGAGAGGATCGCCAAGTGCTCTGAAAATAGCGGCTTCTACTCCTGCATCTTGCTTTAAAATTTCCTCCACTTTTTTCAACACTTTTGGATCGCTTACGTTCCCCTTAACCAGCAGTTCTCTTTGTAAACTAGCAGCCATATTACCTCGCCTTCTGAATCAGCTTCTTAACATCTTCCACGCTCAATACTTTTCCCGCGCTTTTAACTTCACCATCAACAGCGAGTGCTGGGGTGATCATAACACCACTCTCGATTATATCCTCAATCTGGGTAACCTTCGTTATCTCTGCTCTTATTCCAAGCTCTTCAACAGCCTTTTTCACATTTTCTTCAAGCTTGCTGCACTTAGCGCACCCGGTTCCAAAGATTTCGATCTTCATTTTCCTCTCTCGCAGTCAAAGCAATACTTTTTGCCATTGATGTCGGTTAGAAATACTTTGCCGCATTTTCCGCACGTTACCTTAACAAACGTATCTTCCCTCTTAGATGCACTCTCGCATCCACCTGTCCCGAAGCCGCCCTTCTGTGGAAACTTGATTATTTTCACAGGACAGATGTGCTCGCAGTTGCTGCAGAGATAGACACAGTTCAGCGGATTCACCACAACAGCCTGCCCATCGCGAAACTCAAAAACCCCTTTCGGGCAGAAGTCCACGCATTTTCCACAGTTGGGCTTGCACTCACCGCATATATTGGGAAACCACATCTCCTTTGGAATCACTTTTTCTCGCCTCCGATTAATTTCCTTGTCTTCTCAACGACCATTTGAACTTCTTTATCATCGACATTGAATTCAAAATTCTTCTTTATACCCAGATTTGTTACTACAATTTCCTCAGGATTGAAACCCGCTTTCCTGAGTATTTCTGAAGCGCATGCAAGTCTGCAGCCATCCAATGCGAGAATTCTCTTGCCTGCTTTTGAGGACTCTATAATCGCGCCTATACCTGCACCGACTCCCGCTGTACAGAACATACTTCCAAAGCCCTGCTTCGCAAGCTCTAAAGCAGCTTTATTCGCTATCTGCCCCACATTCGCTGCACCCGAGCAGGCAAAGATAATCAGATCGACTCCTTCACAAATGCACTTCTCAGCCATTTTTCCACTCTTTGTTCTTTTTATTAACACTCACTTTATGCAATCATCCCGAATATTACTCCTGAAACAAGTGACATGATCATAACGAGCGATATGTAAACCGTTGCTTTCTTCACTCCCATCATCCTCCCTATGACTATCATGCTCGGCAGGCGGGAGAAAGCGAAACGTTTTTCTCTGTAATCTGGATCAGGCGAGTTCTTTCAAGCATGTTCAGATGATATGTCAGCATCTGATCGTTGAGCTTGAAGATTTCTTTAAGAGAAGCAAAATCCAGGCTGCTTTCATTCAATTTCTTCAGCATATCTCTTCGCAGCTTATTCGAAGTTGCAGCGTGCACGACTTTGACATCCATCGGAGGCTCGCTGCTCATGTTCACCCCTTTTCCTCTGTCAATTTGTCCAGGGCATCAAGCATCTTAAGCGCGCTTTTGCTGTGCAGCTCATAAAAAATAAATTTGCCCACTTTTCGATCATCTACTATTCCACAGTCCCTCAAAATTCGCAGGTGATGAGAAATCAGAGGCTGGGGAATATCAAGCGCTGTCATCAGCTCGCACACGCACATGGCTCTTAATTTGAGCAAGCGCAGAATATTCAATCTGGTGGGATCGGAAAGTGCTTTGAGTATTTTCTTCTGGTGCTTCTGCTCATTCTGTGAGGGAAAGCTCACGGTCGCATTCAGCAGCTTGCTGAGTCGCTCCAGCGCATCTTCCTCGCAGTATTCAGCAAGATTTTTCAGCGCTTCCGGAATTTTTATTTTTTTCTTTACCATGCGCACTGCGATCAATCCAATATATTACCTAGCTTGTGTTCTTCCGGGTGCTGGCCATTTCCAGTTCTTCTGGAACCACAGCGCTACATTTACCAGGCTTATTAGCACAGGCACTTCAACCAGCGGTCCTATTACGGCAGCAAATGCGGCTCCTGAGTTGATTCCGAATACGGCAACGGCAACGGCAATCGCTAATTCAAAGTTGTTACTGGCCGCAGTTAATGACAGGGTAGCAGTCTTGGCGTAATCCGCTCCGAAGTGGTGTCCCATATAGAAACTGACCAGAAACATAACCACGAAATAAATAAGCAGAGGAATGGCAATACGCACGATGTCGAGAGGTATTTGCACGATGAGGTTTCCCTTCAGGCTGAACATCACGATTATGGTGAACAGCAGGGCGATGAGAGTAATGGGACTGATTTTTGGAATAAATTTTGCGTGGTACCATTCCTTATCCTTTGCTCTCACCAGTAAGAAGCGGGTAAGCATCCCTGCGATGAATGGAATGCCTAGGTAGATAAAAACGCTCTCGGCAATCTGTGCGATGCTGACGTCAACCACGCTTCCACTCAGCTCGAACTTTGTGGGTAATACAGTAATAAAAATCCAGGCATAGATGCTGTAAAAGAAGACCTGAAAGATGCTGTTAAACGCAACCAGGCCTGCGGCATACTCAGTATCGCCTTTAGCAAGCTCGTTCCACACGATCACCATGGCGATGCAGCGTGCAAGACCTATCATGATCAGACCAACCATGTACTCAGGATAGTCGCGCAGAAATATTATAGCAAGAATAAACATGAGAACCGGTCCAATGAACCAGTTTTGCGTCAGAGATAAAGCCAGAATCTTATAGTTGCGGAACACATCTCCCAGCTCCTCATATCGCACCTTGGCAAGAGGAGGATACATCATGAGTATCAAGCCAATGGCGATAGGTATGTTAGTAGTGCCAACCTGGAAGCGGTTGATGAAATGTTCAACCCCGGGAATGAAGTGGCCGATGGATACTCCTGTAACCATTGCCAGAAAAATCCACAGCGTGAGATATCGATCGAGAAACGAAAGCTGCTTTGAAATGCCGTCGCTCATAGCAATTTACATTAATGTATGTAGATATATTTATGTATTTTTCTCAGCATATCCTCGGCACAGGATCGCCAGCAGGCTGTGCCATAATCCGGCGTCCGCCGACACCCGTGTCCAGCACGACCGCTTTGAAGTCCTGCTTCACCTCTCCGATTATCTCCGCATCTCTGCCCTGCTTGGTTTTTTTAAGCTCTTTCAGAACCTGCTCAGCCTGCTCCCTCACAACTCCAATTACCAGTTTGCCCTCATTTCCGATCTCAAGCGGATCGATGCCAAGCATCTCCCCAGCAGCTCTTACTCCCTCTCTTATCGGGATTCTGTCCTCCTCTATTAGAATTCCCACTTTTGATTTCTCATTCCACTCATTGAGCGCATTCGCAAGTCCACCTCTCGTAGGGTCTTTCATAGCGACTATGCCGCCGACTTTGAGCAGTTTACGCACGAGTTTATTCAGAGGTGCAACATCCGAGATTATCCGGCTATCGAAACCATAGCCTTCTCGCTGTGATAATACCGCTATACCGTGGTCTCCAACTGTTCCTGAGACGATTATCATGTCGCCTTCTCGTAAATTCGAATCAAGCAGCCATCGCGAGTTAAAGATGCGGTATTCTCTTACCACTTCGATGTTGCTGTCAAGCACATCGCTGCGCCTTCCAATGCCTGAGGTGTTAATGATAATATTATCAAGCGCTCCTCTTTCGACTACTTTTGTATCACCCGTTATCACGTATACCCCTGCTTCTTTGCAGGTGCTCCGCATGCTATCCAGAATGTGCTCGAAATCGCTTAATGGGAAGCCCTCCGCGATTACGATGCCAGCGGTCAGTGCAAGCGGCGTGCCACCTACGACTGCAATATCGTTTACTGTTCCAGCAATCGAAAGCCTGCCAATGTCGCCACCGGGAAAAAAAATTGGCTTAACTGTGTGGGAGTCACTTTTAAGCACTATATCTTCGATCACCGCGGCATCATCAAGCGCCTCCAGCGGAACCTCAGCATCGCTGCCTCCAAGATATCGCAGTATATGCTTTTTGATCAGCGACTGCATCTCGCTGCCGCCAGCACCATGCGCCATTGTGATTCGAGACATCTCAACCTGTAAAAGAATAGATATGTATTACATTAAAGCCTGTCGATCTAACCTTCAACTCTTAAATTAGTCTGTAACTTTATCAGAGTTTTGAGGGCTTAATTTCTTTTGAAGCCTGTTTGCGTCCTTGCGCTGCAGAGAAATAGCCCTTTCAAGACTTTTGAAAAGATTGCTCTCGCTTGAATTAATCAATTCCCTGCTGGAGAGAGTATGCATAAGCATCTGGTAGAGCTGCTCGCTTTTTTCCAGATTCTGAATCCGTATTTTATATTCACAAAACAGATTTATGGAAACACCTCGTCTATATAACCGCTCTCCCGGGTTCTCCAAGCATGTTTCTTACGTTGAATATTCCTTCGATTGTGTTTAAAAGCACATTTCTCGAGACAGGTTTTTTTGAATAAGCTGCGATTTCTTTCGACTTTATTTTTATATCTACTTGTGCAGATATTATGACCACAGGTATGTTCTTCAGCGCATGGTTTTCCCTGATCTTTTCCAGAACCTGCCATCCATCCATTTCCGGCATCATGACATCGAGCAGGATCATATCGGGCTTCCAGGTTTGAAGTTTTTCGAGGCATTCCCTGCCACCATTGACTTCGATTATTGAATAGCAGTCCTCCAGCATTGCTTTAAAGATGCCTCTCACGTCCTCATCATCGTCCACGATCATTACGCTTTTATTTACGTTAGAGGTATTCATTTTGGTGTTTTCACCTCATAATTGCGGCTATTTTCGAAATATTTTAATTCTTACTTATTATATTATATATGAATAATACTTATTTTTAATTCATTAAAAATTTCAATAACATTAAAATGACTAAAAAGCAGTCTGGATGCGAATTATAGCTGAATGAGCTTAGTTATCTGTTTTGTATCCTTTAAATAATGCTTAAAAAGCTCTTCTCCCCATTTTGCGGCTGATGGTTCGAAGCTTATTATCTCTCTTTGATGGTCATAATCTCCATCTTTCAGGAAGAGCGAGATACAGAAAAAGCGATCTGAAGTGACACTCGCCAGTTCCAGATCTATATCAGAAATAAAAAATCTGGCATTTTTCAGTTCCAAATATCTTCTTAACAGTGCTTCATTTTCATTCTTTATTCGCTCGGCAACTGCTCGACTGTATATGAGTGATATTCCAGTGCCCCGTTCGGCTATCTTCAGAAAAAATGATGGATGCATTGGATGATAAACCGGGAAAATACCGGAGACTTTTCTAGCATTTTGCAGATTCTCCACAAATTCCGAGCGGAGCTCATAAATACTATTTAACTCGATCTTGGTCAGCCTGCAATCTTTAATTTCGCTTATCCTCTTCAGCAGGTGTGGTGGTATTGCTTTGAGGTCGTGTGTGCTCCAGAATTCTTCGTTTTCTTCTATTACTCTTAATGTTTTTACGAGCGGGTTAAAATAGTGAACAATTATTTCTCCGAGGTCGGTGAGCACGTATTCTTTGTTTACCTGCTGTACCAGGTTTCTTTTTTCGAGTTTTCTGATCTGGGGTAGCATGCCTGTTGCTGTTACGTTGAGGCGTGTTTTGATTTCGTCGAGTGTTTTCGGGCCTTCCTGCAGCAGGATAAGTAGATCCTTCCTCTTATCTGAATAAGAAATCAGATCCAGCAAATCAGTTTTTTTCACAGCAATGAAAATAGTTGCTTTTATTTCTTAAATATTTTTTTCTATTTATAAGCTTTTTATCTGCTCTGCATCCTTCAAGTAGTGCTCGAAAAGCTCTCTGCCCCATTTAATCGCTGAAGGCTCAAAGCTATAAAGATCTCTTTCGGAATCATAGCTTCCGTCTTTGAAGAAAAGCGAAAGTGAGAAAAAGCAATCTGAGGTGGCTGTAGCAATTTTTATGTCTTTTCTTGAGACAAATATTTTTACGTTTTCGAGTTCCAGGAATTGCTGCAGGTCTTCTTTGCTGTAATCCTTCGTAAGTCTTTCGAAAACAAGCTTGGTGAAGATTAGTGAGAGAGGAATCCCGCTCTCACCCAGTTTTCGAAAGAACAGAGGATATTCGGGGTGGAATGCAGGGGATATTCCTACGATCCATTTAGACTTCATCAGATTTTCTATAAACGGCTCGTGCACATCAAACCAGTCTTTTAAACTGCTCTTGATTAGCCTGCATTTTCCGAGTTCATTTATTCTTCTCAACAGATGTTGCGGTATCGCTTTCAGGTCGTGGGTAGTCCAGAATTCATAATTGTCTTCTATTACACTCATGGTTTTAATTAGGGGTTTGAAGTAGCTGGCTATTGTGTCTCCCAGTTCTGTTAGCAAGTATTCCCTGCCCACCTGTTTTACCAGGTTTCCTTCCTCGAGTTTTCTGATTTGTGGTAGCATGCCGGTTGCTGTTACGTTGAGGCGGGTTTTGATTTCGTCGAGTGTTTTGGGTCCATCTTGCAGCAGGATAAGAAGATTTTTTCTCTTATCCGAGTAAGAAATTAGATCGAGCAGAGCTTCCACAGGTTATTTATAGTTAAGTTATTTCTTTAAATATTTTGTCTAATTTTCATTTTTTTATAATTTTAATGCTCTTGTAATTTTTTAAGGGTTTGAAATATATGTTATCAAGTTATTTTCTAAAAAGGGGTTGAGTGGGTGTGTGAGTGGGAATACGATTGGGAATACACATAACGTAGACATATTCTATGAAGACATTCCAATCTTTGAAAAAATAGTACATAAAATTTTCAAAGGCGTAGATGTTAGTGTTAGTTTACCCACCCTTCGCCTTTTGAGTGCCTCGATTGTGGTTGCAGTTTCAGGAGCCTTTAGACTCTACATAGCCTTTCTTCTGCTTAATATAGAGCCAGATATTAATATTTATCTTGCAGGATTCCTTGTGATTTATGCTACCTATACTATGGATCGCAGCGTGGGATGTGAAGAGGATAAGGTAAATCGCCAGGAATTGGGATTATCAAATGGAACTATTGCAATTTTCGTGAGTCTCACTGCGCTCTTAATCGCGGCATATTTTTTAACCTTTTATGATTTGGTTTTCATAGCATTTTTGCCTTCTTTGGTGGGCTATATCTACACAAAGGGTGTGCATGTGGGGAACTACAACTTTAAACTTAAGGGTAACTTGGGGGTCAAAAATGTTGTCGTTGCCATGACGTGGGGGATAAATATTGCTGGCGTTGCTCAACACTTTTCAAGGAATATGATTGCCCTTTTTTCAATTTTCTCCTTCTTCACACTCAAGAGTTTTATTAACACAATCATATATGATTTCAGAGACGTTGAGGGAGATTCGATCGCCGGACTTAAAACCCTGCCGATTTACTGGGGTGAGAAAAAGGCAAAGCTGATACTTCAAATCCTCCATAACTCTCTCCACCTGTGGATATTGATTGCCATGTTAATGTGCTTAATAAGTTCACAGTTAATAATCCTATTTATCTGCTGGCTAGCAGGTATACTCTACATCACATTTTTGACAAAACAAACAAAGGGCAATGAAACCAGGATGAAAAAAATAATGCGTGATGTTTTAGTGGATGGAGAATTTATTCTTGCGGTTTGCTTAAAAGTAGCACTGGATAGCCTGATTTGAGTTCCTGTGCAGGCTGTATCGGATGAGCTTGCTTTAAACAAAATGGGCGCAATTCGTAGTCCTGATTTTTAACCCTGCACCCTGATATTTCATTCCTGCAAACCTTGCTGTACAGGCAGCCCTTTACAATATTTGGTGAAAGTGCCATTCCAGGCATAAACTATCACTCTATAGAACAAATTTCCCGATACCTTATATTCATTTTTCTGTCAGATTCTCAGCGTTAATTTTCAAAAATAGTAATTTTAAGAATTGGAGATTTAAAGTGAAAAATACAGGCTAAGGGACTTCCCCTTTTCACTCACTTGCTGTAAACCCTTCATTCCCTTGGATGGAATTAATTATAGTTAATAAAAGAGTAGTATTTATTTTAAACGCATTAAAAATTTTAATGGCTTTAAAATGCCATTGTAAATTCGAAAGAGGAATGAGTTAAATAGCGATACCTCTCGCAAGGCTTTTGTTTCCTACCTTGAATTCAGGCACGCCGAAGGATTTTATTCAACGATCTCGATGATCCGCTTAATTTTTTCTTTCATCTGTTTTGTTTTTTCCATGTACACTTGAGCTTCTTTTTCCCGTTTAGCAATTTCCTCGACAAGCGCTGCTTTTTCTGTTTTGAAGTCTGTTATTGTTTTCATCAGTGCTTCGACTGCGTTTTCTGTTCTTGTTTTTTGGTATCTTGCTTCCTGCTCGAGGCTGAGTTCTCTGGGTGTTATTGCCGGTTTATCCACAGTCTTTTCCTGAATCTCAACAATTGCTTTATCAGTGGCTGCAGCCTGTTGCTTGGCGATCTCGCTCTCTCTGCCCTTATATCCCCAGCTGATGGCTTCCCTGAGATACTTTTCTCGTGTGGCTTTTCTCGAAAAAATTCCCGGAGATCCGACTTCGGCTATGAACTTCTTGAACAGCTCCTCAACTCCACCATTTTCCCCCATTTAAATCACCTTTCTTTGAAATTTGCTGTTATTAACCCTGCAGATTATTTCAATACTTTAACCGAAAACAGCCTCTCACATCTCAAGACTATTTTCGCATTGTCTTAGTCCTTTTACAATAAAAAGCTTTTGTGCCTGCTAATATCCCATCATTGTTATTAGCTTTGCAGATTTTCGTTCTTAATTCTGTTTTTATCATCGATGATAACTATATCCAAGAATTTATAAATGGGAATGATAATACTTTATATGCATATGAATGAGGTTGGAGAGGCATTACGGTGCTTTTTTGATCCGACTTGCGTCGATCTCCATTATTTGAATAAAGGAAAAAATTGGAGGTGCTAAAGGAATGAGTTATTCTGAAATTTTTGAAACTTTTATTGTGATATATAATGCAGGAGCAGCATTTGTCTTGATATTTCTTATAGCACAGATCCTTTATATGATGCATAAGGTTAACAAGAATATACTTAAAGCAAGACTTTTCCTTGATGACAAAATCATGAAAAAGACTTGGATGTACATCTCAATTGCAGGAGCGGCTTTTGCCGTAAATTCGCTGGTTAGAATGGCAGTGGAGTTTACTGTACAGGGGCGGTCACTTAATGACTTTTACATAGTCGAAATCAGCCAGGTAGTTTTTCTTGCATCTTTTGTACTGGCAATTTACAATTGGTATGTTTTTATAGGGAACTTTGTCGATAGCAAGTCATGATTGACCTGTCTCTTGGTTCATTATACGTTTGCAGAAAAAAATATGCTTTGTCCCGGAGTCAAAAAAATTTTAACCATATTCTTTATGGAAAAAAGAATTTTTTTTGATTAAAGCGTAATTTTAAGGGCAGGGAGTTCATATGATATGGGAAAAAGTTTGAGTACTGAAATTGAAAAGCTGGAAGCAGAGGTGCTGAGCTGCATAAAATGCGCGCTTTACGTGTCGCGAACGAAGGCAGTTTTCAGCAGGGGTACATCTTTTAATCCAGAAGTTCTTTTCATCGGCGAAGCTCCAGGATACGAAGAGGATAAGCAGGGGAAGCCATTTGTGGGCAGATCTGGAAAGCTGCTTGACGGGTGGATAGAATATCTCGGATTCGATAGCTATGTGATTACAAATGTGGTAAAATGCAGACCCCCTGAAAACAGGACTCCTGCCAGAGAAGAGATCGAAACCTGCAGGCCTTATTTGCTCCGCCAGCTTGCAATATACAAACCTAAGTTGATAGTGCTTCTGGGTAGAGTTGCGGTTGATTCGATACTTGGACTTAGGAATCAAAGGATGGGCTCGATTCTTGGCAGGTGTTTTGAAACTGAGTACGGGAGAGCCACGGTGCTGTATCATCCCTCATATTGCCTTAGATATAATGTGGATGTCAAGCAATATCTGGATAGTGTGAAAGAGCTGGCAGCTGAGAAGCCATAAACATAGGACTATATACATCCACCCCCTAAATTCTGCTGGTGTTCGATATGAAGCCTGTTATTGAGGATACCTACTGCGAGGCCTTCGATGGCTTATACTCACGCCTGCTGGTCACCGCGCAGAGTAAAAACCTGCTTCGTAAGGCAGCGGTTTGCTCCACAGCTCTGCCATTAACCGTGCTCGGACAGAGTGAAGGTGGAATCGAGAGCTGGGTGAGCGGCAAGCAAACGCCAGATGGCAGGGCAGGTGCAGTAATCCAGATCTGGATACTGGGCGGAGAAGGAGCGGTTAAGACCCTTGAAGTCGAGCTGGGCAAGCGAATTCGACAGGGAATACTTGTTGTACCGACAACAGCGCTTTTCAGCGCAACCGATGCGGTGAGGAAAATAGATATAATGGATAAAGTCGGCCACTGCGGCGATGGCTACGAGTGGGAAGAAATGCACCATGGCAGGAAAGTTATAAACGTGCCGATTATGATGGGCCATGACTTCAAAATAGAGCGATACCTGGGGTACGCAAAAGGTGTGATGGGCGGCAACATCTGGTACTTCTGCACAAGTGTAAACTCCGCGCTGAAGGCAGGCGAAAAAGCGGTGAAAGCAATTGAGAAGGTAGACGGAGCTATAACCTCATTTGACATCTGCAGCGCGGGCTCAAAAACCGAGACCAAGTTCCCGGAGATAGGACCGACTACCAATCATCCTTACTGTCCGACTCTTAAGACAAAAATCGGCTCCGAGTCAAAGGTGCCCCGTGGAGTTAAATCAATTCCGGAGATCGTCATAAATGGCACAACTATTGAAGCGGTTAAAGAGGCGATGAAAGCAGCGATTAAAGCAGGAAAGAGCACGCCAGGCGTTGTAAGAATATCGGCAGGAAACTACGGTGGAAAGCTGGGCAGGCACAAGATATACCTGAAGGAGCTGGTTTAAAAAGCTATTTCCTGGGGCTGTCAATTCTGCCCTTTTCTTTCTTTTCTTCTTTTTCCTTTTTCTCCTTAACAACCTGCCGCAGATATTTCTTTTTCTGATGAGCCCACGTGGTCATCTTATGCATCTCATGTCTGTACAGCAGCTCGGTTTTTACCGCAGATATCCCGAGTCCTGCCAGGACCAGTCCAAAAACAATGAAGATGTCGATGAGCTCAAACATTTTTTACTTCACTGTAATAAAATAATGATACTTGGAATTATCAATCTTTCCTATTTTCGCGATCTACACGCCGCGCTGCGCCTGGCGAGTAAATAAACTCGAGTATTCCTGCAAGCCCGATCTAAGCTGCTATCCGTAAGCCAATCCTTCAACCTGTCGGGTGCAATATGCGGTATATACAATTTTCTTATGCTTTTCACGAGATAA
>CAZVYP010000051.1:0-13909 GCA_964631075.1 uncultured Methanocellales archaeon
CCATGAGTCAGGAGGATTTCAAACACTTCATCCCGGTCTTTTGCATCTGCCAGTTCGTATTTGTGACAAAGCTTACCGCAGTGTTAAGAGCGATATCCAGAGGGAATCCATGGATGCCCTGCGGATTGAGGAACAACCAGCCCTGGACGAGGAGAAGGATAAAAAGAAAAACGAAGCCAATGCCGTTGAACACAAGCATCGATTTTGCATATGCCTTCCAGTCACCCTCCTCATCGGGAGACGTGCCGGCAAGACGGTAAATTTTGCGTTCAAGAGGTTCGAATAAGGGGCTGAGCAATGTTCGCTCTCCCGCGAAAACACGCGCCATATACCTGCCGAGTGCATACGCGGCAATGGTGATAATCCCGAGAAAAAGTGCGAATGCCGAAAGATCCAGAATAACGTCGGTGCTCATCATTTCGGTTTCCTTCTTAAAGTAAAATAACCAATTCCTTTAATGAGCCGAAGCCCACGATATTCATTTCGCTCGACTTCATCAACCTATCCCCTTTGAAACTTTTCATTTATTTTGATATTACAAAAAGTTTCTGCTAGCCCTCAACAAAATGTCGGGAAAAAAATGTTAATAAAAAAGAGGGAGATTCACATTTCACCCAGGAACCTGCGCATGAGCGGGTGCATTTCCATTACCTGCTCCTGTGCAAGCTGCTCATAGAGATGGTACACGATTGAGACTGCGAGCAGCAATCCCGTGCCGCCCACTTGGCCGATTAGGCCGAATAAGCTCGCTACAAGAGTAAGTGCACCTATGAAGGCACCGCTGATGTGCGTTACTTTGGGTATGTATCGTGCCATTACCTTCTCGATGATCCCTGGGTCTCTTCTGAATCCGGGTATTTGCATGCCTGAGGAGGTGATCTTCTCAGCAGTTTCCTTGGGTCCCATTCCAGTCGTATGAATCCAGAAGATGGCGAAGATTATGCCGCCGAAGATCAGGATTCCTGTGTCTATTAATACGTGCAGAGCTATCTGCCAGAGTTCAATACCCGGTATTCGCTGGACTGCGTATGCAGGGATCCAGTCTCCAGGGCCATGGATTGGTGACATATAGTACATCAATCCTGAGATGGGCTGGGTGCCTGAGAACTCGCCCAGAGCGGAATTATGTCCGATGAAGGGCAGCTCGCTTCTCCAGAGCAGCATTCCCACCATCTGTATATTCGCCTGAAGGGCTCTTACGAGGATCATTGGCAGCACGCTGGCGTAGATCAATTTGACTGGAAATTTTCCCCTTGCACCTCTTACCGCTGCATGTGCGAGTGGGATTTCTATTCTTACACTTTCAACATATGTTACAATCAGGAAAACGGCTATTGTGGCAATTAAGGCCAGGACTTCACCCTGAATTAGAAGGTACAGCAAACCATTGCCGGTAAGCAGCTGTTCCAGAGGAATCGTCGTAAATATCTGTGCCCATTTCGGGATTATTCCAACCGGCAGGCCTATCTGGTTGAGCTTCCAGCTGAATATTCCCTTCACTAGTGCTTCGGCTACGCCTGCTACGATGAATAGCGAGACTCCACTGCCTATTCCCCACTTTGAGATCACTTCGTCCATAAACACTATCAGCAGTCCGCCCAGGCATATCTGAATGAATATAAGCAGAGTAATTGTGCCAGGATCGACGCCCAGTCTGGCGGCGAGTTCGACATCCGGTTTGAGGAAGCCTCCCATTATCTGGGGAAGCGCCTCGAATATTATCATGAAGAAAACCAGGAGCTTCTGCGCTCCCTGGAAGATCGCCTGATCCCTGGGATCTTTGAGATCGAGTTTTACAATCTCCGCGCCTACGAAGAGCTGGAGGATGATTGAGCCCATCACAATGGGACCGATGCCGAGCTGTATTATCGATCCGCTTGCTCCCGCTACGATGGCGCGGTATAGCTCAAAAAGGTCGATTGATTCTCTGGATAGTCCGAAGAGCGGCACGTTTGCGAGGATAAAGTAGAGAATCAGTATGCCGATTGTCCACATTAACTTGCTTCTGAAGTGCACATGACCCTTTGGTCTGTCAACCGCGGGTAGTCTCTGGAGCAGTGGTTCGAGTCTGTCCTTTATGCCTGTACCTTCAGCGGGCATTCTTACGCCTCTATTATTCCGCCTTTAGCAGCTTCGAGCTTCGCCTTTGCACTTTCAGAGAAATCGCTCGCTGCGATGAACATTTTTCTGGTTACCTTGCCACTGCCGAGCAGCTTATCAGCTCCCAGATTTTTGAGGTCTATGTACAATGAGCCCTCTTTTACCGTCGCAAGGCCGCCGGCTACGAGCTCGTCAGCCATGAGATCTATGTCGCCCACGTTAATCGCAGTTATTTCCTCAAGCACTTTTTGAGGACGCTTGAAGCCTACTTTGCCATAGGTATCTCCGCGCAGTATGGATCGGATATAGTGATGCTTGCATTTCCCTGCATTTCCACGCCCGCCTCTGTTCCCTCCGCCTCTTCTATTTTTATGCGTGCCATTTCCGTGTGTTCTTGAGCCTCTGAATTTCTTCAACTTCTTTTTGACCATTCTCACTACCTCATTTTATTGATAAGCTTGTTGATATCTTTCCCCCAGTTGCCGAGTGCACCGCCGACCTGATAAGTTCTCTTCGTGCCTGCGCCTTTAAGTCCCTTTCTGGGAGGATGCATCCGGAACACCGGTTTTAGTTCCGGAAGCTCTTCAAGCTTTGCCCTGCCCTCGCAAACCGCTTTCGCAAAGCTTTCGATGCTCTCAAACTTCGAGTTTGATTTGACGTATTCGTCAGTGAGCTTTTTTCCACCTCTCAGCTCCCCTCTATTACTCAGGACAAGAGTGAGCGCTTCCGGTGTTATTTCTCCGTATGCCACGAAGTCCTTTGACTTCTGAAGCATGCCTCGATATACGGGTGTGTCTTTTATGATCGTACAGTGATAAACGCGATTGAGGTGAAGCATGTTAAGGGTGTCTTTTATATCGCCCCTTGTCTTAACCCCACCTCTCAGCCTTATAACAGCATACATCTAGCTTACCTCCCTCACCTGCACCTGGTTTTCTTTTACTACCCTGAAGGTCGAGGTTTTCTTCAGTGCTTCATAAGTGGCCCTTGCGAAGTTAATCGTGGATCTTGTTTCACCGCTGGACCATGTCCAAACGTCCTTAATTCCCGCGAGTTCAAGCACTTTCTTCGCTGTTTCACCCGACGCGATGCCGAGACCACGAGGTGCTGGCTTGAGCACTACTTCGACGCTGCCGGCGCGTCCTGTGACCTCGAATGGAACTGTGTGCTCCTGACCACAGCCGCATTCCCATGAGCCGCATCCCCTCTTTATTTTGACGATATTGAGCTTTGCAGCATCTATGGCTTTCTTTATAGCAGGTCCTACCTGCACGTCTTTTCCTTCAGCAAGGCCTATGAAGCCGTTGCTGTTGCCGATGATAACTGTTGCTCTGAACTTAACCCTTCTACCGGAGTCCGTCATCCTCTGCACCATATTTATGTCGAGCACTTCGTCCACTAAATCAGGAAGCAGTTTATCCACCAATCCGGGTTCTTTTACTGGAAGGCCTGACTCGAGCGCCTGATCCATCGTTGTGATCTCTCCGCTGCTTACCAGCTTTCCTAGTCTCGTTTTCGGTACCCATTCTTCTTCGAATTCAAATGTAGTCATGAATATCACGCCTTAGCAAATGATTCAGTCATTTTGTTCTTCGCCTCTTCGAATTCGCGGGGAAGGTTTTCTGCATTTTTCCCACGCGTTTTTGAATATGATACGATGTGCTCACCGCGTATTCGCTCATCGCCCGGAAGCACCTCTTCGTCGTGAGGGACCTCAAGTCCTGCGTCGATGGCACCTTTTACTGCTGCAAAAACTCTTGAGCCCTGAGATGCCGTGTGCAGACCAATATCGAAAACTGCGTTTGAAAAACCGGCTTTTTTAGCTCTAAACCCCAGCAGTAGCCCTGTTAAATATGCAGCGGGCGTATTTGAAGCAGGTCCTTTATAGCCGTATTTCACAAGCTCACCTGAAACCGCCGAGGCAAGCGTGGTATCACCTTTTTCGCCGGGCAGCACCAACTGTGCTCTTATCTGCCTGGTGCTCTTTCTGATAACAAGCCTAGGCTTACTTGAGAGCAAAAGCTTGAGCCTTGACCTGTAATCTGTTTTTCCTTCTCGTCTTCTCCGGAATTTAACTCGATATCTCGGTCCCTCTGCCATGCTATCCCTCCTTGACCAATCCGTGGGACTTCAGATGCGCGTTCAGGTGGGCAATACTTCTAAACTCTCCACCCTTTGCTTTCTGATATAACTTTCTATAAGCATTGCTGGTGATTTTTCCGTCATCGCGCAGCCCTCTGAGCCGCTTTCTGAGCGCTCGAATGCGCTTCATCCACTGCTCTTTATAAGGTGCTCTTGCACCAATGGCGCCTTTTCTCTTACCATGTCCCTTTCTGTGTCCCCTTACACGCTTCGCCGCTCTCTCCCTGGCTCTCCCGCGGCTTATGCCATCTTCCGGCTTGCGCTTTATGACGCCCTGCTCTATCAACCCGCGTATATCCCCTCGCGTTATTGCCTTCGATACTTCCTCTAGCTTCTCAGAGTCCATCCACACCCTTGTTACGCCCACGCCAAGTATTTCAGAGGCGAGTCTCTTTTGATTCCAAAGATCTGTCATTTTTCTATTCCTCCTTTCCTTCAACGGGGGCTGGATTTAGAATTTTGAGGCCGAGCTCCAGTGCCTTCTCCTCTATTGCCGCGCGCTTCTTCATTCCGGCTTTTCCGCTGATTCTTATTGCCTGCTTTTTCTTATCTACATCTGAGAGTTCTTCCAAGCGGTGTATAAGCACTTCTTCAAAGCCTGACGGGTGAAGCCCTCGCACTGCCCTTGGACTGCCGAAGCCTGTCGTTGGCATTGGACCTTTGGCTTTTATCCCTGATCTTACTTTATGATGTATACCTGTCGGTCTTCTCCAGGCAGGGTTTACCCGCTTTTTCTTATGCGAATCGGGACCGCGGAATTCCGGTTTCTTCCCTTTCTGACGCTTCCTCGTCGCCAGCAATCTGAGCTCTTCGGCCGAGAGCTCCGGTTTTGGAGCTGATTTTGCCGTTTCTGCTGCTTTCTGCTCTTTACTCTCGCTTTCCATTTTTGCTTTTTCCTCTTCTGCGGGATGATTTTGATTTTTGCTCATCTTACCACTCTCAAGCTTTCTGGGTGATGTATATTCCATCCTGGAATACTCTTGGATCGTAGCCCTTTATCCTCGTTGCCTGCTCGATGTTCGCAGCAGTTTGCCCGATGGCTTCTTTGTCAATTCCGGCGACTGTCACTTCGTCAGCGGTTATATTTACTTTAGTTCCCTTTCCAACAATCTGAGCCTTCCTTGGCCTTTTCTCGCCCAGGAAGTTTACTATTGATACTTTGTCGCCATCGACTTTGACCTGTATTGGAAAGTGTGCATATACTATCTTCAGCCTGCATTCATAGCCCTCTGTAACTCCTTTAATCATATTGGAGATGTGCGAGGCGAAAGTGCCAACAAGCGATCTCTGCTTTCTTCTATCAATATGAGTTTCGATGACCACGTTAGATTCCTGCTTTTTAATAATTATGTCGGGCGAGGCAAGCTCTTTCCTGAGTTCTCCCCTGGGTCCTTTGATCTTTATCATCGCGCCATCGATTGATATTGTTACTCCCGCAGGTATTTTCACTTTTTCAACCATCATTGCAATCCCTCGAATCAGTATATATATGCAAGCAGCCTTCCACCTATTCCACGCTGTCTTGCTTCTTGATGTGACATTATTCCCTTTGAGGTAGTTATTACCAGCAATCCAAAATCTCTAGCTGGAAGAAAGCGCTTCTCCCATTTCTCGAATTCATCTTTGCTTACAGCGAATCTCGGCTTTACTACGCCGCATTTATTTATTTTGCCCTGAAGCTTGACTTTGAATATGCCTGCTTTGCCGTCGTCTATGAATTCGAATTCTGCTATATAGCCGCGCTCTTTCATCATCTTCAGCACGCTGCTAATCAGCTTTGATGCCGGGCGAATTGTGCACTCGGCCTTGCCTGTTGACTCTGCATTTTTTATTACGGACAGTGCATCCGAAAGTGGATCAATCAGCGTCATATTATTTCACCTACCAGAATTTTTCAAATCCCATTGAATGAGCAAGCTCTCTGAAGCACTGCCTGCAGAGATATATATTATATTTTCTCACAAGCCCTTGCTTTCTCCCGCAGCGCCTGCATTTGTTAGCTCCTCTACCGAATTTCTTCTTCCCGCGCTCCAATCAGTCCACCTCCACGCCAAATTCCTCTTTAACATATGCGATTGCCTCATCCTTTGTCAGTCTGTGCTTCTTCGGAATATCACTCTTCGATGTCTTTCTCCTTGCAACTCTGTAGCCCGATCGTTTAAGTGCTACTGCAACGTCCATGCCGAATATTCCAACTTCAGGATCGTATTCCATTCCAGGGAAGTCAGTGTGTTCTTCTATGCCGAATGCAAAGTTGCCATTCTCGTCAAAAGCGCTTGCATGAAGTTTGCCCCTGATATTCAGCGCTGTTTTCAAATAGTTCCTGGCAGCATTGCCCCGGAGTGTCAATTTACAGCCGATTCTCTCTTTCTTTTTTATTCCAAAGCCGGGGATGCTCTTCCTTGCAAGCGTTAGCACCGGTTTTTGCCCGGTTATTTTCTGGAGAAGCTTCTGGGCATTTTCCAGTTTTTTGCCGCCTTCGCCAACGCCCATATTTATAGATATCTTATCGATCTTTGGACGCCTCATCTGATTTACTGTGGCGCTCTGTTCAGCAGCTTTTGCGTTGCTCAAGCTATCACCCCGAGATCAAGCGCCGGTTTTTCTTCGCCTATTATGTAGACGTAGTCTTCGATTGTTTCGAACTCCCCCTTTCCATCGAGATTGGTAAGCCCGATCATATTTGGCTTGCTGCTTTTTACAATTTTTACTTCTTTTATCCTCGCAACCTCGCCTGAGTGCGAGCCTCCGACAACTATTGCAAGGTTACCGGGTTTGAGCGGGATGTGCTTCAGAATTTTTCTGTCAGGCAAAGAGAGCATCAGGCTGTCGCCTGTTTTATATTCATTCGTGCCTATCAGATTCGAGCCGTCGCTCAGGTTGATCTGAACTGCACCTTTTTTCATGGTGGTTTTGTTATTTATGCGGCAGAGCTTCAGATTCTTATCCTGAGTTTGATTCAGGGTTATTCTACCCTTTTTGTCTGCGAGAACGCGGTAGTTCTTTTCGAGAGTTGGTATTGATATTAAATCAAAAATTCCGACAGGGAAGCGAGTGTCCTTTATGACGGCTCCGTTGACCAGAACCTGTCCTTCATGCACTATTCTCTTGATCTCCCTGGCGTAATCCGCGAGCTTTAACACGTCTCTTAAAATAACCATTAAAGGTAGACTGTTTTCCTTTGAATGCGGTCCCGAACTTGGTTTTGTCACGAATTTATAAGTTTTCTTTTCAATCGGCCATGTTCGGGGTGCCGATATTCGCTTTTGATGACCTTTTCCAGACATTATGATTCCCTCTTTAATATTTCCTCTCTGGTTTTATCTTTGAGCTCAAGTTTGGTGATCTTCAAATTTGAAGCATTCACAGGCTTTGGTTTCTCTGTGCCGTCTGCACGGGCAACCGTTACTCCTTCCACGATGACAGTTTCATTTTTGAGGTCAATTTCTGTGACTTTTCCCTCGTGCCCTGCTTTATCGCCACGCATCACCTTAACTGTATCTCCCACTCTCAGGAGCGCAGAGCGCCTGCCATATTTTTCCCTCAAGCCTTCGATTAGTGTTGCCCTCAGGAATTTTTTCCTCTTGTGAAGGGGTGCTTCGAATCTGGCTTTTCTCTGCTTCCTCGGTTGCTTTGAGCTAGTGATTTTGACCGACATTAATACCACCTATACTATTATTGTAGCTGTAGATCCTATTTTCTGGAACCTTTCAGCCACCTCTCTCGCCACAGGTCCCTTTATTTCTGTACCCTTAGGATCGCCATTCTCATCAACTATCACCGCAGCATTGTCCTCGAATCTTACACGCATTCCATTTGGTCTTCTGAATTCTTTTGCCTGCCTGATTATCACAGCTCTGACGATCTGCTTTCTCATCTCAGGAGTACCTTTCTTCACCGATGCAATAACAATCTCCCCTATACCGGCCTTTGGCATGCGGTTTTTAACGCCACGATATCCCTTGACCGCGATTATCTCAAGAATCCTTGCACCGGTATTGTCGGCGCACTCCAGACGTGTTGCTGTGTTCACAGACCTCGGGATTTTTGCTTTCAGTGCCTTCATATTTTTTCCACCTTTTCTATAACAACAAATGCCTTTGCTTTGCTAAGGGGGCGGCATTCTGCAATTTTTACCCGATCGCCTTCTCTGGCATCGATACAGGGGGGATTATGCGCGTGAATTCTGGAGCGTCTTCGCTCATAGCGCTCATATTTGCCGCCGTATTTCAGATACTCCTGCTGAACAACGACTGTTTTGCTCATCTTATCGCTGACCACAACACCCTCAAGCACTTGTCCGCGAACTGGCAGCACGCCGTGAAATGGACAATTAGGATCGCTGCATTCCTTCTGAGGGGGCTTTACTTCGAGGCCTATATTTGCTGTCATTTTTTCACCTCACCTTAATTTTGCGCCCGATTCTATCTTCAGGGGAAGAGAGCAGCAAGTTGCCATCTATCCTGACTTTTTGATTGGCATGTAACCTGAAAACAAAAACGTTATCTTTCTTCGGGACTCTTCGAGTCCTTCCATTTTCTACAACGAGAGTCTTTTTAGTTTCCTCAACCACTTTTCCCTTTATCCCTTTCAAGCTCGGGTTTGAGCTTTCAAGTATCTCAACTTCCAGTCCGTTGAGCTCGTGATAAACAAGATTTTCGGGTGTGATTACCATTATTTCAACTCTCCCTTCTCACGCTGTATGGTCTTTATTCGGGCAATTGTTCTCCTTAATAACCTGATTCTGCCAGGATTCTCGGGTGCGCCGCCGCTTGAAGCTTTTGCTTTTTGCTGCAGAAGCTCATTTTGAAGCTCATTTAACTTCGAGGCCCTGTCCTCTAGAGACATATCCCGAATTTCTTTTGATCTGTAAATTGCCATTCTGCTCACCGTTTTTGCTCCACCTGCTCCTTGTTCTCCATGCTGACTGCTGTGTTTTCTTCAGCTTTAGTTACTTCCCCTACCGGCTTTACCTCCGATTTGCTTTCAGCAGACTCAACAGCAGGCTCTGCCGGAGCAGTTTCTGGTTTTGGCGCTTCAATTTCTACTAAAGAAAGCCTGCCCGGAATCCTCGCTGTCGGCGGGATTATTCTGACCTGCACACCGAGCACGCCAAGCTTTTTTATAGCCTGGGCATAGCCAACCATCACAAGATCTTCGGCTGGCTTGCCTGAGTGCATTATGTTGCCTCTCACGAATTTCTCCCTGCGCTTTCTGGGTCCCGTGAGCTTTCCGGCTATTATTACCTCGGTGCCGATAGCGCCAGCATCCATTATGCGCTGAGCGGTGCTGTGGCCTGCTTTGCGGAAGTACCAGCCTCTTTCCAGAGCGCTTGCCAGCCTTGTGGCCATCATCTGTGCGTTAAGCTCCGGCTTGCTTACTTCCTGCACATCAATTTGAGGATTATCGATCTTGAAAATCCGCTCCATATCTCTTGTCAGCTTCTGAATCGTTTTACCGGCTTTGCCAATCACCATGCCCGGCTTCTCAGCATAAATTGTAATTTGAGTGCCCATCGGAGTTCTGTTTACGTTCATTCCACCGTAGCCGGCGCGATTCAGCTGCTCGAAGAAGTATTCGTTCATCTGCGCTTTCCGGAGGCCTTCCTGGACGAACTTCTTTTCCACAGCCATTACTCCACCTCCTCAACGATCATTTCCACCGTCACCCGATCGCCGTGTTTTGTTGTAGCCCTGCCCATGGCTCGCGGATATACGCTCTTGAATACGCGTCCTTTCTTCGCGGATATGTGTATAATCTTCATTTTCTCAGCATCTAAACCCTTATACTCGGCATTGCCCTCGGCATTTTTAATCATAGCTAAAAATTCCTTAGCCGCTTTTTGAGGATACCTGCCGGCATCCCAGCCTTCCTGGTTACTTCGATGTGCCACATTTCGATTATATCTTTTGAAGGGAATCGAGCGCTTCAGTTTTATTACATCTTCAAGATATTTCTTTGCCTCCTTAAGGGGCATTCCCTTTAAAGCGCTGCATATCTCTCTGCTCGCCTTTGTAGACATGTTGACTTCGTAGATCATTGCCCTTGCGGCTTTTTCCCCTTCATATTTCAGTGAATAGTCCACTTTTCCCATTCTTGCACCTCACTTCAGTGGCACGTACTTGCTTGACCTGGTAGCGCCTATGCCTGCAGCGCCGTGCGACACTTTCTTCCGCGTCAGCACAAATTCCCCAAGGTAATGACCGATCATCTCGGGCATTATTTCGACCGGCTGAAAATCTTTTCCACCGTGGACAAAGACCTTTTTGCCCACCATATCCGGCAGCACGATCATATCGCGCAGATGTGTGCGCACGTTGGGATCGTTGCTTTTAATCTTCGCGAGGAGCTTTTTATGATCTTCGGACAAGCCGCGGAGCAATGTGCGCCTCTGCCTCGCAGGGAAAAGCTTTGCCAGCTCTTCCAGTTTCAGCTTCTTAAGCTCGCTAATAGGACGACCTCTATACGTGAATTCTTCCTTCCGCCTAGGAACCTTTGTGACCTTTTCTCTTGCCATAATCTTCACCTTCCAATCCCGGTTCTCCTTGCAGCTATACTTCCAACTTTTCTACCGGGCGGGGTGCCATGACTCACGGTCTTCGGTCTACCCGGATGCTGCCTGCCGCCACCACCGAAGGGGTGGTCGATTGCGTTCATCGCCACTCCTCTGACGCGAGGCCACTTTGGAGAGTGTGTTTTCATCTTCCAGAACTTCTTACCTGCCTTTACAAACGGTTTCTCGGTTCTCCCTCCACCTGCAACAACGCCAATTGTCGCCTTGCATCTCGGGTTAAGCCATTTCATCTCCCCGCTTGGTAACTGCACAACTGTTTTGCCCACATCATGGGCGATTAAAATCCCATAAGTGCCGCTTGCTCTCGCGAAGTTCCCTCCTCTGGCAGGCTGCAGCTCTATATTGCAGATCGGCACTCCTTCCGGTATCTCTGCCAAAGGCAGCGTGTTCCCCGGCTTTATTTCCGCAGATATGCCGCAGGCAATCTCATCACCTGTCGAAACACTTTCAGGAACGAGTATATATCGCTCCTCTCCATTTTCAAATTTGATCAGAGCTATTGGAGCGCTCCTCGCAGGGTCGTGCTCGATGCCTACAACAACTCCCTTAACCGTCTCGCCCTCTTTAACCCTGACGTGCTCCAGGTTTGCTTTATACTTATGAGATGGAGCCCTGTATGTAGGGTGACCTTTTCCTCTTGATTGTGATATGATGCGCTTGCCCATGCTTTCACCTCAGAATAATCCCATGCGTGTTGCTATTTCTTCAGCTCTATACTCCGGGCTCAGTTTAACCGTTGCCTTCTTTTTTCCTTTCGCAGTTATCACCGTATTCACACTTACAACTTTTACTCCGTACAGCCTCTCAACTTCCTCTTTTATCTGCTTCTTATTTGCCTTCAAATTGACAATAAACTGCAGGGCATTTTCCCTGTCGATCAATCCGGTTGCCTTTTCAGTGACCAGTGAATGATTTACGATCATATAAATGCCTCCTCAAGTGCTTTTATAGCGCTTTCAGTCCAGAGTGTAAGTCTGCCTGCATGAGTTCCGGGTGCAAGCAGCTCTACATTAAGGGTTTTTGGCGTTGCTATGTCTACTCCTGGCAGATTTCTGGCTGCCTTAAAAATCCCATTTTCCTTCGAGGCAACTATCAGCAGGCTTTTCCCATGCCTGTATCTTCTTCCACGCATCTTGCCCTTGCCTGCCTTAACATTCTTCGCATTCTTCACTCTTGTGATATCTCCAAGCAGCTTCAGCTTATCAAGCACATCTCTAACTTCCTTTGTCTTTTTAAGCTCCTCAAATTTGTCCTCCACTATTAAAGGCAGATCTCCCTCAAAAACGTGTCCTCGAACACTTACTATTTCTTTATTGATTGTTGCTGCAATCGCTGATCTTATCGCGGTCTTCTTCTCTTTCCTGTTTATCTTTTCTTCTAGAACTTTTTCAACCTTGGGTGGATGAGCTTCTCGTCCACCAACTGCCTGCGGCACAACAGCAGCCCTGTTACCGGTTTTTATCCTAGGTACTCGAGAGACACCGAAGCCAACACCCCAGCCTTCAGCAGAGGTGTTCATACCAGCGTATGGTCTGACGCCTTTTGGCTGATATCTATTAGACTGCGCGGATAGCACTGCTTTCTTTATTAAATCCGGCCGATACTGCTCCTCGAAGATTCCGGGCAGCTCGATTTCGCCTTTTACAATTCCAGTTAAATCCAGTACTTTTGCTTTCATCTCTAGGCCCCCTGCTTGGACTCAAGGCTTATAAAAGTGATCTCAGGTACATTCTTCGGAATCCTTGCACTCGGCCTGATCGCATGCCTTAGCCTCACAAGGCGCTTGACGGTACCAGGTATTGTGCCCTTCAGCATTACATAGCCGTTTCTTATTATGCCGTAATTCAAAAACCCGCCCGCTGGAGTGATATCAACACCTGCGCTCCCTATTCTCAAAATCCGCTTGTTGTAGTCGGTGCGCTGATGGTAGCCTGTCTGCCCAAGCTGCGGCACCCGCCAGGATATATGATGCGGATTCCATGGACCGAGGTTGCCTACGTGCCTCTCTTTTCCCGTGCGTGAGTGCTTGCGCTTCTGAATAGCAATGCCCCACCGCTTTACAGGACCCTGCGTGCCCTTGCCTTTTGTTACTGCGAAAACATCAACTTGATCGCCGATTGAAAACACATCTGTGATATTCACTTCCTTGCCCAGAACCTGCTTTGCATACTCAAATCTCGCTTTCAAATCTTCCCCTGCTATTCTGCTCTCCATGACGTCGGGTTTTTTCCTGGGTATACCTGAAATCCTGTCAGGAACAGTGTATGTTATCGCATAGATGTCGCTTACCCTGTTTTGAGCTATGAGTTCATCGATTTTTTTAATAGCCGCTTCTGTATCATGGTTCTTGGGAAGCGTAATAATCCTGCCGAGATCCTTATCCAGATCCTTTGCCCATGACTCGGCAATTGGTTTATCTCCATAGCTGGTTCGAGTATAAGCTCTGATCGCAGCCACTCTCATCGAAGGTGTTTCGAGTATTGTTACCGGCACAGAAATCTCCATTCCCTCAGTCGTGCTGTTGGGGGTATCATCTACGATAGCGACGTGAGTCATGCCTGCCTTGTATCCTGCGAAACTCTGGATACCCGGC
Source organism: uncultured Methanocellales archaeon (assembly GCA_964631075.1). Classification (GTDB taxonomy): domain Archaea; phylum Halobacteriota; class JAWCLZ01; order JAWCLZ01; family JAWCLZ01; genus CAZVYP01. The sequence continues at coordinate 13,410 of CAZVYP010000051.1, forward strand.
TTTCCATTTTCTTCCGGCCATGACCTGATTCGCGGTACTTCACGCTTGGCTCTTTTTCTGGGGCTGTACGCAATGGAGCCCCGCCTCGGGCTGTGTATCTTTCCCATGTTTTTCCTCCTTTTAGCGGAGCAGATTCAGCAACGCAAGCGATGCAAAGATTGCTTCCTCGCTCCTAACGGTTTCAGTGCCTTGATCCAGTATGGTATTCCATATATAATCGGAAACGCTCGAGAGCTCTATTCCCTCGCCTCTCAGGATCTCGGCCACACCCCGGGTGGGAGAGCCAAAGACCATTGATACCGATCGACCTTTTATCTCTTTAGCTATCGAACTCAGGAGTTCGATGGTAACCGGCTTGCCATTTCTGGAGGTGGCTATCACCAGATCCTCGCTTTTCGAGAGAATCTCTCCAAGCTTTGATCCTGTTTCCACGCGATAGCCCCAGTTGCGAGGGATTTCATCGTCCCCTGCAGGGGTTACCTCTAGAGGTCTTCTCGAAA
>CAZVYP010000052.1:0-13789 GCA_964631075.1 uncultured Methanocellales archaeon
TCGCAGGAGTTAAACCCAGTGATTTTGCCACGGCATTGAAGAAGGCGGCTAACTCACGCTAAAAGCAGGTAGAGCACAAATGTTTTTTTTGAAATAAATAATTTTTTTAAGAAATATTTATTCTGAATTGTTAACATAATTCAATTGAATCATGTTAAAAAAATTGATTAATTTTTCTAAAAATAATATTATTTTGTTCTATTTAAGGAAAAATGCAATTATTGGACCAATAACTAGCATATAGGGTATATGATAATGCTAAAAAGAAGCAGGAGCAATTAAATTTATTATAAGTTGAAACAGATGAATAACCAAAGGAAAAAAGTGAATAAAGTCCTAAATTGAGCTATTCAAAAAGGACGCCAGTTAAAATGGAGGTTAAATTGATGAGTGAAATTAAATTGCTAAAAAGGAGGAAGAAAAAATGGTGATCACCTTCAACGAGATGGATCCAAAATTTAAATACGAAATCAGCAAGATTCCCGGAGCTGAAAAAACAATGCTCTGCTTTCAGTGCGGCACCTGCACAGCTGGCTGCCCGATCTCAAAATTCAGTGAATATAAACCCAGAAAACTTATGTTAATGGTCCAGCTGGGATTGAAATCCAAAGTTTTTTCAAGTGACTTCATATGGCTTTGCTCATCTTGCTTTATCTGCGTTGATCGGTGTCCGCAAGACGTTGACATCGCCAATATTGTAAGAGCGCTTCGTAACATGGCTGTTAAGGAGGGTTATTTACCAACGGTGTATAAGGAGTTAGCTTCCAGCGTACTGAAAACTGGCTATGCATACAAAATACCTGATATCAGGCAAAAAAAGAGGGGAGAGGAAGGGTTACCTCAGCTACCTAGGGCAAACCTCGAGAACATTAGAAAGCTGTTCGAGATTACTTTTCCAAAGATAATTTTTGAAAGGAGGACTCAAAATGCCTGAATTAAAATATCTAATCTTTCTGGGCTGCGTCATTCCTTATCGAATTGCCAGCTATGAGATCTCAGCCAGGAAAGTAGCTGAGAGACTTGGAATTGAACTCGTGGAAATGCCAGAATTCAATTGCTGCGGACTTCCTCTGGATCCCATAAGCCACGATACGATGCTTGCTTTAGCAGCGCGGAACCTGTGTTTAGCGGAGCAAAAAAACTTGAATATAATGACTCTTTGCCCGGGATGCGGTGGGACACTTCGCAAGGTAAACAAGATGCTAAAAGAAGATAAAAAGATAAGAGAAGAAGTAAATGAGTTCTTAAAACATATTAACATGGAATTTAAGGGTAGAATAGAGGTTAAACACATCGTTCAGGTGCTTTCAGAAGATGTCGGTCTGGAAAAGATCAAAGAGGCGATTCACACACCCTTTAGTGAGCTTAATGTAGCCGAACACAATGGATGCCACCTGCTGCATCCTCTTAAGTACTGCGGCTTTGATGATCCAGAGAATCCTAGTAAACTCAAGAGTCTGATCGAAATAACCGGTGCTAACTGCCTGGATTATATGTATCGAACAGAGTGCTGTGGGGCTCCAATAATTGGTGTAAACGATAAAATCCCACTTCAACTGGCCAGGGATAAACTTAATAATATTAAGGAAGTTGGGGCAGAGGCATTGATAACAGCTTGTCCGTTCTGCCATATGATGTTTGACCTCAACCAACCGAGAATAGAACGAGAATTTAATGTAAAATTCGGTATTCCAGTGCTTCACTATTCACAGCTCCTTGGATTAGCAATGGGCTTAACCCCTAAAGAACTTGCCTTTAAAGAACTCAGAGTAGACGCATCTAAAATCACCAGCATTGAACACTTTAAACCGATAAAACCGTTCAAAACTTTTGGTCCAGCTCCATCTGAGAGAGAAACCTTTGCGTGATAACGCACAGAGAATAAGCGTTTATAAAAAGGAGGCTATCTGAGTGATACAAGCAGTTCTTGTAATCGGAGGAGGAATTGCCGGAATCCAGGCAAGTTTAGACTTAGCTGATCGCGGATTAAAAGTATATCTTGTGGAGAAGACGCCGAGCATTGGCGGTAGGATGTCTCAACTCGATAAGACATTCCCGACTCTCGACTGCTCTATTTGCATAGAGGGTCCGAAGATGGTGGAAGCCGGAAGGCATCCCAATATCGAACTTTTAACATATTCTGAGGTAACGAAAGTCAGCGGCTTCGTGGGCAACTTCAAAGTAGATGTATTAAAAAAATCCAGGTATGTAGAAAAGACAAAATGCACCGGGTGCGGGGACTGTGCAAAAGCCTGTCCGATAGAGGTACCCAATACCTATGATGTGAATCTTGGCCCGAGGAAAGCTGTTTATATACCACTCCTCCAAGCCGTTCCGAATACTTATACAATCGACATAAAGCACTGCATCAAATGCTTCAAATGCGTCGAAGCATGCGGAGATCGCAGGGCAATCGATTTCTCAATGCCCGATGAATCAGTCGAGCTAAGCGTCGGGGCAGTAATTGTTTCAACCGGTTTCGACCTATTTGATCCTTCAGAAATCGGCGAGTATGGATATGGCAGACACGAAAATGTAATAACGGCAATGGAACTTGAACGGCTAATTTGTGCTTCAGGACCTACACGCGGGGTTCTTGAAAGACCATCAGATAAAAAACATCCCAAACGTATCGCGTTCATACAATGCGTGGGCTCACGCGACGTCCACAAGGGGTACGCCTATTGCTCAGCCGTTTGCTGCATGTTCGCAACAAAGGAAGCGATAATATTAAAAGAACACGATCCGGACATCGAAGTCTACATTTTTTACAATGAACTCAAAATCTTCGGGAAAGGCTTTCAAGAGTTTGTCACAACAGCCAGAGATGAGCGAGGCATAAAATACTTCAGAACACGCCCGGGAGAAGTCGTAGAAGATCCCAAAACCAGCGATCTTGCTCTTTGTTATGAGGATACCACAGTAATGATGACAAAGAACATAAAAGTAGATCTGGTAGTGCTTTGCCCGGCACTATTCCCAAGTATAGCAAGTAAAGAATTAGGCAGCATTCTTGGATTGAAAGTCGATGAATATGGATTTTTCAAACCTAAAGATTTTCTCTTTACGCCTGTTGATACAAACGTTCCTGGGATTTTCATATGCGGCTACTGTCAAGGCGCCAAAGATATTCCTGACTCAGTTGCACAAGCGAGTGGAGCAGCTGCCAGAGCCGCTGAAGTAATAGCGCAAGGGGGCGAAATGAAATGAAAAAAGCTGATGAAGAGGCCAGAATTGGGGTTTTCATCTGCCACTGCGGAGTAAATATAGGCGGCGTGGTCAAAGTACCGGAAGTGGTGGAATACGCCAAAAATTTGCCTGATGTTGTTTACTCCGAGGACACTCTTTACTCGTGCTCTTCTGAAGGATTAACCAGGATAAAGGAAGGCGTGTGGAAGAATAAGCTTAACAGGGTTATTGTCGCCTCCTGCACTCCAAGAACGCATGAGCCGCTATTTCGTGCAACCTGCGAGGAAGCTGGAGTGAATAAATACCTTTTTGAGATGGCCAACATCAGGGAGCATTGCTCTTGGGTCCACGCGCATGAACCTGAAAAGGCCACACAAAAAGCGAAGGATATTATCAAAATGGCTGTTGCTAAGGCACATTTTCTCGAGCCGCAAGAGGAGCCGGAAATAGATGTAGCCCCATCAGCCCTGGTTATAGGAGGGGGCGTCTCAGGAATGACAGCTGCTCTAAGTCTCGCAAATCAAGGTTTTAAGGTGCGCATTGTCGAGAAGGAATCAGAGCTCGGCGGTATGCTCAGACACCTGCACAAGCTATATCCAACTATGCAAGATGCTTCCGAGGGAATCAGCTGTATAGTAAACAAATTAAAGTCAAATGAAAATATAGAAGTGCTAACCTCTACTGTTGTTAAGCAGGTTAAAGGCTTCATAGGTAACTTCGAAGTTACCGTTCAAAAAGGGAACGGAGAAACTGCGAGCTTTGGCGCAGGCACAATAATCGTTGCCACAGGAGCGGTCAATTTTGAGCCTGCCGGGATGTATGGATATAAGCAATTTGATAATGTGATTACGCAGCTTCAACTGGAGCAGCTTCTGAAGACAGGTCAATTGAAAAAGCCAGAGAAAGTCGTAATGATTCAATGCGTTGGAGCGAGAGAGGAGAAGGGTAGGACTTACTGCTCCAGAATCTGTTGCATGACTGCGCTTAAAAATGCTCTGCTCATCAAGGAACTGCATCCAGAGTCAGAGGTTTATATTCTTTTCCGCGACCTCGAGACATACGGGCGAGAGTATGAGAAATATTACTCGGATGCCAGAGGTAAGTTTATCCAGTTCGTTAAATATTCCCTGGAGAAACCACCCGAGGTTACCTCCTGGCGGGACAGAAAATTGATGATTAGATTTTACGATGCCTCCCTTGAAAGCAAGATCGAAATCGATGCTGACCTAATAGTATTGTCTACGCCTCTTGTTCCGCAAGATAACGCAAAGGAAATCTCGCAGATACTTAAAGTACCCCTTGGTTCTGATGGTTTCTTCTTCGAAGCTCACGTAAAGCTGAGACCAATAGACTTCGCGACTGATGGAATCTATGTTTGCGGGACATCTCACAGTCCAAAAGATACTGCTGAAAGCGTAACCCAGGCATTAGGAGTTGCCTCCAGAGCAGCGATTCCAATGGCTGTTAAACGCTTGCGAACCGAGGCAATAACGGCTTTTGTAGACGAAAAACTTTGCAGTGGCTGTGGCATCTGTGTTAAGCTTTGTCCGTATCGTGCCATAGAGAAAGACGCAAATGGCGTCGCTCATATAACATCGGTGGTTTGTAAGGGGTGTGGAACGTGTGGTGCAAGTTGTCCTGAGAGGGCGATTGAAATGCATCACTTTACCGATAAACAGATTATTGCTCAGGCTCTAGCTGCCTTAGGGGGATAAATGCATAACTTTGAGCCAAAGATAGTCGGGTTTCTATGCAACTGGTGCTCATATGCAGGCGCCGATTTAGCTGGTGTTAGCAGAATAAATTACCCTGCAAATATAAGGATAATAAGGCTGATGTGCAGCGGGAGAGTCGACCCGGTGTTCGTTCTTGAAACACTTGCTAATGGCGCGGATGGCGTTTTTGTAATGGGCTGCCATCCCGGTGACTGCCACTATATTGAAGGAAATCTTCATTCCGAGCGCAAGATCAAGATGCTGAAGAAACTGATAGCATGGAGTGGTCTAGAACCGGAGCGCCTGCGCCTCGAATGGGTGTCAGCATCAGAGGGCGGAAGATTCGCAAAACTGGTAAGAGAATTTACTGACCGAATAACAGAGTTAGGTCCATCTCCTCTCTCCAGAGAGAAACCAGACCTGAAAATACTGGAAGGCGTGCTGGCTGCTAAAGCTGCAGCCGCAGATTTCAGGCTTAGAGTACTGGTAGGAAAGGAAAAAGAGCTGATTGATGAAGGAAACGTGTATGGGGAGGAGATCTCACAGAAAAAGTTCGATGAAATCATGGATGGCGCCATTAAAGCTGAGTTTATCCGTAATAGAATCTATCTTATGGTGAAAGATAAACCACTCTCAGTAAAAGAACTGTCCAAACGCCTGGATTTAGACTATAAAACGGTGTTACGTCATATCGTGATGATGAGACGAAAAGGCAGGATCGCGGTCGATAGAGTCGAGGGAACGTCTCCAATGTACGCTGCTCTGGAGGCGGGACGATGAGCGATACAGTAGGGGCAGTACTTGTGGTTGGCGGTGGAATCGCCGGTATTCAGGCATCACTTGACCTCGCGGATTCAGGATTTCGAGTTTACCTGCTCGACGAAGCACCAACCATTGGCGGAGTGATGGCACAGCTCGATAAGACTTTCCCAACCAACGATTGCTCAATGTGCATACTTGCACCCAAGTTAGTAGGCGCAGGAAGACACTCCAATATCCAGCTTATAACAAACGCAAAAATAAAGGGAGTAGACGGAGTAGCTGGAAATTTTAAGGTCACAATAGCAAAGCAAGCCAGATTTGTCAACGGGGAAAAGTGCACTGGCTGCGGTGTGTGTGCGCAAAAATGCCCGGTTGAGGCAATTGATGAGTATAACCAAGGTCTTTGTGAAAGAGGAGTTATCTTTGTGAAATATCTGCAAGCGGTGCCGCTTACATTCATAATTGACAGAGAAAAGTGTATCGGATGCGGCACGTGTAAGGAAGTGTGCAAAGCCGGCGCAGTAATGTACGATGATAAGGAGACGGAAGCGGTGCTAAGTGTTGGATCAATAATATTATCACCCGGCTTTGAAGAGTTTGATCCCGCGCTTAAAAGCGAATACGGCTATGGACGATATCTAAATGTGGTATCCAGCATTGAGTTTGAGCGTATGCTAAGCGCCTCTGGACCATATGGCGGCTTAGTCTTGCGCCCGTCGGATGGGGAGGTTCCAAAGAAAATTGCTTTCATCCAGTGTGTGGGTTCGCGTGACGCCAAGGTTGGAAATAGCTACTGCTCCTCTGCCTGCTGCATGTACGCAATTAAAGAGGCAGTTATTGCTAAGGAGCACAACCCGGATCTTCAATCCACCATCTTTTTTATGGACGTACGTGCTTACGGCAAAGAGTTTGATGCCTATTATAGTCGGGCTGAAGAAGAGTACGGGATAAGATTTGTCCGATCAAGGGTTTCTAATCTAGAGGAAGTTCCAGCTTCGAGGAATCTTAAGGTTAGACACGTTATAGACGAGGAGTCGAAGGATGAGGAATTTGGTATCGTAGTTCTGTCAGTTGGAATGAGACCACCTGATGGTATAGATAAATTGGCCAAAGCAATGAACATCGAACTGAACAAGTATAACTTCTCCTCAACCCATACGTTTTCGCCACTGGAAACATCTAAACCCGGTATCTACGTTTGCGGCGCCTTCGCTGCTCCAAAGGACATACCGGAGAGCGTGGCGCAAGCAAGTGGAGCGGCGGCAAAAGCGGCGAGCATTATCGCCACTGAAAGGGGCAAACTTATAATTGCAAAAGAGCTGGCGATTGAGAGAGACGTTTCTGCCGAAAAGCCCCGGATAGGCGTGTTCGTCTGTCACTGCGGCATCAACATTGGGGGCGTGGTAAATGTGCCCGAGGTAGTGGATTATGTTAAAATGCTGCCAGATGTTGCCTACGCAGAGCACAATTTATACACATGCTCGCAGGACACGCAGAAGAGGATACAGGAGAAAATACATGAGTTCAATCTAAATCGCGTAGTCGTAGCATCGTGCACTCCAAGAACCCATGAACCTCTCTTCAGAGAAACAGTTAGAGAAGGTGGCTTAAATATATACCTCTTTGAAATGGCAAATATCCGAGATCAATGCTCCTGGGTGCACATGCACGAGCATGAAGACGCAACAGAAAAAGCAAAGGATCTGGTGAGATCTGCGATTGCCAAAGCCAGATTGCTGAAGCCCTTGCCTAAACCGATGATTAACGTTACTCCCGCAGCCCTGGTTATAGGCGGCGGTTTGTCAGGAATGACTGCCGCATTAGAACTGGCAAGACAGGGCTTTAAGGTTCATTTAGTGGAAAAGGGAAATAAACTTGGAGGACATCTGCGCAGTATCTACTATTTGCTGGGAAGTGAGGACCCGCAGGATCGTTTGAAGCTGATCATTAAAGCTGTCACCGAAAACGAGAATATCAAAGTTTACCTTAATACAGAAATCAACAGAGTCGAGGGATATGTTGGAAACTTCAAAACGACGCTGAATAACAATGGTGTTAAAAAAGAGATCGAGCATGGTATAATTATCGTGGCAACTGGAGCCATAGAATACAAGCCAGTCGAGTACCTATATGGAACTAACAACAGTGTACTTACGCAGCACGAACTGGAAGAACAGCTGTTTAAAGGTCAGTTTAACGCGAAAACAGTGGCAATGATACAGTGTGTGGGTTCCAGAAACGGCAAGCACCCCAACTGCTCTCGGATTTGCTGCTCTCAAGCAATAAAGAATGCCTTAAAAATAAAGGAGATAAGTCCTGAAACAGATGTTTACGTTTTGTATAAAGACATACGAACTTATGCATTTAAAGAAGATTACTATCAAGAGGCAAGGACAAAAGGCGTTTTATTCCTGCGCTACGATTACGAAAACAAGCCAAAAGTTACCCTGGAAAATGGCAAGCTCAGGGTTCTATTATGGGAGCCAATTCTAAAAATGTCTATTACAATTGACTCGGATCTATTGGTGCTGAGTGCCGCCACCCTTCCGAATCCAGATAATGAACGGATAGCAAAAATTTTGAAAGTTCCACTAAGTAAAGATAGATTCTTCTTAGAGGCTCATATGAAGCTACGCCCTGTTGACTTTGCAACTGATGGCATCTTTCTCTGCGGACTGGCACACTGGCCAAAATCCATAGAGGAAAGCATTTCTCAGGCGTGTGCAGCTGCGGCTCGATCTATCACCATCCTGTCCAAAAGAACACTTGACGTGGAAGGAGCGGTAGCCCGTGTCAATGAAGAACTATGCGGCGGATGCAGAATCTGCGAATCCCTTTGCGAATATGGTGCCATAGAAATGAGAGAAAAGGATGATAAACTTAGAGCACATATTCTTGAAGCTTTATGCAAGGGGTGCGGTGTCTGCGGATCCTCCTGTCCCACTGGATCAATAGCCATGCTTCAATTTACAGATGAGCAAATTCTAGCTCAAGTTAGAGCTGCGCTGGAGGAAATATGATTGAATTCAAGCCGAGAATAGTTGGATTTCTATGCAACTGGTGCTCATATGCGGGAGCAGACTTGGCAGGGGTTAGCAGAATTCAGTATCCGCCGAGTCTCAGGATTGTTAGGGTGATGTGCAGCGGAAGAGTTGACCCCGTTTTCATTCTTGAGGCCTTCAAAAGAGGAGCAGACGGAGTTCTGGTTGCCGGCTGCCACCCTGGTGATTGCCACTATATCTCAGGCAACTTCAAGTTGCAACGAAGAATTTTGATATTAAAAAAACTTCTGGAACAATTTGGCCTTGAGCCCGAACGTCTCAGGCTGGAGTGGGTCTCTGCTTCGGAAGGAGATCGGTTTGCAACAGTTATAACGGAAATGACCGAGGAAATAAGAAAGCTCGGTCCGAGTCCGTTAAAGGAGCTCGGTAAATTAAACAGAGCGGTGATTATGTGCAAAAGCTGAAATTTGCCTTCTACTGGGCAGCTAGCTGCGGTGGCTGCGAAATAGCTGTCCTCGACATAAATGAAAAAATTCTTGACGTCGCCGCAATAGCAGACATAGTCTTCTGGCCGGTAGCTATGGATGTCAAATATAAAGATGTGGAGGCAATGGCAGACAGAAGCATTGACGTTTGTTTTTTCAATGGTGCGATTCGAAACGAAGAACAAGAGTATATTGCCAAGTTGCTTAGAAAGAAAACAAAGGTACTTGTTGCCTTTGGCTCATGCGCCCATCAGGGTGGTATTCCCGGCCTCGCAAATATCGCAAACAAAAAAGAGGTCTTTGAGATCGTTTATCTTAAAAATCCTTCAACCCAAAATTCAAATTCTGTGACTCCAAAAACCTCAGTTCGAGTCAAAGAAGCAGAGCTTAGATTGCCTGAGTTTTATGACACAGTAAAAACACTGGATCAAACTGTGGACGTAGACTACTATATGCCTGGCTGCCCACCACCAGCTGATCTAGTTGCAAAAGCGGTTGAGACCATAGCGAAGCACGGGCTACCTCCACTAGGCTCCACGCTCTCTCCGGAAAAATCCGTTTGCGACGAGTGTCCAAGAAAAAAAGAACAGAAAAGAATACAGCAAATATATCGGGTTTATGAGGTAAAAACAGATCCCGAGAAATGCCTTTTAGAGCAGGGAATACTCTGCATAGGACCGGCAACCCGTGGAGGATGCAGAGCTCAATGTATAATCGCGAATATGCCCTGCAAAGGTTGCGGAGGTCCGTGTCCAAATGAAATCGAGCAAGGAGCTGCCATGATCAGCGCCCTTTCATCCGTAATTGGATTAGAAGAGGAAAAAGAGAAAACATATGATGCAGAAAAACTCGTTTCACAAATACTTGATCCTATCGGCACCTTTTATCAGTATTCTCTGCCAGCCTCGGTTCTTAGAAGGAGGGTTGTTAGATGAGTAAACCAAAAGTTATCACTATAGATCCCGTCACAAGATTAGAGGGTCATGGCAAAATCTCGATTTTTCTGGATGAAAATGGAAATGTAGAAAACGCTTACTTGCAGGTTCCAGAGCTTCGGGGATTCGAGAGGTTCTGTGAGGGAAGAAAGGCTGAGGATCTGCCCCAGATAACGTCAAGAATATGCGGCGTTTGTCCGGTAGCCCATCACCTTGCCTCAACCAAAGCGCTGGATGCGGCTTTTAATGTGGAGCCAACTCCAGCAGCAAAAAAACTGCGAGAACTAATGTACAGCGGCTACTACATATACGATCATATACTTCACTTCTACTTCCTTGGAGCCCCAGACTTCATAATTGGTATTGATGCTCCACCTACAGAACGGAACATCCTCGGTGTAATCAAGAAGGTTGGCCTGGATATCGCCAGAGAAGTAATAAAGCATAGAGCCTATGGGCAGAAGATCACAGCCATAATAGGTGGGAAGGCAACTCACCCGGTGTGCGGATTGCCCGGTGGTGTGTCCAAGTCAATTACCGAGGAGGAGCAGCAGGAAATCGAAAAGATGGCAAAGTCAAGCCTGGAGTTTGCTAAGTTCACTCTTGAGGCATTTGACAACGTCGTGCTGAAAAACAAGAAATACCTGGATTTAATTTTGAGTGACGCATATACCCTGAAAACCCATTACATGGGCTTGGTGGATGAAAAAAACAAAGTCAACTTTTATGATGGAAAAGTGCGAGTTGTAGACCCTCAAGGGGGGGAGTTTGCTGTATTTAAGTCTTCAGATTACCTCAGCATAATCGAAGAACACGTAGAGGAATATACCTATGTGAAGCTTCCCTATCTAAAGCAGAAAGGATGGCGAGGCTTGATTGATGGAATGGACAGCGGGGTTTACAGAGTTGGACCACTGGCTAGATTGAACGCTTCGAATGGCATGGCAACGCCCTTGGCTCAGCAGGAATACGAAAGAATGTATGAGACACTGGGGGGAAAACCTGTGCATTCCACACTTGCATTCCACTGGGCCAGACTGATAGAATTGCTCTATGCTGCGGAAAGAACTCTTGAACTGAGCAGAGATGAGGAAATCACCAGCAAAGAAATCCGGAACAGACCAGGGAAACCTGGAGAGGGAGTTGGAATCGTGGAGGCAGCCAGAGGCACCCTGATACATCACTACAAGCTGAACGACGAAGGCATTGCGGAAAAAGTCAATCTGATCGTGGCTACCACCAATAACGTTCCAGCTATATCAATGTCTATAAGGGATGCTGCCAGGTGCCTTATACACGGTGAGAATTTGAGTGAAGGCCTGCTAAATATGATTGAGATGGCTCTCAGGGCTTATGATCCATGCTTCGGCTGCGCCACCCATCTCGCTGCGGGTCAGATGTCCTTCAAATTGCAGATATTTGACCATAACAAGAAGTTAAAAAGGACTTTAATCAGAGGTTTCTAAATGAGCCAGAGAAGGGAAAAACTCAAAAAGAGCGAGATCGAGGATAAGCTAGAAAACTGGTTTTCAGATGCTCAAAGAGTTGTAATTGCCGGCATTGGAAACCCCCTTCGAAAAGATGATTCAATAGGGATCGAAATTGTAAGAAAACTGCGCCGAATAGTTCCAGAAGATGTTTTCATAGTAGAGTGCGAAACTGTTCCTGAGAATTTTATTGAGCAGATAACTGAGTTTAAACCCACCCATATACTGATCATAGACGCCGCCTGCATAGGTCTGAAGCCAGGTTCTTCGAAGCTTATGGATCCAGACCAGATACCAGAATCCGCGATATCAACCCATGCTTTGCCTCTTCAAATCTTCTGTGGGTATCTTGCGTTGACAACAAAAGCTAAGCTCTCCCTGCTGCTCATACAACCCCTGAACACGTGCTTCGGGGAAGGACTAACATCAGGATTGGAAAAAAGCGCAGAAAAAATGACCGATTTACTATCAACAATGACACACAAAGCTCTGGCAGGCAATCGCAACATGAAATCTATACTCTAAGAGGGCGGGCCAAGTTCTTTATACCAGTTGACGGCGTCGTTAAAAGTTAGCAGATTCTTAAGCTCATTTTCCACATCCGAAGCTTTAACTACCAACAGCCAACCCTCACCGTATGGGTCTTGATTTATTAAGGTTGGTTTGTCTCTGAGATCCTCGTGAATCTCTTTCACGGTTCCGCTTAGAGGCGCAACGAGGTCTACGACTGCTTTTACCGACTCTACCACTCCATAAGCCTCATCCTGCTTAACCTCTGATCCTTTCTCCGGAAGCTCCACGTTTACTACTTCTTTAAGGCCCTTCTGACCATAATCAGTAATTCCGAATCTTGCAAGACCACTTTCCAGTCGAACCCAGAAATGCCCCTTATGATAGTATAATCCTTCTTTGACTTCGTATTCATTTACCTTAGCCAAAGTCTACCACCACAAATCGCCACCTGATAAAATTATTGAGCACCTTTTTAAAACGATAAAGAATTCAAGGTATAAGGCTTTTGCGTTTTTTTAGACCACCAATAAGATTTTCAACACGAAAGAGATGTACACAAATGGGCCGTTTATATGTTTCCCATCCTATATACGAAATTTGGATTTATATCAAGACAGAGATGATAGTCCACATATTATATCGGGGAATAGAACCATTATGGAGTATTTCACCAGAATTGCTGTATGACGCAGTTATGAGCCGAGAAACGCACTTCACTCAAAAGCAAACAACTTTTATGCTCCACTTTGAGTCTTAATGCTTACTATATTGAACTTACTGTTAGTTTAGATTTGCTCTATTTTCGACTGGATTTTCTTTGCTTCATTCTTGAGTGTATCCCCTTAGCGAGTACTCGTATTTATTAACTTAATCTAAGGCTAGGTTTCATTTACAATAATTACCAATAAAAAGAAATAAATTATTAACAAAAGAAATAATAATTAATAATTAGAAATTATGTCAGAAGAAATAAAGACCGAGAGGGAACCAATCGCTGTTGTTTCAGTTGATAACAATCTTTGGAGCTATGATGACTGGAGAGAGGCATTTATTTATCCAGAAGAGTATTTCACTGCAAAAAGGTATGACATTATTATTAAAGAAGAACTTGGGCCAATTTTTTTTATTTTCGATGATCTGAGTGTTAAAAGAGTCAAAGCTTGGTGGAGAATAGAAAAAAAAGCTGATCCAATGAAAGTCAGTGACAAGCTTATTATTGAAGGAGCAAAGGAGATATGGATGGAATACTCTTTGGGAGAAGAAATAAATTTCGAGCAGTTACCGCCAATTGTTAAGAAAAAAATTATTTTTTAGCAACACAGGACTAATTTAGACTTAAACCATTTCGGTGTAGAAACCCACCGAAAACTCTTTTAATAGAGATTTTAATGCAGTAACCTTTATAACTGACTCTGCTTCACCAATCCAGATACCAAGTTTACATCTTTCCATCCTTCAAGCGTTAGCGCGATTGCTGGTTAAGGCTCTATTAGCCAAATTAATTATGGAATCATCGGCACATCTCTTAAAAAACCATCAATTCTTTTCCACAATCTACGCATTCACAATTCACTTGCTAATTTTTTTGCAATAAACCTGTTTCTTTATAAAACTCCATCAACTCCCCTGCGATTTCTTTTTAATTAATTTCCTGACTTTTTACCCTATTTTATACACTACGTCTATTTGTTTATGATGCCT
>CAZVYP010000053.1:0-13662 GCA_964631075.1 uncultured Methanocellales archaeon
GATGATTATCTAAGTCAAAAAAATTCACAAATATTTCACTGCTATAAGCCTTGCTATCTCCGAACATTCCCTTGCACTATCCGCAAGATTCTCAAGACCCATAATTACGTCGCGTAGCTGGTAGAAAGACTTGTAATCGATGTCCATATTCATAAGATCACTGTAGAGCTCTCGATAGATCGCATCAGATTTCTCCTCAAGTATTTCGACCTCGGCTGAGAGCTCGATTGCTCTCTTCATGCTTGGCCTCATCGCAAGAAGGGTTTCTCTCAACTTCAGCATTATTTCGAGATCGTTAGCCAGCAGCTCTTCAAGATGACGCTTCATTTCAGGAGGAAGGGAATACGTCTTCATAACAGCCCTGCATCCTATTCCGGCAGCAATTGTGCCTGTATCTGCAAGGCATTTAACCAGTTGAAGCAGGTCTTCCATATTAACAGGATAACCACCCCCTCGTGACAGCTCCATCAAAATCCCCTTTCTGGCTTTATCTGCCTCTCTCTCAAGCTCAAGCAAATGCTGAAACTCCTTTTCCATTTTAACAGCATCCCCAGCACAAAATGCGCGGATCAAAGGAGGCAGCTTCTCAACAATCCCTATCACTTCATTGATATAAACTCTGATCATACCGAGCACGCGCTCTTCCTTCTCCCTGCCGGGAAACTCCACCGACGTGAAATCCTTCAAACTCTTTTTCAAATCATCGAAAACCATGTAGCTCCCAGCCTCTGCATTCATAGATCCTCCTTTATAGCTAATTAAATTATCTGCTGGCTAACTGAGTTGCTGTTTGCGAGGCTTTAGTGGTTGAGTGTGAAACAGTATTAATGCCAGTTAATTTTGCTTCGACAATTTTTTCGTAAGATTTTTGCCCTTAGATTTTAAGTTATATGACATTTAGGTAAGGGTGTCAATTGGTACATACTGCACTGCTAATGTTGACTGCATTCGCAGGCATATTTATGGCCTGGAGCATAGGAGCTAACGATGTTGCTAACGCCCTTGGCACGCCGGTAGGGAGCGGTATGATCTCGGCGAGAAAAGCATTAAAAATATTCAATTTGTCTCAAGCTTTGAAAGCGCACTTCTATTAAGTCTACTCTTTGGTGCAGTTGTATATGCAATTAGCTTTTTCCTTTTTCAAAAGGGCTGAGAAGCGAATAAAATTTGAGGGCAGGCGAGTGGAGCTTTTATTCGGCTATCTATCGATATTAACAGGGGATACGTTGCATTTGGAATAGGGGCAAATGATATTGCAAATGCCATGGGTCCTTTTGCAGCAATGATTAACATAGCTATAACCGGCGATGTGACGATGAGCGTGGGAATTGAGTGGTGGATGCTTGCAATTGGAGGCATCGGCATGACACTGGGCTGCGTCACCTGGGGGTATAAAGTAATTGCAACTGTCGGGAAAAAAATAACCGAGATTACTCCGGACAATGCTTTTGCTGCGCAGTTCAGTGCCGCTACAGTTGTATTAGTGGCCTCGAAATTAGGTCTGCCTATTTCAACAACGCACGCTATCGTTGGAGCTGTAGTTGGAGTTGGTTTAGCTCGCGGAGTAAGGGCTTTGAATGTAAAAGTGGTAAGAGATATCGTGGCTTCATGGGTAGCAACTATTCCCACTTCCTTGTTTCTAACGGTCATAATTTATTCAGTAATTTCAAATATTGTGATATAACAAGGCACAAAAAATGTAATTTTGTCTTTTCCAGTAACAGCAAACTTTAAACATTTATGAGATAAATTTATATAATGAAAGCATAATTAAAAACTCAAGTTCGAGGCACTTTCATGGTGTTTAAGGAGATTAAGAAAACCCTGCAAGAATCAAGCCTTACCGATCCTGTGGGAGCTTTGGGTCGAGCGAAGGAAGAAACCGTTCTGGAGATGGTGCGACTCTACATCGACAAAGTTGTGACAGTAGTTGAGAACCTCCCGCATGTGGTTACCTCTTATGTTGATGAAAAGTTTGAGGAAACTGAGAAAGAAGTGCAGGAAATGATTGCACTTGAAAAAGAAGCAGATGAGATGAAGCGCCTTATAATGAATGAACTCTCCAGAGGGGGAATATATCCAGTTAACAGAGAAGACCTCCTGTACCTTGTCAGAAGTCTGGATGAAATCGCAAACATGGCAGTTGGCGCTGCCTATCGAATTCTGCTGCGCAAGTTCAAGCTTAACGAGGAGATGAAGCAAAACCTGATAGAGCTGACCAAGGAAGACGTGTTAATTGTCAAAAAACTTCGCGAGTCTCTCCTTGCAATGAGACCGAGCATGCGCAAGGCAATAGAGCTGTCCCATGCGGTTGAAGAGATAGAAGAAAAGGCAGACGGTATATATCGAAAGCTGTACAAAAACCTCTTCGACATGGACACGGACTTCAAGACCTTCTATCAGCTGCGCGAGATAATCGTCAGACTCGAGGAAATTGCAGATAAAGCAGAGGACACAGCCGAGATAGTCAGATTAATAGCGATAAAATACGTTGACTTCGGGTAGCAAATAAACCGGATTGCAGAGTTTGATTTATCTTGCTTTAACCGATCTAATCAAAATTTTTCCTGCTTTGACATTGAACTTATCCCAAGGTCTTTCTCATATACTCTCGATTGAAATTCTTGATTATCCTTAGCGTGCAAAGTTTTTGGGTTTGAAAGCACATGTAAAGAAATTCAATCTGGTAACCTATTTTGTTTAACTTTTTCCAAAAAAGTTAAGTACTATTGGTTACTATAAGCTGTCAGAGTCTCTCTCGGTAGGCTTCCTCTCAAGGCTTTGCACCAGTATAAAAATAAATGAGGACCTCGAGGGGGATTCTACCCCATTTTTAGAAGGAATATTTTGAAGAAATAAATAAAAAAAGTGGAGTTCATTCTTTTGCAACCATAACTGAAGTTGCTTTAATAATTGCTTCAACTTTGTCCCCGGTCTTCAGCCCCAGATCTTTCACAGCCTCTTTAGATATCACAGCAGTTACCACTAACGGCGTTTGAATTTTTATACTGACCTTTGCTGTGACAACGCCTTCCTCAACCTTCTCCACTGTTCCTTTAAAACGATTTCTCGCACTGATTTTCAAGCCATTCACCTCCCATTATTTAATTTTACCACTAATCACTTTCCCTGCTTCCTCATCGATCTGTATTCCAAGGTCTTTCTCACATACTCTGGATTGAAAATTTTTCGATGAAAGCATCTCTATAAACTTTTCAATATTCTTCTCCCCCATCTTCTTCTTCAGAACTACGAAATCGAATTGCTCTCTCTGTAGCGGTATAAAATCCAGATTAAAAGCTCTGGCAACAGCTTTTATGCCCACTCCAGCGTCTGCCTTACCATAATTGACGGCAACTCCAACTTCCATGTGCGACTTTGCCTGGCTGTCGTAACCCCTAATGCGCCTAACCAATTCATTGAAACTTAAACCCTTTTCTAAACCGATTTTTTCAATAAATGAGTCGAGCAGATACCTGGTTCCAGAGCCAGCGTTTCTGTTGACAAATACCACGTCTTTTCTGAGCAGGTCTTCTATGGAATTCACATTTTTCGGATTACCGCGCTTCACAATTATGCCCTGCATCCTGGAATAGCCTTTAATCAAAGCAATCTTTTTACCAAAACCGGGTTTGCGGAGGAGAAACTTATTGTACTCGCCGCTTTTTCTGTCAAACATATGTACGCCTGTGATATCAGCAGCTCTGCTTAAAACAAGCTTCAAGCCGTTTTCAGAGCCAACGCTGGCATACTCTACGAAAAAATTTTTTCCAAGCATTTCAACCAAGATTTCAAGAGCATAGCAGTGGCTTCCCATTATGCTCAAATCAGGTTTCAGGATCTCCTCGGATTCTGAAAATTTCCTTAACTTACTCTCTGCAAGCAGATATTTTTGAAGCAGTACGTCCCCCTCTAAAGTCAGCCTGGCGCTGCCGCCTCCTAGTCCGCCTAACACTCTATCGACTATTTTAAATCCAAAAGCCTTTTCAAGCTCGTCGATCTTCATCCAGGCAAGCCTGTAATCCCTGCCAGCGTGCTTCGCAGCCATGGAAATAGAGCCGAACTTTTTAATTGCCTCGAGAAGTCTTGCCCCCTCTTCATCCAGTCCGTCTGAAGAATTTTTTGCCCCTAAAAACAATTTGCTCTTCAGCTCAAGATTTTTTATAAAGCTGAGCCTTTCGTTTATTTCATTCAAAGAACTATTTCACCCCTGATAAAGCTCGCCGTCCTCGGATCACTCGGACTATTGAAAAATTCCTCCGCGCTTTTTTCCTCGATTATAGCACCATTTACGAGTAGCGCAACTCTGTCAGCCAGGCGCCTGGCTTCAAACATATTGTGCGTGGTGAATATCACAGCACTCTGTTCTTTTTTCGCATATTCCCTCACGATATTTTCTATTATGATCGTGTTTGCCGGATCGAGGTTCGCTGTTGGTTCGTCGAGCAGAAGCACCTCTGGCTCTAAAGCTAGAGTTCTTGCCAGGCACAGCCTCTGCGCTTCACCGCCGGAAAGCGTGTGCGCATGTCTGCTCCGGTAATCAAAAAGATTTACCATTTTCAAAGCATTCTCAGCTCTTTCTTTAATCAGGTTTTTGTCTGCACTGCGAAGTCTTAAACCAATCGAGACGTTATCATAAACGCTGGAATCGTACAGCACCGGCTGCTGAAAAACCATTGCCATTTTCTTCCTGTAAGCGACCTTTTCATCAGATTTGATCTGAAGCAGGTTAACACCGTTAAATAAAATCTCACCCTGATCAGCCTCCACGAGCAAATCGATTATTTTGAGCATCGTCGTCTTACCTGAGCCATTAGGTCCGATGATGCAAAAGATTTCTCCTTTTTTTGCTTTGAAAGAGACACCTTCAAGCACTTTTTTCTCTTCGAAGTTCCTGTGAATATTACGTGCCTCGATCATTTTTGTCACCAAACTGCAACCGTTTATTGCTATTTAGCTTTGATTTTGTCTGCAGATATGTCAGGAATAAGTTCACAATAAAAGCTGTCACCAGCAGTATTATTCCAAGGCTTATTGCCAGTTCAAATTCTCCCATGCTTGTATAAAGCACTATTGCGGTGGTTAAAGCTCTTGTGAAATATCTTATATTTCCTCCAACGAGCATTATTGCGCCAACTTCCGATATAGCACCGCCAAAAGCTGCAACTATACTTGCTAAAATTCCAACTCTGGCTTCTTTGACAACAATCCACAAAAGCTGCTTTCTCGTTGCACCCAAAGATACAGTGTATTCGATTAGCTTTGATGATACAGATTTTACAGCCGAGTAGGATAACCCTATGATGATCGGGAGTGCAAGGATAAACTGGGCAATAGTCATGGCTGTGGGCGTGTAAAGCAGCTCGAGCGGACCTAAATAACCAGCTCTTGAAAGCAGAAGATATAAAACCAGTCCGGTAACTACGGGGGGCAGTCCCATAAGGGTGTTAACCAGCGTTACAACAAACTGCTTCCCCCGGAATTCCGTCAGTGCAAGAAACGTGCCGATTGGAAGCCCGAGGACAGCGGCTAAGGCTACCGCCGTGCCCGACACTTTAAACGACAGCAGAGTTATGCTGATAATTTCGTCATTTAAAAAAAGAGGAAAAGATTCCATGATTAACCTTTCAGCTTATTTTTCCAGTAAGCTACCTCGTTATCGTCGTACGGATCTATCAGGCCAATCGTTGAAATCTTTCCAAATATGGGGTTGAATAGCTTGTTGCCGCCTTTCGTGTAGTTGCCCATTAGCTCTTGACCCTTTGGTGAGACAAAGAAGAGCACCAGCTTTTCAGCCTCGGCATAATGTGTGCTTGGGAACTTAGTCTGGTTAATAAGCATTATTCTGTAAGGGTTGAGCAGCTCGGGATCGCCTTCTAGCACTATCTTCAGTTTGAGCTCCTGCTGCAGAGTGAGATATGAGGCTCTGTCGCAGAGAGTATATCCCTGTAAATTGTCTGTCATCCTCGCGGTTGCTGCCATGCCCTGTCCGGCCTCCTTATACCATGTCTTCCCACTTGCATTAATTCCTGCTAGCTTCCAGATACTCTGCTCCTTGGTATTTGTTCCAGATTTATCTGCACGGGAAACAAACGTTGCGTTTGCTGCCGCAATATTCTTGAAAGCCTCAGCAGCCGTCTTGGCGGAGCTTGCATTTGCAGGATCACTTACAGGTCCCAGGATAAGAAAGTCGTTATACGCTATAGTTATACCGTGAACCCCATAGCCATCTTTTATAAACTGCTCCTCCTGGGGGCGGCTGTGAACAAGCACCACGTCTGCATCTCCTCGCTTCCCGATTTCTAGTGCTTGACCTGTGCCGACAGCAACCCAGGTAAGGTTAATGCCAGCGTTATCTTTCTCGAAAGCTGTTTTAATGACGTCTAAAAATCCAGTCTCGGCAAAGCTCGTTGTCGTGGCAAGCCTTAGAACAACAGTCTCCCTTGGTGGAGAGGTGCACCCGCTTATCGCCGCTGCAAGCAAAATTATTGCAAGTAAAGCATATGCCATTCTTTTATTGCTCAATTAAATCACCGCTATGAATAGATTCATAACGGTTATAAAAAGGTTACGAAATTTCTCGCAGAAGTCAAGGCTCAAAGTTTATTAACCATCGCGATAAAAAACAATAGGAGATATAAGGGTATGGAGGCTCTGATAGTCAACTACCGCCTTGGGCGGCATACTCAGCGCAGAAATCAATGCATAATAAAAGTGGAAGGGGTTAAGGATAGATATCAGGCGGCGAAGTTTATTGGCCAGAAGATATCATGGTCAAGCAAGCAGGGGAAGGAGATCAGAGGAAAAATTATGTCCACGCATGGCGATAACGGCTTGGTGCTGGCAGTGTTCGAGAGAAGCCTGCCGCATGCAGTCGGAGTGAAAGTGAAGCTTGAGGATTAAGTTGTGTATTTTCCATTTATGGTGACGTAGTCGTAAGTGAGGTCGCAGCCCCATGCTGTGGCACTTGCCCTACCGATTCCGAGGTCTATGCTTATTCGAATTTCACTGTTCATCATAATTTGCCTCGCCACGTCTAAAAGCTCGTTATGGATCGTGCCTCTGTCTACGAGCACAGCTTCATCTGCTCCGCTGGAGAACTTGAGCCTGATCTTCTCCGGAACAAGCTTTGTATTCGAGTAGCCTACGGCGCATACTATTCTGCCCCAGTTGGGATCTGCTCCGAAGACAGCGGTTTTCACCAGCGGCGAGCGGACGACGGCTTTAGCAGCCTTCTTCGCATCCAGAGTTGACTTGGCACCTGTGACGCTTACTTCTATAAATTTAGTTGCCCCCTCTCCATCTCTAACAATCATCTTCCCGAGCTCCCTGCACACAAACTCAAGCGCAGGCTGGAACTTGCGCAAGCCGATTTTACCGCCCTTTCCGGTTGCAGCAAGAACTACCATGTCATTAGTGCTTGTATCGCCATCTACAACTATCATATTAAAGCTTTTATCCACTGCTTTTTTCAGACAGACCTTCAACTTCTTTGCGGGAAACAGCGCATCTGTGTATATGAACGAGAGCATGGTTGCCATGTTTGGCTCGATCATGCCTGCGCCCTTGGCAATGCCTGCTATTCTGATCCCATCGATTTCCACGGCGATCTGCTTCAGCTTTGTATCAGTGGTCATAATCGCCCTGGCTGCTGCCTCGCTACCGGATTGATCTGAAGTTAGACCATCTACGACTCTGTCAAGATTTGCCTTAATCCAGTCCAGAATCAGAGGGCGTCCTATAACACCTGTGGAGGCAACCGCTATGCTCTGCTCCTCGACTCCCAGCTTTGCTGCAATAACTGCTGCCATTTCCCGTGCATCCACTATTCCCTGCTCCCCAGTGTATGCATTTGCACTGCCGCTGTTCACCGCTAAGGCGCTTATCTTACCGCTCTCCAGATGCTCGCGGGTTACTATAAGCGGCGCGGCTTTGATTTTATTTCTTGTGAAAACCGCTGCAGCGCTGCCCTCTCCAGCGATGATTGCAAGCCCATTTTTGCCCTCTTTAACTCCAAACGCTTTTACGCCTTTTACGGCGCATAGACCGCCTTCGATAATTTTCACATTCTCCTCCTAAGGCGCGGTAGCAGGCATCCATAGGCCAGTGGTTTCTTCAAACCCGAGCATTAGATTCATATTCTGTATCGCCTGACCAGCTGCACCTTTTACCATGTTGTCGATGGCCGAGATAACAACGATCCGGTCTTCGCCTTTATCGACCTCAAATGCGATGTCGCAGAAGTTCGATCCCCTCACCGAGCTGAGCCGTGGTATATTTAAACGCACAAATGGTCTTCCGCGGTAGTAGCTCTCATAGATTTTTCTGACACTCTCTTCCTCAAGGCCCTGGTTTACAAATATATGCGCGGTCGTTAAAATACCGCGTATCGCTGGAACGATATGCGGCGTAAAGCTAATTTTTCCACTTCCAAGTCGCAGGAGCTCCTGTTTGATCTCAGCAGTATGGCGATGGGTGGTGATGCTGTATGGCACAACGTTCTCCGCAACATTGGGATAATGCGTTTTCTGAGTTGCCTCCGCACCTGCACCCGAGATCCCTGTCTTTGAGTCAAACACCGCGCGCTCAACTACGCCAGAGGCGAATAAGGGCGCGGCTGCCAGTGTTGCACCAGTCGGGAAGCACCCGGGGTTGGCGACAAGCTTTGCATCTTTCACCTCAGGATGAAGCTCAGTCAATCCGTAAACTGCTTGTCTGTACCCCTTATGTTTCAATTTGTAAACTTTTTCAAATTCCGTTTCGCTGAGGCGGTAGTCCGCGCTTAAATCTATAACCTTTAATCCCTGTCCCAGAAGCCTGGGGACATAGTCCATGGCTGTGCCGTGAGGCACCGCTGTAAAAACCAAGTCTGCGTCTGCAAATGCCTTTACTGTGTGATCTGAGAACTTCAAATTCGAAAATGCTTTTAAAAATGGGTGCACCGCATAGACTGGCTGATCTTTAAACTTTTTTGAAGTAATTGCGACAATCTCAACTTTAGGATGCATCATCAGCAATCTGATAAGCTCTCCACCGGTGTAACCTGAGCCGCCGATTATCCCGATCTTAACCTTCTTCATTATCTCCTCTCGCAAGTTTGATAGAATATAAAAAGCAAATTCATTATAAAAAGATTTGCACCATCCAGTTTTGCTCTCCCGCGGGATATGGCTTTGAAGTAAGATATTTAATCTCATAATCATGAAATTGAAAATGATGTTAAGGAAGCCAAAGGTATCTCCAGATTCATTTATTGGCAAGATCAATCGGAGGCGCTGTCCATTCCCGGTTCAAAATTGCGACTGGTGCCTTAGCTACAGCTATTTGATGTCGGATGTAGATAGACTGTTGAGATTTACAGTTGAACTGACAGATGAAGAATATAGCAATCCTCAGCTTGCCTCGGCTAAAGGCTACGGTGGTGCTTTTTATTATTTCGATCGCGAGTTTCAACTGCCTCTGCGCAGCTTTTGCGTGAATCGCTCAATGAACCATAAATGCGAGAAAGAATGCTGCTTGAAGAAACTTGAGATGTGTCATAAAGAATTTGATTTGCCTGAAGCAAGATTAAGAATGCTTGTTGAAGGTTTTAAAGAAGTGTTTGAAGCAAGGAATGAATTTGATAGAATAGAAGGAAAAGCAGGTAAATCGGCAGGCAGGAAAAAGTTGCTGAATAAACTCCGTTTGATAAAAGAGGACAGGAAATCAATTGAGCCCCTGGGGGAGCTGGAGAGAATCAGGGAATATTATAAACTTGTGGAGTTTCTGTACAGCACTCTTGGTCATCAGTTCTACAACCCTGAAATCGACGAGAAGGTTAGAGTTGCATCTGAATCAAAGTTTTTCACATGCTCCAGCAGAGCTGAGTGCAAAGAAGCCTACTGCGAGTACTATGACCTCTGCAAAGCGCTGGCGCAAAACCCAAAAAGACCGTTTTACCTGTGATAAGACTGGAAAGTGATATGATGAGGACAAATAAAACCGAACTGATTGTAAGGGTTGCCGATGTGGATCAGTGGCGTGTTGTGTACTTTGCCAACTACCTCCGCTTCTTCGGCGTCGCTGTCGAGGATTTTTTCAGATCACTCTGGGAAGAGAAAGATGCCAGTAAGATTGTTAGAGAGGGGAAGCTGAATTTCCCGGCAGTTGAAGCGCACGTTGAGTACAAGTCGCCCGCGAAGCTCTGGGATGTGCTCGAGCTCCACGCTAGCGTGGGCGAGGTGAGGGATAAGTCGATAAAATTCGAGATCAGGATTAATCAAAAGGCAGATGGAAAGCCAATTGCGAAGGGCTACTTAACCGCTGTTACTGTAGATGAAAACTGGAAGCCCGTCAGCATACCGGAGGAGCTGCTTAAACTGATTAAGGCTTAATTATCCGGCTTTGTTTTACTTCTCAGGATAAATACTATTAAGCTACCGAGGAGCACTCCTATTATTGCATCGTGCCAGAAGGACAGCTCGAATGGGAGAAATGACTGTTGTGATGCAGGCTTCGAGTAAGGCAGCTCATCTGCAGGTGCAGGCATATATGGTGCATAAGTTGTAACCGGCTGGGGTATTGAAGCCACGGGGTACTCTGGAAATTGAAGCGTTATTGAGTTTGATTTAACTGTACCATTCTCGTCTCTCAGATCGGTGTATCTCAAGACTGCCGGGGGTAAAGCAATTGTTTCTTTACCGGTTATTTCAATTATGTAGGACATTGAGAAGCTGCTCCCGTTTTTCATTAATTCGCCTGCTGTAAGATTTCCGCTGATCAATTTTGTTCCATTGGGTATCTCATCAAATATTTTTGCTGCGCATGTTAAATCTCCCGAGTTGGCAGCCGTAATTGTTATCTCCACTTTATCACCCGGCTCAACCAGTGTTCTATTTGCACTTTTCTCGAGCGCGATGATGGGACCTGTGACATTTTTTGCCGGATCCAGATACTGATTCACCACGATCTTTGGCGCCTTTGATTCTGACGAGTAGTTTTTACCTTCGTAGCTCCAGTTTGCGCAGGCTTTTGGGAGATTATATGTGCCGGGCTTGGTAGGGGAGAGAATATATGTTTTAATGTACTTCTCCTCACCTCGGGAAAGGTTGAATAAATTGCCTGCCTCATTGAGCTGTGACACTTTGAACTCATCCGGAAGCGTGTCATTCACCTCTATACCCAGGATCTCTTGCTCCCCGTGATTTGCAATGTAAATTGTTACCTTTGCGTTTTCTTCCATGTATATCTCTGTCTCATTTCGCGGTTTCTCGATAACTACTATGGCAGGTGCGAGATCCTCGCCTTCCTCGTAGTAATCGCTGTAACGGTAGACATATCTGACTTCGGTTTTGGTCAAAGTCCGATTTTCCAGGTACCCTATGTCCCCTGAAGCGATTTTATTTATTTCGATTACCGATGCTATCTCTATTTCTTTGCTTCCGCTCCAGTTATGCTGCCTGTTAATAGCATCAAAGCCTGTAAAAATCGCATATATAGTCAGGTTTTTTTTCTCCATTAACGGTGGTGCATCAAGAGTTAATTTAACTGTAGCTTCCTCTTCCTTCTGCATCTCGGGATAGTACTTGGTGCTTTCACCGCTAATGACTCGCATTCCGGATGTGTTAAAGCTGAGTTTCAAATCACCCGCTGTAGTATTGCCGGTGTTTTTTATCTTTACCGTTACCTGGATTTCTCGATCTGCAAAATAGCTATCGGCATCGGTTTGAACGTCAATAGCGATCACGGGATGACGTCTTAAGGTTATGCCAAGCTCAACGTATGCTTCAACCTCCGGATCCACGTGCAGGCGTAAAATGTCGATCCATATTTCATTTTCGCTATTCCAGGTTTCGCTTCCCTGGCTCATTACCCGCTCGTCGATAAAGGCACCATCGCGGTAGAGCTTTAGCTTCACATATCCTTGATTTCCCTGCAGTGAGAACTCTGCCGGTACTATTGTGTAGTTCCCAAAAGTGGCTTCGTCTCCCCAGTACAGAGTTGTGTTCTTTTGCTCTTCTTTTTCTATGGTTGATGAGTAGGCAAGGACAATCTGACATGAAAAAAGTAAGAGTGAAGCGATGAAAAGGTAACGGATGCTCAATTTCATTTTTTCTTCCTCACTTTCTGAGCCGCGAAGTACATCGCTATCACCGCAAAACTGAATGAGGATATTAGTGCAAGGTGTGCAACTGGAGGTGTGCTTTCTTTTTCAACTTTTTCAGCAGCTGCGTCTGACATCAGCAACTTTGAAGGAACGTGAGGATCGTGGCAAACGGTGCAGGTGTACTGTAATTGCCAGTTCTCTCCAGCCCGGGTTATATTTACGAAGTGTGCTCCAGCGCTCCAGTCTCTATAGATGTCGTTGTGGCACTGGTAGCACAGCCTGTGTGGCTGGCTAATTGGAACCAGTCCTCTCGCTGTTGTGAGAAATCGCTTATCTGATGGGTGACACAGCGTGCAGTTCGACGATTTCAGGATATCGTGTTTTTCAAGTTTTATGCTGTGCTCAAAAAAGCCGGTGAGTGTGCCGTGGCAGTTCTGGCATTCCCGCCTGCTGCTGACGTGGGGCATCGATAAATGGCACGACTTGCATTCGCTGCTCGGCTGGTGACAGCTTTTACAATCTCCTGTCGCCTTTTTAGGATGTTTGCGCAGGGCTTCCTCACCTATTGAAATTTGTCCGCTGTGAATCAGGTGAACGCTCGAGCTGTATTCAGGTGGATAGTCGCTATCGTGGCAGGTGAAGCAGGCGCTGCCGGATAATGTATCTCTGGGATTCACAGCGGCAACGCCAACGTGGCACGGTTCACAGTCCATAGAAGCTGCATCAGCCGGACTTGCTGAAAGTAAGATAAAGATAGATACAGCGGCCGTCAGAAAAAACGTGCATTCTACGATTTCACGATTATAATTCATATTTCTCTGTGTACTCCGCGGTTACAACCGCTTCTTTAAGGCTTTTGATTAGGTTGAGAAGATCGTTTTCGGATATGCTTGCCTTTGAGAGATCCAGAAATAGAACCATTTTGATCTCCGGCGTTTTATGCATTGTCATCCCGAGAATTAAGGCGTTTTTCTCCCTCAGCACTTCCAGGAGACTGTTCACATAGATTTCGTTGGTTAGCTCTATTTCAAGTGCCTTGCTGCCCTGGTCGGCGGTTATTTTGAGAAGATTGCTCATCACGATCTTGTCGCGCTCGTGCCTTGTTAATATGTGCTCGGATACAGCTGCGACGGCTATTATTATTACAGCCGCGGGAACCCAAGGACTTTTTGTGATTACAGAGCCCTCTAGATATTTTTGAAAATTATCAAAGATAGATTGATTTGACGATGATACTTTGATGGCGGGCATATTGGTCAGATGAGGCTCGTGGCACTCGACACATTTTTTATCTTTTTCGGCTCTGAAGTGCTCGCCGCTGATCATATTTTTATAATCTGTCGGGTGGCAGATTTTGCATAGCTCATTGCTATTATTTATTTCAGTTGTCAGCGTTGAGAAGTGGAGCAGATCTTTATCATCGGCATGGCATGTGGAGCAGCTGATAATCCACTTATGTTTGCCATTCTGCAGGAAGCCTCGGAAGTCAGCGTGACCCCCGGGATCAGGGAGCGAACCGTGACAGCTATCGCAAGTACCTGTTTGTTGACGGGAGTGCGCGGAGTGGCAGCTACTGC
>CAZVYP010000054.1:0-13173 GCA_964631075.1 uncultured Methanocellales archaeon
GCGGAATCATAGTGCACCCGCACGAGGAAATATACGTCTGAAAGGAGAAACATCCAGTTTCTCCTTAATAATCGACATCTATATATCTCTCCCCCTCATCGAAATGCTGACAGGGTTATGCAGATCAGCGCTGACTTGCACATTCATTCAAAATTTTCAGCCGCTACCTCAAGCAATATGAATCTGCAGGCAATAGCCAGAGAATCAAGAAAGAAAGGCATAGACCTCATTGGAACTGGGGACTGCCTGCACGGGGAGTGGTTAGCTGATATAAAAAAGTTGGAAGTCATCGGCGAAGGCACTTTTTTGCTCGACTGCACGCATTTTGTTCTCACTGCAGAGGTGGAGGATAATTCAAGAGTGCACCACCTTCTTCTTATTCCATCAATCTCCAAAGCAGAGGAGCTGAGAGAAAAATTTGCGAAGCACTCAAGCGATATAGATCTGCAGGGCAGACCGAGAATTAACTTGAGTGCCTGTGAAATTGCCGAGATAGCCAGAGAGGCACAGGCACTTATTGGTCCATGCCACGCGTTTACTCCCTGGACAGCCATATATGCTTGCTTCAAAAGCCTGAGGGAATGCTACGGAGAACTCGCCAGCTACATCTCATTCATCGAGCTAGGACTCAGCGCAGACTCAGATTATGCCGATAGAATTAAAGAGCTTCAAAATCTGACTTTTCTTACAAACAGCGATGCCCACTCACCCTCGCCTGTGAGACTCGCGCGGGAATTCAACCGCTTCAAAGTAGGAGAGATAACTTTTGCGGAGATAGCCATGGCAATTCTAAGGAAGAACGAAAGGAGCGCGGTGCTAAACGTCGGCATACCCCCTGAAGAGGGCAAGTACAACGAGAGCGCCTGCATCCGCTGCTACCAGCACTATTCAATGATAGATTCAATGGCAAGAAAATGGCGCTGTCGCTGCGGAGGCACAATAAAAAAGGGCGTGAAAGACAGAGTGAACGAGCTTGCGGATTTCGACGCACCCAGACATCCGGATCATAGACCACCCTATCTCCGATTAATTCCTCTCGCAGAGATAATTGCAATGGCATTTGGCTCAACAGCGATTTCGAAAAATGTGCAGGAAGAATGGACCAGAATGGTTGCAAAATTCGGCAGCGAGGTATCAGTAATGCTTGACACCGATCTCCAATGTATTGCAAAAGTTGCAGATCAGCGCGTGGTAGAGGCAGTAAAAGCATTCAGAGAACAGCGAATAATAATCAATCCCGGCGGCGGTGGGAGATACGGCACAATTGAACTCCCCGAAAGCTTTTCAGGAAAAAGGCTTGATAAAAACGAAGCAGGAAAAACAGCAGAGCCCTCGAGAGCTGTCCAGAGGCAGAGATCTCTACTGGAATTTGAGTGAACATCGAGGCTAGATGGTTATTACCTGGCTGAGTATATCCTTCCTTGTAATCGTGCCAAGCGGCTTTCCGTCTGCTGTGACCACCACGCAGTCTGTCTTTTGCGCATCCATGATCTTCACAGCCTCGTAGAAGGGTGTGTTGCCATCCACCATTATTACCTTCTGGGACATTGCTTCTTTAACTGCCGCGGTTATCGTTCCCGCAGCAAGTACTCTACCCATCTCTCTGAATGAGATTACGCCGATGATTTTGCTGGCCTCCATTACAGGTGCTCCTCGAATGTTGTTATCCATCAGAATGCGAGCAGCCTCCCGCAGAGATAAACTTGCATCGATTGTTACCAAAGGACGCTTTATGTATTCCTTGATGCTCTTTTTCGGAAGGGAGATCATTTCCTTGATGTTGCAGATGATCAGATTATCCGGGTCGTCCCTGCCGATGATTTCTCCGGTTATTATGAATTTATTAACAGGAGTTGGTCCAATCTGGATTTGATCGCCTATATCAAACCTGCGAATGTCTCCCAGTATCCTTATCATCGCCTGACATTGGTCTGGATGTCTTATTGTTGTGAAATTAATATCATCCACCGTAGCGCCCTCGACATTTTGACCTCTGCACATAATGGGCACGGCAGCTTCGTCTTTCATTTCCTCCATACCAAGGGCTTTAAAGGCGTTCGAAGTGGGCAGATAGCCTCCCTTTGGACCTGGCACGCCTCCTATAAGATTCAGTGCCTTAAGAGCCTGCATCTGATTCCTCACTGTACCCGGATTTCTATCGATCATCTCAGCAATTTCCTCTCCCTTTATAGGCCCCTTCTTCTCCCTTGAGAGATTTATAAGAGCTAGCAGCATCTCCTTCTGGATAATTGTAAGTTCCATGTGTCTTTCATTATATTTCGCCTTCATTTATATATTACTATCATCACAGTAGGAGTAATTATGAAAACCATTATCGTGCTCGCAATGCACGGCTCTCCGCCTAATGATTTTCCTGAAAATGAGATGGCTGAGTTGTTCAGATTGCACGCTAAGGTTGAAAACGCAAAAGGAGGAGAGCGCGTGGAGCTTGAACGCCGCTATACCAAGCTGGAGGCTAAAATGCGCGCCTGGCCACGTAATGCTAAGAACGATCCTTTCTACGAAGGTTCACAGGAACTGGCTGGGCACCTCAGCAGGGCAACTGGACTTGAAGTTATTCTTGGATTCAACCAGTTCTGTGCTCCAGCTATAGACGAGGCAATTAATATTGCCATAGCGCGGGGGGCTGAGAAAGTGATCGTCATCACACCGATGATGACACGCGGCGGCGAGCACTCAGGGGTGGATATACCTGAAGCTATACGTCGCGCACAGGCACAGCACCCAGAGGTCTCCATAATATATGCATGGCCGTTTGAGGCTTCCGATGTAGCGAGGTTTCTGGCTTCGCAGATCGTTAAGGCAACCAAAAATATATAATCTAATTTGTATAATTAAAATTTATGAAGTTCTTGCCTCCGCTGGCACTGATTTTTATCGCAATTCTAAACCCGGTGAGCGCTGAAGTGCTGTGCTCATATAATGGCCCGGATACCTCTCAAGACCTGCTGCAGCTTACTGATTTAATTGTTCAGGGAACATCAACATTAAAAGCCGGAGATAGCATTACAGTCTCCTTCAAGCTGAAAAACGCTGGTCAGGGAGATCTCAAGCTGGGATACAGAGGATTTTTCGCCTCAGCCAGAGACCCGGATAATCTGGATACTTCCTTCGGATTTTCATCCGGGTATACCACCATTAAAGCGGGCCAAACTTTATCGATAAACGTGTCGAGAGCCCTCGATAAAACTGGCACCTGGATAGTCTGGCCATCCTATCATCTTTCCCTGCCAAACGTGGAAAAACTCGGGCCAGAGAAGTGGCACGCCTGCTCGCTAATGGTAAGCGCTGCTATGCAAGATTCTGATCAAGACGGTATAGCGAATGAAAAAGATAACTGCCCCAATAATTACAATCCAAAGCAGGAAGATATAGATGGGGACGGATTTGGAGACGTCTGTGACCCCTGCGATGATAGAGACAGCGATGGCGATGGAATAAAAAATTGCCTCGACAAATGCCCTAATGAACCAGAAACATATAACAACTATTATGATGAAGATGGATGCCCCGACAGCTTGCCAGAAACGACAGCTCAGCCATTGCCGAAACTAACTTCTCCGCCAGCCACTCAACCATCACCAGTTATTACTCCTTCACCTGAAAAGTTCAAAGAACAGATTTATTCCGGCACAGATAAAAAAGAAGGTTCAGGCAATATTTTTATAGACTTCATAAACAACCTCCTTTCTATTCCCGCTCGCCTCTTTCAATCCATTCTGCAGTTCTTCGTGCATAGAGAAGTGGAGATAATGCCCTCTCCAGATTTCTATCTCATCAAAATTGAAAAAAACAAATCAGGAGAATACTACGCAGAAATCAGACCTGATTTTGACCCCACTTTTAACAGGACAGTGGTTTTCAGTATTGCCTACAGCTCCAACTTTTCCGGCGAGAAAATCGGTGAAACATCTACCTTGAAAGTGAGCAGTAACAAATTCGAGGTTAAAGGAATAATCCGGGAAAAAGAAGGCAGACTGGAAATCATTAACTGTACGCAGAACGCCAGCTATGAAAGAGCCTTTCACATTTATAGAGAAGCATTGTTTTTGAGAAGCGAGGCAAGGCGCCTGGCAAATGAAATAACTGCGAAAGTGGATACGGTTCCTTCAGGGAGAAACCTCTGCCTTCCCTCTGTAGAAATGTTTTACACTGGAGTCATTAGCGGTACAGCTCCAATATCAGAACCCAGTGATCCTCTCTGCTATACTGTTCCACCCGAGGAAGTAGTCAGAAGAGTGGAAACAAAGTACGCATACATCAATGATACTGTAAACCGCTACGATGGACTTTCGGGGCTGGCTGGAAAAGTAAGAAATGCCACCATCTGCCCAGAAGAGGTGGAGCAATGGCTAAGAGAACATCCAGACGTGGTCGATAGAGTCAACAGGTACGATATGTCAGAACTCGAGGTATCGCCAGTAGCCATTTACGGTGAAAGGCGGGATACCGCCACAAGGATAATGTTCCCCCATGGAGCCAAGACCAGAGTAGCGAACTCATTAAGAGACCTTGACTATTCAATTTCGTATATAGAAGATCTATTTGAAGACATTTTCACCCTGCCAGCAGACTGCGATTCCCACTGGACTTCCAGGGATAACGAATCGCCATTAAGCACCCCCTTTCCTCTAGCCTCGAGATAGCGCAAATGGACAATATTTATCATATAATAGCTTGTAAAAATAAAGCTGCATGACCGAGATCCCCAAAGATCACCCCCGCCATGCCTCGCTCGTCACACGGGAGAGACTTGTTGACGGCTACCAGAAAGGAATAGCAAGCGTTCAGGGCTTAATCGCACAGGGAAGAGGAGAAGCCTTTGACTATATTATAGGAGAGAAAACGATAAAAAGCGCGGAGGATGCAACCAGAGCGTCTGCAGCGCTCCTTTTGTTAGCCAGGAAACCAGTTATCTCGGTAAACGGCAACGCCGCCGCACTCGCAGGAGACGACCTCGTGGCGCTCGGAAAGGTATTAAATGCTCCGCTGGAGGTAAATTTGTTCCACCGTACCGATGAAAGGGTGAAGAAAATTGTGGAGGACCTAAAAAAGCGAGGTGCAACAAAAGTGCTCGGTGCAAAAGCCGATGCTAGGATACCCGGCATAACACACGAGAGGTCAAAGGTCGACAAAGAAGGGATTTACTCGGCAGACGTTGTCTTCGTGCCGCTCGAAGACGGCGACCGCTGCGAAGCGCTTATCAAAATGGGAAAAAAAGTCATAACCGTGGATCTTAACCCGCTCTGCCGAACATCGCGGACAGCGTCGATCACTATCGTGGACAACCTCGTCAGAGCGGTGCCAAGCTTGATCAAGAAAGTCGAGGAGATGAAAACGCTGGACAGAGCGAAGCTGGAGCAAATTGCCCGCGGCTTTGATAACAACAAGAACCTCCAGCGCGGAGTCAACGAGATCGACAGAAGGCTGAGAGAGCTGGCGAAGGAAGAGCTGAGCGTGAGATTTTAGTACCTCAATCTCACCACCGGTATGCTCCCGTTGTGTATCGCAGTTGCAACGATTGCGCCATCTAACCCCAGCTTCTCCAAGGTTTCTAAGTCAGCTTCGTTTTTGAGTCCGCCGCCGAGAATTATCCTGGTGTTCCCTGTCACCTGATTTTTCATTTCCATGAGTAATCTGAAATCTATTCCCGAAGATGTGCCGACTCTATCCAGATTAAGCACTATGATTTCTTCTATCCCGGCTTCGCTTATTATTTTAGCTGCTTCGATCGGATTTTCCGGTATGTCTGGATCATGGCTCAATATTTTCTTTTGCTTGATGTCTATGCTGACAGTTACTTGATATTCGGCAGCACTTTTTATCAGCTTAAGAGCAGCAGTTTCGGTTCCCAGCACAGGTCTATGGGTTATCTGCTTCGCAAGTGTTAATTCTTCGAGGCTTCTTATTCCTGTGTCTGCCATTGTCAGGCATTTATTCGAGACTGTCTTTATCATCTCGGAGTTATCGCCGTTTCCGGTAATTTTGTTGAGGTCTGCGATGTATACCTCGCGTGGCTTCAGCACTTCGATTACATCAAAGGGATGCGGGGAGCTGCATATCTGGCTGTATTCGTTTATCGGTCTGTACAGGTGGCGCTCTCCTCTTATGCCGTGCACCACTATTCCATCGAAGAGGTCGAGGGCGAGGATGACGCGGAACATGGTATAATTATTTGCTCTTTTTTGTATTTAAGATATCTCGCCATCGCATTTTCAATCAGCATTGATAAAAATAATCCCATTTAAGGCGATATATTTATATACCATAAATATACTAACCTAAGGTTAGTAACTTGAGGTTAGTATATGGATAATGAGGAGCTGCTAGACCTGCTTGGTAATGATAACCGGCGCAAGATCCTTCAACTACTATCTATGAGACCATGCTATGTGAGCGAGATAGTTGAGAGACTTGACGTGGGTCCTAAAGCCGTGCTCGAGCACCTCAGCAAGCTGGAGCACGCCGGGATAATTGAGCCGTACACCGACGACCAGAGACGCAAGTACTTCCAGATCGCTGATGAACTGCATATGGAGATAATGCTCTCGCCTTACTTATTCGAGTTCAATTCGATTATGCTAGAGCTGAATGACCAGGAATTCCCCCGCAGATATCGCGATATTTTCGACAGCGCGATGAAAAACTTTAATGAAGTCTTTGAGTACTTCAGCGCGGGAAGCGAAGAAAGCCTGAAAGACCTCCGGGAGGAGTTCTTTCAGCTGCGAGCACTCAACAGAGATCTGAGTATGGCTCAGCGCTTCACACATGAGAGGCTGACAGAGATTACTGAGAAAAGTGTTAAGGCAATAGGAAAAATAACAAATGATTATCTGGAGGCAGAGATTTTGATGCTGCTCTTCAAAGAGGAGAACGCATTCGTTGAAAAAATCGCTAGGCAGGTAAATGTACCACGAGAGGAAGTAGCAGATCAGCTTGAGACTATGAAGAAAAAAGGAATTGTGATCAATAAAATTGATGATGAAAAAGAAATCTGGAGTATCAATCTGGAGTGAGACCAATGGCAGAAAAAGATAAGAAAGAAGTTCAGCTTCGCGTTGCCGAGGCATATCACCGCGATGCAGGTAGAGGCATTGCGAGAGTGGACATGGAAACAATGCAGAAGCTGGGACTGGTTAGCGGAGACATAGTGGAAATAGAGGGCAAGGATAAAGCCAGTGCAATTGTCTGGCCAGGCTACCCCGAGGATGCCGGAAAAGGGATAGTCCGGGTCGACGGCAATACCAGAAGCAATGCAAAGATCGGGATAGATGACCTGGTTACCGTCAGAAAGCTAGAGACCCAGGCAGCCGTGAAGATCACCATTGCTCCAACCCAGCCAGTGAGAATAGTGGGCGGAGAGCAGTATCTTCTAAGAATCCTGGAGGGCAGACCCGTCTTCAAAGGACAGAGGCTGCGCGTTGAAATGCTCGGCAATCCTCTTACATTCATCGTAACTGCAACTCAGCCATCAGGCACAGTGATCGCAACAATGGATACGCAGATCATACTGAAAGAGAAGCCAGTGGAAGAGAAAGAGAAAGCAACAACCCACGTTTCATACGAAGACATAGGCGGCTTGAGACGAGAGATCGGACTCGTGAGAGAGATGATCGAGCTACCGCTAAGACACCCTGAGATCTTCCAGAAGCTCGGCGTCGAGCCACCAAAAGGAGTACTCCTTCATGGGCCACCAGGCACCGGAAAAACACTCATAGCAAAAGCAGTTGCAAATGAAACAGATGCCCACTTCATATCACTCAGCGGCCCAGAAATAATGTCTAAATATTATGGTGAGAGCGAGAAGCAGATACGCGATATATTCAAAGAAGCCGAGGAAAACGCACCTGCGATAATATTCATAGACGAAATAGATTCAATCGCGCCCAAGCGAGAAGAAGTAACAGGCGAGGTTGAGCGGCGCGTAGTTGCACAGATACTCGCCTTAATGGATGGCCTGAAATCAAGAGGACAGGTCGTAGTTATAGCCGCGACAAACAGACCAAATGCCGTGGATCCAGCGCTTCGAAGAGGCGGCAGATTCGACCGCGAGATCGAGATAGGTGTGCCGGATCGAACAGGTCGCATGGAGATCCTGCAGGTTCACACCCGGGGGATGCCACTTGCAAAGGACGTTGACCTGGATAAGCTTGCAGATGTAACCTATGGCTTTGTCGGCGCAGATATCTCAGCCCTCGCAAAAGAAGCAGCAATGCACGCGCTGCGAGAAGTACTGCCAAAAATCAAAATGGAAGAGGAGATCCCGCAGGAAGTCCTGGACAAGCTCAAGGTAAGGAACAAGCACTTCCTCGAAGCACTCAAGAACATAGAGCCAAGCGCGATGAGAGAGGTATTCATAGAAGTGCCGGATGTAAGCTGGGAAGACGTAGGCGGATTAGACAAAGCAAAGCAGGAACTCAGAGAAGCAGTGGAGTGGCCACTGAAATATCCGGAGGCATTCGAGGCAATAAAGACAAAACCGCCACGTGGAATACTGCTGTTCGGTCCCCCGGGCACGGGTAAAACATTGCTCGCGAAGGCGGTGGCAAGCAAGAGCGAAGCCAACTTCATCAGCATCAAAGGGCCAGAACTCCTGAGCAAATACGTCGGTGAAAGTGAAAGAGCAATTAGAGAAACATTCAGAAAGGCAAAGCAAAGCGCGCCAACAATTATTTTCTTCGATGAACTCGATTCAATCGCTCCGACGAGAAGCGCCTCAACCTCGGATTCACACGTAACCGAGCGCGTAGTAAGCCAGATACTCACGGAGCTGGATGGAATGGAAGAGCTGAAAGACGTGGTGATACTCGCAGCATCCAACCGCCCGGATCTGATCGACACCGCGCTGCTCCGCCCCGGCAGATTCGATCGACTGATCTACATAACGCCACCGGATAAACAATCACGCGAAGAAATCTTCAAAATCCACTTAAAAGAAAAACCGCTAGCAGAGGACGTGAAAATAAGCGAGCTTGCAGAAAAAACCGAGGGATACGTAGGCGCGGACATAGAAGCGATCTGCAGAGAAGCAGCGATGCTCGCACTGCGAGAGCTGATCAAGCATGGAATGAGCAGAGACGAAGTGAAGGAGCACGCGAAATTCGTAAAAATCTACAATAAACACTTGGAAGAAGCACTCAAGCGAGTTAAACCAACTACCTCGCGAGACCAGCTAAAACAATATGAAAAACTATCCCAGGAGTTCGCAAAATTCGCAACAGGATAAGGAGGAGAACAATGGCAAAGAGAAAACCATTCGACATATCGTTTGACGAAACATTCGACAGCTTCATGCAGGAGTTCGAACGCTATATGACAGAGTTCGACGAACATATGAGCGAGTTCGAAGATGACGACAGCGAAAGCAGCGAGCCGTATTACTACGGCTTCTCGATTACCCAGCGCAACGGCGAGCCGCCGGAGATAAAAGAATTCGGTAGCAGACCTGTAAGTAGCGAGAGAATTGAGATCGGTGAGAGCGACGCCGACAGCCGAAAAACCCTAGTCGACGTCTTCGAAATCAGCGACGAAGTGCACGTTGTAGCAGACCTGCCAAGCACAAAGCAGGACGAAATCGAGCTATACCCTTCGGAGAAAGCACTGGAAATACGCACAATAAACGCAGCCAACCTCAGCGAAAAAGTCGAGCTACCAGTGAAAGTCGATACGAAGAGCATGAAGCAGAGCTACAAAAACGGCGTGCTCGAAGTGACGTTTAAGCTGAAAGAGAAGTGACAATTCCCTTCTTTTTCATTTATTTTAACAGACACGTACCCGCAATGAATAGCGAGGCATCCCCGGACGGGGTGGGTGCTCAGGAGATTTGCATTTATGTCGGTTTGCTGGTATTTTGCTTTTCCATTCAGGCGCAGGTCTATCTATTTTATAGAAGCTTTTCGAATTCCTCAACCGTGAGCCCGGAAGCTTTAATTAAATGCCTTAGCAAGCCCGGTTTTATTTCTTTATGTTTTGGAACAGATAACGTAACCTTGGAGCCCTCTTTCCTTAGAACAACATGGCTCCCTACCTGTCGGTGAGGAACCCAGCCAGCCTTGGAAAATGCTTTGATAGCTTCAATTCCCGAAATTACTGGAAGCTTAGACATCAAGCATCCACATCAATTATCTGGGTTGAAGGCTTTATTAAAAACGACTTAATTTCATCCTCAGCAAGAGACTCGAGGCAAGCCTGAATAGCTTCTTTGATGTTTTGAAGAGCTTCTTCCATCGTATCTCCCTGGGAAAAACAGCCCGGGAGACTCGGACAACTAACTACATAGCCACTGGCTTCTTCATCTTTTTCCAAGACAACCTTGAAACGCATAATAATATTTTATTAAAGTCTATCTTTAAATTCCTTATGCATGTTTGAGTTCTTAGAATTCTGGGGACTAGCACTGCAGAAGGGTGAAAAAATTGATTATCTGCGGGCACCTGATTTTCTGGTTTGAAGGAGGTTGTTTTGTTTCTCTTCTCCTCATAGGAGCACCTTTACTCATCGTTTGCAGTCACAAGCACCCCGCAATGAATAGCGAGGCATCACCGGGCGGGGTGGGTGCTCGGGGATTTTGGGATTCTTCGGATTGTCTGATTTCTCTATTTTAATTCAGGCGCGAATGTTACTGACCCAACTATTATAATGTTCTATAATATTTTATATTTAACTATAGCAACTTATAAATATACCTCTAACTAAAATTACCAGCATGGCCACAACAATCCAGATAAAAGATGAGATAAAAGCAGCACTAAATCGAATGAAACTCTTCGAAAGGGAAACCTATAATGATGTCCTAGAGCGACTTATTGAAGACGTTCAGGAACTCAATGATGAGACAAAAAAAGAGATAGAACTCGCGTTAAAGGAGATTGAAAGCGGCAGATACGTGACACACGAAAAGCTTAAGAAAGAACTGGGATTCTGATGAAATTTCAAATAATCTGGTCAGAATCCGCAGCCAGCGAACTCAGAAAACTGGATAGAACCGTAGCAAAACGCATTTTCAACAAAGTTTCGCAACTCAGCGAAAATCCATATCACAACGTAACAAAAATGGTAGGTAGCCCCTACTTTCGATTACGTGTCGGTGATTACCGTGTTATTCTTGACATACAGAAAGACTTACTTCGAATACTTATTATTAAAGTAGGCCATCGAAAGAGCATCTATAAAAAATAATTCGTTCAGCTGTTGGGCGCCAGATTTTTGCATTTCTGGAAAAATTGGGTTTATATCACCCTCACGGGAGCACATATTATTCCCTCAGTTTGCAGTCACATATAAACCCCGTACTTAAGGACAGGGCCTGTTTATTGGGCTTGGCTTAATGCTTTTGTCCTGTGTATTGCTTTGCGTGGTGTTTATCCTGTGTCTGTATGTATTGTTCGACTACGTCCCATCCGCTTCCAACGCTTCCGTGGTAGCAGCTTGGTGCCCATAAATGTTCTCCGCACCATTTTTTGAGGTCTGGGTATTTGTCTCGCAGGATTTTGCTGGTTCTGCCTTTGATTCGCCTGGCGATGTAGCTTAGAGAGTACTTTGGGGGATATCTGAAAAAGATGTGGACGTGATCCGGATTCACTGCGATTTCTATGATGTCGATTTCCAGCTCTTTGCATGTCTTTCTTATGATGCCTTCTGCTGCCAGCGCGATGTCCTCGGTAAGGATCTTTCCTCTGTATTTTGGTGAGAATGCCATGTGGTCGGTTAGCGATGATACCGTGTGCCTGTCGTGGCGGAGTTCTTTTATTTTCTCCGTGCCATCCATGTATCCAGAACTAATTCCTTTTTTTAAAAATTGCTTGGTAAGTTTAAGGTGAAAGTATTCAATTGCTTTTTAGGACTCTTCAAGTAAAGCCAGTAGCTAGGGCTAACTTTATTACCCTGTACTACGTTTAGGAAAGAGGAGAGGTGCTACTGTGTATCTGGTTGGCGAAGCTCTTATTGGTAATGAGCCTGAGATTGCGCATATCGATCTTATTATTGGCGAGAAGAAGGGACCTGTGGGCGATGCTTTTGCCAGTGGATTGGCGCATTTGTCTACGGGTCATACTCCGATGCTGGCTGTTATTCGCCCGAATCTGCCTACCAAGCCTGCGACGCTCATCGTGCCGAAGGTAACTGTTAAGGGCATGGAGCAAGCTGCTCAGATTTTTGGTCCGGCGCAGAGTGCTGTAGCCAAGGCGGTTGCGGATGCTGTTGAGGAGGGTGTTATTCCGAAGGATAAAGCCGAGGAGTGGGTGCTTGTGGTCAGCGTGTTCATCCATCCTGAGGCCAAGGATTACAGCAGGATCTATCGCTACAACTATGGCGCGACGAAGCTGGCGATTCAGCGTGCAATGGAGGGGTTCCCATCCGTTGATAAAGTGCTCTACGAAAAAGATAGATCTACCCATCCGGTCATGGGCTACAGGCATATCACCAAGCTCTTTGACCCTCCCTATCTCCAGGTTGCGCTTGATATTCCGGATCTCGAGCAGATGCTTAAAGTGGTTAAGCAGCTTCCGAGGAGTGATCATCTCATCATCGAAGCAGGTACGCCGCTTATCAAGCGGTATGGAATAGGGGTTGTTCAGAAGATCCGTGAGATAAATCCAAATGTTTTCGTCGTCGCAGATCTGAAAACACTTGACACTGGAAATCTCGAGGTGAGGATTGCGGCGGATGAGGGTGCGGATGCCGTGGTTGTTTCTGGGCTTGCAACGCATGCAACTTTAGAAAAAGCAATTGCTGAGGCGAAGAAGACTGGGTTAAATGCGGTTATCGACATGCTGAATGTTGAGGATCCGATCTCGCTGCTTAAGAGCCTGCCGATCAAGCCAGATATTGTTGAATTACACAGAGCAATAGACACTGAGTCAAGGGCTGCCAAGCATAAGTGGATTATCGTGGATATAAAGAAGGTCTCCGATAAAATGCTGGTCGCAGTCGCAGGTGGAATAAAGGCGGATAACGCAAAAGACGCTATCAATGCTGGAGCGGATATATTAATCGTTGGAAGAGCAATCACTAATGCCAAGGATGTTGAGGGCACTGCCAGACAGTTCCTCAAGCTGTTGAAAGAAGAGATCGATCAGTTCAGAGTAATGACTGATTTCTAAAAAGAATTCTAAAGGAGAAACTGAGTTTCGCCTTTATTTAAAAGCTCAGGTG
>CAZVYP010000055.1:0-13127 GCA_964631075.1 uncultured Methanocellales archaeon
GGAGAGACAGTAATGTAATTGCGAGAGTGGATGCGAAAATTGCTCTTTTCATTTTAATCAACGTAATGCTCTTGGATAGCTAAAACTGATCTCTAGCCAGCCTTTTCTCATAGCGTTTTTTGCTCAATTCAGCATGGCTGAGGTTGGAATGAGAGATACGTGGTAGGATAATGTTTAATGGTGAGTCTTTCAGTCAAAGTTGGGAGGCTCATTTTAATGTGGCTATGTTTTTGCCTCTATCAGCTCTCTGCTTGTAGCTTTCATGGAGATCTTTGTAAGCTCAGATAGGAACTCGCTTGCGTCGAGAATTTCAATCAATACGGGTTTATTGTCTTTTGTAAAATGAATGATCATGTGCCCTGCTTCCTCGGCATATTCAATTTTTTCATCAGAGAACTCAATTAGCAGTATATCAACTTCTCTGTCATATCTAATCTTCAAATCTATCTCTCCTTGCCGGGTAGAATGTTATGACTGATATCTTTCCACTCTTTATTTCGTAGATAACTCTTAATAAATGTTTTTCGTCTATCATTTTTTGTGCTATCAGACGTCTTTTTCTACTGTGAGTTACTTTATCAGGATTCTCTACTGTTTTCACCACGAGTTCTTCATCTACTGGGAAACCGTGTTCTTTCAGGATCAGAAATTTGTCTTTAGCATGAGCGGTGAACACAATTTTCATAGACATAATCCATCTCAAATTTATATTTTTAAGCCACGCTCAATCTTCCTGAGCAGAGAAATACATTCGTTTTTATTTTCTCTTTCCAGAAGAACTTCTAAAAAAATGTTGGTATCAATGAGATACACGCTTTTTCACCCAGATCTTTTTTATTTCGTGCTGGAGTTCTAGAGAACTGAAGTCGACATCCTTCAACAGCCCTGTGATTCGATCTATATTTGATTTACTTATATGGATCTTGACTTCCTCTCCTTCTTTCAAATCCAGCTTCTCAAGTGGTTTCAAAACACCTTTTTTATATACTGCTTTTATCTGCAACTGCGTCACCAGTATTTAACTTAACCTTTAAACTTAAAGATATTTTGCTGGATTGGGGGCATTGGACAGCCAAGTCTACCCCGTAAGCCCAGCCTTTTCTCAAAGCAGTTTTGGTTGGTTTTTCTGAGAGCTTGCATGGATCTGGGCGTTCCTCAGTCTTGAGTGTTTTTTCTTTTTGATTGTTTTATTAATTTCTTACAGTTTTCGAACACTTCTTCAGCCTCCCTCAGGGCTCTCAGGCTTTCTTCTCTGGTAAAGAGTTGAGAAGCGGGTGTAAAGGTTCGCTCATCTCCGTAGAATGCGGGGCCTCTCTTTCTGGTCAAATCGCTTGACACTCTCGCCATATACTCGATTTTCTTTTCAAACCAGCCAGGGAGTGGTCTTTTATCTTTGAGTGTGAGTAAAATATCGCTAACATCGTGATCTCTAGGGTATTCTATTGCGAGATATCTCAGTGCTGCTTTTAGTGAGAGCTCAACGGTCTCTTGGGATCTTCTGATTGTGAGTGAGTTAACTTCCTTTTCCATAGCTCTTCTCGCTTCTTCAAGTGTCATTGCCGCTCGCTCGATGTAGTCGAGCGCCAGCTCATCGGTTCTCATATTTCTAACACATCTCCAAGTTTATAATCCGGTTTCAAGTCCCAGTACCATTTTCCTTCACTGATAAATATTTTCTTCACTCCCTTCTCCTCAAGTTTCGTTTTTAGATTCGTAATCCATTCCCTCATGAAATTATCTGTGTCATATAAAATTATCCCATCGGTAACTATATCCAGCAATATTGGAGGGTTCTTTTTTATTTCTTCAAGTTTGAGCGGGACAGGGCTGATCAGCCTTCCAAGTTGCTTTTCTCTTAATACGCGGTATTCCCTAGAACTCCTCAGCTCTTTATCTATTTCGTTGAATATATCAAATCTGCTTTCGAATGGTTTAAACTCTCTGGCAACCACCATTAAATCAATATCGCTTCCTTCCCCAGCTTCTCCCCTGGCAACGCTTCCAAATAGAACAATCGAAATCAGGTTCTTTTTCAAAACTCTTTTCAACGATTTTACAATAAGGCTTACATAATTCATGTATTCTTTATGACTCATTTTGCACTCCGGTTTTTCTTAGCCTACAAAGCTGTTTTTAGCTCATCATGTTGTTTTGCATATCTTATCTATATTCCTTGTTCCATTGGGTTAGTTTCAATGCCGCTGGCGTTATGGTGGACTTTGAAAGCGATATCTTCGCCGTCGATTAGCTCAAAGCCATTATCGTTCAGCGCTGTTACTTCGCCCTTCTCTAAAAAGGGATATCTCTACTTCATCTCCAGCAGGCTCACGTATTCCACACTCGCCAGTACCCAGAAGTCCCGTGCAAGACCATTTTCCACGTAGGCGTAGGGTAGTGTGCCGTAGCCTTTATCTCCCCAATCTCTGCCCCAGCTGTTTCTGATCCTGATTACCATCCGCTTATCATCATAGCCAACAGCAGCAATCGCATGGCCGCCGACGACTTTATCGCCCCTCTCTGGGTAGGGGATATCCCCGGTTTTCGCTACGTTTTGATCGTAAATCGAGCTGTACACGGTGAAGCCGAAGGCAACCGGTAGGCCAGAGGCAAGCTGCTGCTTTATTTTCTGCAGAGTAATGGATTGCTGAGTGCCGACTTCATCCAGCCTGTAGTAAACCAGAGCCTGATACGCCTGTGCAAAGGCATAGCAGAAAGCACTTGGCTCCGCGTCGAAGCTCGGGACATCGTACTGCCAGTACTGCTCCGGACATACTCCGAATATCCTCAGAGCCTTCATCGTGCCGCGAATATAGGCACCGGTGTCACCCGTTAATCCGTATAGCTTCCTCGTAACTTTATAAAGAAACCTTCTCGATGCATGCAGATACTCGCCCTTCGTACGGTTCTGCAGGTACTCCACCAGTCCGATAACCGCATGAGAAGTGCATGAACCAAGCTTGCCCTGGTCATCAACTGGAGCACACCACTGACGCAGATCAACCGAAGAAGGAGCCCTCGTCTTTAAAGGCACTCTGGCTTCCCTGAACATCTGTTTAACTTCAGCGCTATCAGGCGTATAATCCCTGAAATCCGGCAAATCCGGAATCCAGCCCAGACCGATT
Organism: uncultured Methanocellales archaeon; assembly: GCA_964631075.1. Lineage (GTDB taxonomy): Archaea > Halobacteriota > JAWCLZ01 > JAWCLZ01 > JAWCLZ01 > CAZVYP01. The sequence goes on from CAZVYP010000055.1 coordinate 3,123, forward strand.
TCGTTTGCTCTCAACAAAAAATAATTCCTCCTGAAACTCGAAACTATTTTCCAGTTAAACGTATATAAGTAATGTGATTTTAAACCATACCTGGCGAGAGGGTGTTGAGAGCTTAAAAACGAGTCTAGCTCGAAGCCGCTACTGCAGCTTCTTCGCTCCAGAGTAGCAGGATCTTATTGTCTCTCCACTCGGATTGCTCTCTCGATGTCTTCAAAATCTATGGCTATGTATCCCTCGCTCTTGAGTTTTGCTTTGTCTTAGCCAGTAAAACAGAATTTCAACCTTGGAAGCGTGAATCTGGTATTCATTTATGAATAATGAAACTTTTTCAGGGTGCTCTCTTGGAATGGTTAAGTTTTTAAAAGCCAGAGCTCCCTATGGGCAGCTCTTCAAATAAATCTATAAAACATCGGGCATGCCTTTTTTATACCATAACGCTTATATTTAGACAAAAAAGACCTAAAACCGACACTGTATAAATGGCAGGGCATCGAGGATGTGGAGCGAAATTCTGACGAGATTCAAGGGCTATCCGGCGCAGGAGAAGGTTTTACGCCTGCTTCTCGAGCGAGGATTTCAGGTTAGCTCCGAGGGAAGAGTGGTCTCAGGTAAAATTGAGATTCCGCACACTCAGATTGCGCGCGAGATTGGTGTGGACAGAAGAGTCGTGGATGCGACTGCTGAGGTTATCCTGAAGGATGAGGTTCTAAAAAAGCTCTTCCAGAATGTTAAATCCATTCCCTTTCTACGCGATGCAGCACCCGCGCTGAATCTGAGTGTGGTAATAATAGTCCCAAAGGATGCAGCTCAACCAGGGATAGTAGCCGAGGTAACTGCAGTGCTGGCAAATAACGGGATCAGCATAAGACAGCTGGTAACCGATGATCCCTATTTCACCGAGGATCCAAAGCTGACTATTATCACCGACAAAAGAGTTTCTGGAGAAGTAATGGGAAAGTTGATGAACTGCCCTACAGTGAAAAGCGTAACCGTATTCTAAAGATAAATTTAATACTTGCAAGCAATCAAATAGCTAGAAATCACTTGAAGGAATCAAGATGAAGAAAAAAGCTGCAATCATAAAGGGAGATGGCGTGGGTCCAGAGCTTGTAGAGGCAATGTTCAAAGTGCTGGACGTGGTAGATCCGAATGTGGATTTCTTACCCTGCAGTGCAGGGGCGGAGTGGTGGGAGCGCAACGGCGGTAATTCCCTTATTCCCGAGGAAACCTGGAATTTACTGGAGAACACCGACGCCTGCTTCAAAGGTCCGACCACAACGCCCGGAGGCATCGGCTCGCCGAAGAGCGTCGCGGTCTCCATCAGGCAGAGGTTCAATCTCTATGCAAACGTGCGACCGATCAAGACCATTCCAAACACTGCTCGTCCTCTTGGCGACGTGGACTTCGTGTGCGTTCGAGAGGGCACGGAAGGGTTATACTTCGGCGCGGAGGTCAAGCTCTCCGACGACGTGTACATTGCGCTTCGCAAAATCACAAAAACCTCGAGTGAGAAGATCGCCAGATTAGCCTTCGAAGAAGCAAAGAGGCGGGGCTGGAAAACAGTCGTGGCGATTCACAAGAGCAATATCCTGAAGCTGACGTGTGGCATATTCCTGGAAGCGGTGAATAAAATTGGAAAGGAGTATCCTGACATCGAGATCTGGGAGTACCACATTGATAACATTGCGCAGCAGCTTATCAAAAACCCGCAGATCTTCAACCAGAAGATCCTGCTCTCGACAAACCTCTTTATGGACATCATCAGCGAGGAGTGCTCGGCCCTAGTTGGAAGCATCGGATTGATTTATTCCGCCAACCTCGGTGATAGCTACGCCATGTTCGAACCAGCACATGGCTCAGCGCCGAAATATCGCGGACTGGATAAAGTAGATCCAACTGCCACAATCCTTGCGGGTGCCTGGATGCTGGATTACCTCGGCGAGGGTGAAAAGGCAAAGGCAATTTTCAGAGCCACCGAGCGCGTGATCTCGGAGGGCAAAAAAGTGACGTACGACCTCGGCGGGAAAGCAAAGCTCAGCGAAATGGCAGATCAGATAGCGAAGTACACTCAGGAAGAATTCGAACGAGGATAGGATGGCAAAGCTGATCTTCGCGGACTCGATAGAAGATGGTTTCTCCCTCGCAAATCAGGAAATAATGCAGAGCGGAGTTGAAAAGCCTTCGAGCCGCGGGATTACCGTTTCCCTGCCGGATCTTCTGCTGATTGTGAAAGAACCCCTGGTTATAACTCCTTTAAAATATTCCAATCCGCTCCTTGCTGAGAAACCCAATGAAAAATGGCTTATTGAAAATGAAGATGGCACTGTTGAGACCTATCTCCAGCGGATAACCACGCCAGTAGACCAGCTTAAAGCAGGGATAGAGCTCATAAAAAAAACACCTTACTCAAGGCGCTTCTCAGTTTCTGTTGCCCGACCATGGGATTCACTTGCCATAACCCCTCCATCGCTGCTTGAGATATACGTGCAGGTCACACCAGGCGAAACTAAAAATAAAGTCCATCTAACCGGGGTTTTTAGAAGCATTGACACCTATAATTTTCTCGACTTAAACATGCTCGGGCTGACAGAGATAATGGACTTGATCTGCAGGGAAACAGGATATGAAAAGGGCACCCTCGGGCTGTTTATAATAAATTCGCACTACTACAGGCGTGACGAATCGAGAGTCAGGAAGCTTCCTGTTGCCTCTCTTGCCAAGCCGGATAACCATGCGATTTTGATCGAATCGGATAACATACCATTCGGCTGGAGGCAAACGCTTGAATATGTTTACTATCAGGGCTTTGAAGATAAAACACAGTGGGGAGAGGTATTTGAGAAGCAGGCACAGGCGAGATTTGGCCACCGCGTTTTAGTTGACATCTCAAATCCACTGGAGAACATGCTAGATGACAAAGCCCCGTTTACCGCTCGATACGGCGAAGAATACGCAATGCGCTACATCATTGGCATTCCAGATGCCGACAGAGTCGCGTCCGAGAGTGACATCATTCTGGACGAGGGCGAGGTATACTCCTATGCATCGAGAGCCAGATATGACCGGAATGATAAGGAGAAGTTCAACAGACCATCGGTCGATCAGCTGTACTATTCGATCAAAAAATTGAAGAGAGACAGGAATACCAGACAAGCTCTCGTAGCGATATCCCGTCCGTGGGATATCCACTTAAAAGAGCCTGCCTGTCTGCGCTGCTACTGCTTCCACGCGTATGACGAGAAAACTCTGGGCCTGTCGCTCTTCATGCGCTCAAACGACGCCTTCGGCGCAACCCATGCGAATCAGTATTCCTATGCACGCCTTGCCGAGTTCGCAGCTATGAACACAGGCTTTGAAAAAGTGCGCATTACACTGCTCAGCGCAAACATGCACATCTACGGCGACAGCTGGAAGGCGGTGCACGAAATGCTCAGGCCGAAGATGCCGACTGCCGCGGAAATGCTGGGATTGAAGAAGGATGAAGATAAAGCTAAAGAAAAATAGGAAATGGTGGGAGCATGCTGGTTAGAGCTCACGTGTTTGTCTCTGGTAAAGTGCAGGGCGTGTGGTTCAGAGGTACAACCAAGGATGAAGCAGATAAACTGGGCTTAACAGGCTGGGTTAGAAATCTGCCTGACGGCAGAGTTGAGGCGATCTTCGAAGGGGAAAAGGAAAAAATTGAGAAAGCTATTCAGTTCTGCGGAAAGGGACCCAGAGGAGCGAGAGTTACTGCTGTTGAGGTAAGCTGGGAAAGCTATACTGGTGAGTTCAAGGACTTCAAAACGCGTTATTTTTAGGTGCCGATTTCTGCAGAAGGTGGGGTATACGGAAATTACTTCTTATCGCTGTTCTTATCGTTCTCAGACACTATGTCTATCTCCCGCTGGATTAGGGTTTCGAGCATGAAGTACTTTGCGACGTATGCCTTGATTTCTTCGTCTGAGATGCAGGACATGCGCTGCTCATCGTCGTAGAGCTTGTGGATGTCCTTGTGGATCTCTTTAATCCTGGGATCGTTTTTGTCCACCTGTATTTTGACTCCCATCAGCTCCTCAAGGGCTTCCTCAACTTTCAGCTTGACCACTTCTGTGCCTGATGAATCGCCGATCATAAGCCTTCGAGTACCTCCGACCAGTTCCGGTGGAAATGGTTCGTATGTGAAGGGATATTTTATCACACCCGCGGTGTGAATGCCGCTTTCGTGGGCGAAGATATTTCTCCCGACAACTGATTTGTTGCGGGGCACGCGATAGCCGACCTCGGCTTCCATGAACTCTGCGAACTCCACAAGGTCGCTCAAATTGTATTTCTGAAAACCCGCTACCCGGGTGCAGAGGAACACCAGCACTTTTTCAAGCTCGGCATTGCCGGCTCTCTCTCCGATTCCCAGGAAAGTAAGATTGGACCAGTCCGCGCCATACCAGTATCCGGCGAGTGAGTTCGCAACGCTCAACCCAAAATCATCGTGAATATGCGTCTCCACCTCTTTCACTCCAACTTCCTTCAAGCGTTTAACGATCTTGGGAATTCCAAACGGAAAGTCCGCTTCCGGGAAGGGTATTCCGAAGTTCAGGGTATCGCAGATACGAACAATTGCATCAGGAGCGATTTTCAATATCTTCTGGACAAGCGGAATGGTAAAGCCTTCGATATCCGAACGCGTCATGTCTTCCAGGTGGCAGCGCACTTTTAAGCCGTGGTCGGCCGCGTACTGCACCGCATCGAGGTAGCGCTTCTCAGCTTCCTCTCTCATAATTCCCATCTTGTGAGTTATATGAATATCCGAGGTTGAGAGCAATATCCCGGTCTCCTTTATTCCATCCAGTGCGAGCACGAGATCTATGTCCTTCGGATTTGCTCTTGCCCAGCCTGTTACCTCAGGCTTTTTATAGCCCCTGTTGAGCATTTCTCTGGCAACAATTTTATCTCTCTCGTTGTACAGGAAGACCTCGGTTTTCTCTATACCTATCTGGTGCAAAAACTCATAGATCTGCAGCTTGTGCGATTTTTTCATCACCACGCCTGCCATCTGGGCGCCGTCTCTCATGGTGCTGTCGCTGAGCTTGGGGTCTGCTATGCCATAGGGCAGCTTTATCTTCGGCATATCCTCAAATTTCGTAAACATTTTTTATACCTTGAAATCCACTATGGAATAGTAAGAAGAGGTATATTTGCTTTTTCTAGCTGCCGTTATCCGATCAATCGCTCAACCAGCCATGCTGCGTCGAATTTTTTCAGGTCCTCATATCCCTGTCCGACACCCAGAAAAAGGATTGGCTTCTTCGTCACATGGGCTATCGACACTGCTGCGCCGCCCTTGGCATCGGCATCTGCTTTTGTGAGTATTGAGCCGTTGAAGCCAACATGGCTGTTAAACATCCTTGCTCGCTCCACAGCATCGTTGCCCGCGATTGCTTCGTCCACGAATATCACCAGATCAGGAGATGTTACTCTCCAGATTTTTTTGAGCTGGTCCATGAGGTTTATGTTCACGTGCATTCGCCCGGCGGTATCTGAGAGCACCACGTCTTTGCTCTGTGCCTTTGCGTGCTGGATCGCGTCGTATATCACCGCCGCGGGATCGCCGCCAGGCGGGTGCTTTATCACTTTTACGCCGATATTCTGCGCGTGTTTCTCCATTTGCTCTATTGCTCCCGCGCGATATGTATCCGCGGCTGCTATAACGACTGAGCAGCCCTGCTGCTTCAGCGCATATGCCACTTTTGCGATTGTCGTGGTTTTTCCGGTGCCGTTTACTCCTACGAAAACTATATTCACAGGCTTCCTGGCATTTTTGATGAATTCATACAGCTCAAAGCTGTCAACGCTCAATACCTTAAGCAGTGCGTTTTTCAGTGCCTCTCCCGCTATTTCGGAGACTTCAGATAAGACCTTGCGTCTCTTGCCGAGGAGCTCGGTCTTAACCGAGCTTACGATTTCCTCTGCCACCGGAAGCGCCACGTCGCTTTCTAAAAGAGCTAGCTGGAGGTTCCAGAGAGGTTCCTCCAGACTTTTTTCGTCGATTATGAACTCGCGCTCAAGTATCAGTGCCTTTGCTTTATCCGCGATTCCGGCTCCGGCTTCCTGAGGGGGCTTTTCTCCGCTGGAGATTTTTTCACTCAGGCTCTGCTTGAAACTACCGAGCTTTTGCCTTAGCGATTCGAACATCTTTATTCCTTGCTGTATCGCTGTGCCTCTTGCTGAAGCCTCTGGATCTCCTCTGTTACAGCGCTGAGTCTTGCAACGATCTGTTCATAAACGCGCCTGAGCTCTCCCCTTCGCGTCTCTAAGATCTTTTTCGTTTCCTCAATGTTTTTCTCAGCGCTGACTCCTGCACCAATGTCTACAACAACTCTGTCGAGGCGCGTGATACTGCCATAAACGTGAGTCCCTGCTCCAACTGGCACCAGAATTTCCTGGCCTGATTTTACTTTTTCAAAGGCAGTAATAGTTTGAATGGTGCTCTCGATCTCGCCGAGGCTCATCTCTATCAGGCTACCCTGCTGCTGAAGATTCTCGGTTTCAGCCTGATAGATCTGCAGCTTATAGATTAGCTCTCTAATCGCCTGCTCCTGATCAGCGGCACTTCCTGGTATTTGCTGCTCCATTTTTATTCCCCTCTTTTCTGTTTAACACCGCTTATCTTAATCTGATTTCTTTTCAACCCGTGCTCACTTCCAAGCAGCGAATATGTTTTTTCCACTGCATTTTTCTCATTGTTGCTCTTAACCGTTTTTTTGAAATTCTGAAAGGATTTATCCTTTTTATAGCTCCCTTCAACCTGATATTTATTCATCTTCACAGAGAAGCCTCCTAAATAAATCCAAGTGCCTCCTCAATCCTGCCAAGCTCGAATCCGGATGTTAGTGAGCCTGCAAGATATCCCTTTGAATTAGCAATTAACGCAGCTCCTACAAGCGATGAGCCGAAGTTAACGGTTCCTATTTCCAGAGGCAGGTTGAAAACTTTTTCGAGCAGCTTCACCTCGGGTTCGGAGATCTTTGGATGGACAAGCAGGCCTTTATTGGTAACAATACCTGCCATTCCGACTGTTTTCAGCCCTGCTATGGTTGCCTTCACCGCTTTCACTTTAAGCGTGCTTTCTATCACCTCTACTGCTCTTTTCGATAATCCAGGGTGCACAACAGCAGCGGAATCATTTGCCAGAATCAGATTTCCAGTGGCCGTCATCTTGTCCGGCAGCTTCGCCACCGCTGCGAATTTTTTTAGCCTCGCGATCTCGCTGTCAAGGGCATGATTGGACACGATTAAACCATTGGAATTGCCAGCGAGCAGCGAGCCAACCACTGAGCTCTCATTTATCGTTGTGCGAATTAATTCTACTTCTAGCTCCTGCATTATGATCTCAACTTCTCTCCCAGGCAGCTCGGGCGGCACAATGGCCAGGTTCTCTGTATTTGCCACAAACACGCCGATATTCGGGCTTCCATCAAAACTAATTCTTTTGATCTTTTTCATATTCGTAATGGAAGGTTTCAAAAGGAGAACCGCAGGTTCGCCTTTGACGTGAGAAAACACTTCTCTCATTTAGTCTTCTATCAGCTCAGCCTCCACAACTCCATCTTCAAACTTCATTGCCTTAACTCTGATCTGAAGAGGGGGCTTTTGAGAGCCGCGCGACCAGATCTTTTCGTTTATCGAGGCATCGATATGAATATTTCTCTCATCTGCTTTCAGATGCTTCGCAAGATATGCCTTGACGACTTTAACTGCTTTGTTGCTGCGCTTCCACCGCGGCACACTCTTTGCTTTACTCAAAGGGATTGTGAAAACAAGCTCCACACCTGCCTTCTCAGGTGTCTTTTCTGTTGCTTTTGCTTCTTCTTTTTCTGTTGCTTTTGCTTCTTCTTTTTCTGTTGCTTTTGCTTCTTCTTTTTCTGTTGCTTTTGCTTCTTCCACTTTTGTTGGCTCATTTTTTTGGTTCTCTTGCTCTGCCATGACAATCACCTGCATCTGCGATTACACTTTCAAATTACTTCTTCTCCAGTTGCGCCTCTTGGGATGAGACATGACCCTGCGCTTGGTCCTCATAATTACCCACACAGGCACCCGCTTATTACGATTTTCTGCTTTAGCCAGGCGAAGTTTCTTGCCCATCGTTTTTTTGCTCATATGATTTCACCTTTCTCTTGCTTCCCCATTGCTTGAGAAATCCTCACAATCTCCGGATTGTAATATCGCGCTTTTTCGGCGTTAGCTGCTGCAGTATCTTCAACAGCTGCTCATCGTTTATCACTGATTTCAATTTGCCGCTCTGCGCCAGAAGAATCAGCTGCTGCTCTATGCTATCCACAAACTCAGGCCGGGTCATGCGGATCGTATTCAGCCTCTCTCTTGCTTCAGGAGCTAATATCTGGCGCATTATCACTGCCTTTTTGGCTTCGTATTCGCGCCTCATCTGCTCTTCCTGCAGTGCCTGAAGCTGAGACGATTGAGCTTGCTGCTGGAGCTGTGCCAGCTTTCTCCTTCTTATCTCTTCAAGTTCTTCATCCGCCATCTGTAATTGCTCCCGCTCCTCCTTTAAACATCAGAATTTTTCCAGAGCAGGTATCTGCTTTGACAGCTCAGTTCTCAGCTCATGAGCTGTGCCGTCAAGGAATTTCCTTCCAGAAGGTGAGATTACCCTGCCCTGCTTGGTGGTTTTGACAAATCCTGCTTTTTCAAGCTGCTGGAGCGCCTCTCTTGATATCGAGCCGCTTCCCTTAGAAAATTTCGCAGGCTGCGATCCTCTGCGCTCCTTGCCGCCGTAAACTGATCTCAGACGCTCAATGCCAACCGGGCCATTGATATATATTCTTCTTAAAAGCGAGGCACACCTTACATACCACCAGTCCCCGCTCTCGGGTGGCATCTCTCTGTGTTTGCCTGTCTTGACATAAAGCGACCACGCCGGTGGCTTTATATACTCGTTCTGCTTGAGCTTGGTTGAAACGCCTTTTATCAGCATATCAGTCGGCAAATCATAGACTGTGGTCATCTGTTAACCTCCGTGAATTGGAAATGTGTTCACTATAGTGTGAAGGATTAGTTTAAATACATTACGTGTGATTATGCCACAGACCTGTTTTTAACCCTTTCTGTAAGGCATCTCCTTCATAAGCGGACTTCAATTTCTTTTATATATTTAAATATAAATGCAATTGCCAACCACAAAGTTTAAAGGGGAGGAGTACATCATAGCTGTGATTACTGAGCGCACTTAGCACAGAGTACAGGTGATGACGTGGGAAACGTCAGCGGTTCTTTTAATGGCAAAAAACTGGTAGTCTTCGACATGGATGGCACGCTGGTTGATGCAGAGACTATCGATGAACTTGCAAAAATAGCCAATGCATACGAATCCGTTGCAAAGCTAACCAGATACGCTATGGATGGCGAAATAGACTTCGGAACTTCGCTTAAAAACCGCACTAAACTGCTAAAGGGATTGAGTGAAGCAGAGGCTTCAAGACTGGCCGATGGCATTCCAGTTATGAAAGGCGCCAGGGATACCGTAGCAGAGCTCGCCAGAATGGGCTGCAGAACCGCTCTGGTAACAGGCGGCTTCACAATCATCGCCGATAAAATAGGCAGAAAGCTGGGAGTAGACCACGTTGTTGCAAATGAGCTGATATTCAAAGAAGGCATCGCAACAGGGGAAGTAAGAGGCCCGCTTGTGGAGCGAAACTCAAAGGGGGAAGCAGTTGAGAAGCTCCTTAAAAAAGAGAATCTGAGACAAGAGAATTGTATAGTCATCGGAGACGGCTCAAACGACCTCTCGATGTTCGAAAAAGCCGGACTCAGAGTCGCATTCAACGCGAGCTCGATCGTGAAAAATGCCGCTGACATAGTAATAGAAGAAAAAGATCTCAGACCGCTGATCGCGATCATAAAAGCTCAAAGAAATGAGCAAGGAGAAACAGGAGAGAATGCTGGAAGAACTGTTGGAAAAGAAGCAAAAATTGAAAGCTGAGAGCGATGAGTCAAAAACCAAGCGAACGACTC
>CAZVYP010000056.1:0-13028 GCA_964631075.1 uncultured Methanocellales archaeon
TATAAAAAAATTTAAATCCATAGATTGCAAATGCACCCATCCCCTGCCCCGTTTTTCTCCCTATTCAGCCCCTATTTCTAAAGAGAGATCCATTCCTGTTTACTATCCAGTAGTATATAAATTTTATTGGATATAATATAACTCCAATAAAGATTTTTGAAGATATAGAAACGGATGAATAGTAAATAGCAACCCGGAATAAGTTTTAATTATTTTTTCTATAATTTTTTTATTTTTAGGCCTTAATAATAAATCACAAGAATATAAAAATATGCTTCAAAAAAATCCAAAATATAAATAAAAATTTGCCGTGATTGCAAAACATTTATATTCCTTGAGAGTGTGTTATACTTAAAGCCATAGAAAAAGACTCCCTATACTATGGCCCCCCTATCTAGAGGGTTAGAGACTTTTTTTGATTCTCTAACCCTAACCCCACTTTTAAAACAGTTGAACGCAGGACTGCGAAATTGTGTACACCTCTCAGTGCTGTTGGTTTGCATTTTATATAGTAGCATAGCTATAACGAAATGAGAAAATGAAGATAGCATTACTGGGCGGCACAGGTGACTTTGGAGAGGGCCTGGCGCTGCGCTGGGCAGCGAGCAATGAGATAATCATCGGCTCAAGAGAGCTCGAGAAAGCTGAGAAAGCGGCAAAGCGATACACAGGCATGCTGAAGCGTAGGTGCATCTATTCCGAGATCCGCGCTTTTGAAAACTTCGAGGCAGCAAAGCGCTCCGAGGTAGTGGTATTCTCCATTCCGTATGAATATGCAATTCCAATTGCACGGCAGATATCAGGCGCTTTTGACAGACAGATTGTTATCTCGCCACTGGTGCCGATGAAAAAGAACAAGGAGGGTAAATATGAATATTCTCCATCCACGCATGGCTGTGCAGCTCTTGAGCTCCGTGAAGTGCTGCCCGTGACGGTAAGGTTAGTTTCAGCTCTTCAAACACTGCCTGCTGAGAAAGTTAAGGATTTAGATCTAACTCTTGATCTCGACGTGGTGGTGTGCAGTGACGATAAAGCTGCGAAGCAGGTAGTCTTGGATTTAATACGGCAGATCCCCTGCTTACGACCTCTCGATGGAGGTCCGCTTGAATTATCCTGCTCAATTGAGAATCTAACCCCTCTTTTGCTGAATCTTTCACGGCTGAATAAGCTGAAGGATCTGTCGGTCAAGTTTTTATAGCGCTTTACCTGAATAATAAAAAATTTAAATGTTGGCGCTTTATTACTTGCAAAGATCTTATGTCTGTTAGCCAGAAAGAGATTAAAGCAATTATTTCCAGTTACAATCTAAAGCAAATTTCCATAGGTAGCCTGGCCTCGCATTCTATGCTGGATATTGCGAGAGGGGCTAAAGACGAAGGATTCAGAACTTTAGCTGTGTGTAAAAAGGGCAGGGAAAAAACATATACTCTCTATAATAACACGAGAAAACGAGGAACCTTGGAGATTGGCTGCGTTGATGTTGCAATTGTTTTAAATCAATGGAGCGAGATGGTGGCTGAGCCTGCGCTTGAGAAAATGCTTTCTTTAAACACGATTATCATTCCCCATAGAGCTCTTCAGGTCTATCTGAAATACGATGCGATTAACAACCTTCTCAAGCTGCCGATATTCGGGAACAGAAGGCTGCTGCAGGCTGAGGAGCGAGCCGGACCCGAGAAGTTAGCGCGAGATCAAGATTTGCTTGTGAAAAAATCAGGTATCCCTGCGCCGAAGAAATTTGCTTCCCCGGAAGAAATAGATAGACCTGTTATTGTTAAAGCAACTACAGCTATTGGTGAGAGGCCCTTCGAGAGGGAATTTCTGGTTCTCAGGTCTCTGCGAGAGTATGAAAAGAAGTGCAGGGAGTTAAAAGCGAGAGGAAGAACCGCTGAGGAGAAAAAAGCGATTGAGAACAACTTCAGATCTGCACCGATTGAGGAATATGTGGAGGGAGCTAAAATTAATTTGAATTACTTTTACTCCCCGCTTTTTGAAGAGCTCGAACTCCTCGGAACTGATACCAGAATGCAGTTTCCTGATGGCGAGGAGCTGGCGCATATACCTGTGAGCCTGAGGGAGTCGCTGCTTGAGAAGGCTTATAATATCGGGGAGAAATTTGTGGATGCTTGCAGGAAGGAGTACCCACCCGGGATAATTGGTCCTTTTGCGCTGCAGTGCGTTGCCGATGAGAATGAAAATTTGCTGACATATGATGTTAGCTTAAGAATCCCGGGTTCACCTGATACAGAGGTTACACCTTACACTGTATATTTATATGGCAAACGCGTGAGCTTCGGCAGAAGAATTGCTATGGAAATTAAAGAAGCAATTAGACTTGGCGGATTGATGGAGATTTTAACATAATGATTGCAAAGAAAGAGATCGATGAAGTACTATCGCGATATGATAGGGATAAAATTACCATTGCAACCCTGCTTTCTCACTCCGCGCTGCAGATTTTATATGGAGCGAGGATAGAAGGCTTCAGAACCATTGGCATTGCTCTGCCCGGTAACAAGGAGGTGTACAGCGCCTTCACGGCTGCAAAGCCGGATTTGATCTATGAAATAAAAGAGCCTCTTGATATTCTGGAGGAAGAATGTCAGGGATATCTCAGGCGGCAGAATGCCATAATAATTCCCACAGGTTCTTTCGTGGAGTACGTTAAGCCCGAGAATCTTGCGGAGAATTTTATGGTTCCAATGCAGGGAAACAGAAACGTGCTTTCCTGGGAAAGCGACAGGGCGAGGCAAAGAAAGTGGCTGGAAAAAGCCGGGGTAAATTTGCCGAAGGAATACAAGTATCCTGAGGACATCGATAAGCTCTGCATCGTGAAGTTTCACGGTGCAAAGGGAGGCAGGGGGTTCTTCTTGACCGGCTCGGAAAAAAGCTTCTACAGTGAGATGGAGAAAAAGCGGAAAGAACTTTCCAGGACTGAGACGAAAAATTATACGATACAGGAGTACGTCCTCGGCGTCAGATTTTATCCACACTTCCACTACTCGCCTTTAGCTACAGAGAGGGGGCTGAGAACGGGTAATGGCTATCTCGAGCTGCTTGGCTATGATCAGAGGATTGAAAGCAACATCGACGAGCTGCACAGGACAGGCTTGAAAAGAGAAAAAATGGACATAGCCGAGTCGTTTACCGTTGCAGGCAACAGACCTGTCATTCCACGGGAAAAGCTGGAAGTGCCATATTACACTCTTGGCAGGAAAATCGTTGAAGCCTCGCTGAAGCTATTTCCACCCGGCATGCTCGGTCCCTTCTGCCCGGAAACCATATGCACCGACAGCCTGAAAATCTATGTCTTCGAGATATCCGCGAGGATAGTCGCAGGCACAAACATCTGGAGTCCACAGGGGGCGCCTGAAGCCTGGCATATATGGGGCGAGCCGATGAGCATGGGGAGGAGAATAGCCAGGGAGATTAAAATCGGAATTGAGAAAAACCGGCTGGAAGAAATAACTTATTAACACGATATTTTGAACAAATCTGCTGCTTTTTCAGTTTCTATTTTTATGTCCAGAAATTGCTCTGCAACCCAGATGTTAGTTCTGGCATGCATCGAAAGCTCCCTCGCTGTATACGATCCTCCTGATAAAGCGAGGTAAGGTATAAGTTGATCCGCGAGGTGAACGTCAACATGGGCACTGCTTTTCAGCTCAGCGATCAAAGCAAGTGCGGCTTCTTCGCCGACTTTTTCCGCGGTCTTACCTCTCTCCCCGAGGGCGCTGCCGCCTTTTCCATTGCTCCAGAGAGTGATCCCGCTTCCAGCTCCGCCGTCTTTCGCGTTTTCTATCCTGATCTCAGGTTTCAGTCCATGTTTCTCCAGCAGCTTGCTCGACGCTCTTGCCTGCCTGGCAGGGATGTGCTCCGGCAGATTTGTGCAGTGAGATATGCCTTGGATAACTTTTTCTTCAGACGCTTTCAGCTCCATTTTTCCTAACCGCGATGGTGAAATAAATGCGTTTACGATACCGCCTCCCACGGGATAGTACCCTCGCTTGACAAGCTGGATCTCGCCATTATAACCGTTATCTCTTAAAACCGGAAGGGTTACATAGCGCAGGTAATCAATCGTGGGGGCCCATGCAACATCGGTGCCTCCCGAGATGGTGAATACCGATTTCCGGTCGGCTTTCATGGCAACCGGCATAATACACTGCAGCACAAGGGTGATGCTGCCGGCCGTGCCTATGTCCACTCTGAACTCACCCCCTCTGATCTCACCCGGGTGGAACTCGAATTCCACTGCTCCTGTTTTAAGCCCCTCCGTCTCACCACTGCACAGCCCTGCAACTGTTTCAACCGCCTTTAAATGCTGGGCCGCAAGTCCTGGCCGTGGTCTCTTCGCTCTGATGTTGTAAATTCTAAATGGCTTCCTTGATATAGCCGAGAAGACTGAGGCCATTCTGACAATCGAGCCGCCCCCTTCACCGTAGCTACCGTCTATTTCAATCATATCCAGATGCTGACTACTTCATCGGCTCTTTTTTCTCTATCCGCTCATAGAACACGAGACTGCACTTGCCACACAGCGCCACGCTGACAGGTTCCTTCCTTGTTTTCCCCACCGGCAAATATAGTTCGCCGAGCTCTATGCAATCACCTTTACACCTGGGACACTTACCTGCCATATAAACCACAAAAAAATCTAGTTACTATCCCTTATATATTGATTGTGATATCCATCCAAGAAGGAAATTATCACTCTTCTCTGCTCGCCTGGAATCGCCTGATTACTATTACTATCACGATGGCAATTATAGCTCCGATTAACCCACCGATCAATCCTGCAACAACCGCGGTTAGCAGCAAAGCAGCCGTTCTAAACACCCCCGAGTCGGTCTCTTATCCTCATAAACAATGCAATCGCAATAACAGCTCCAATAAATCCTCCAAATAAACCTGCGATGAACATCGTGATTATTACTTCTGTCTCGTTCAACATATATATCCCTCTTATTAGATCTTCATTATTCTAGTCACCAGCAATAAAATTATCCCAAACCCGACAATTCCACCCATAATTCCTGAGATAAACAGGTTGGGGAACATCTCTTCTTCCTTTACACCCGGCTCTGGCGTTGGAGTCATAATTGGAGTTGCAGTGGGCGTAGGTATAAAGGTGGGCGTAGCAACCGGAGTTTTAGTGACGGTGGGAATGGGTGTGGCCTTAACTTTTTCTCCGGTTATCGCGAAAGGCGAGAAACCTGGAGTTGTGACCGAGTATACTGTGAAGTTATCATCCTCAGACAGCTTCGCTGTACCAAGCTTATTCCAGGCATCCTCTCTGTATCTGTACATCGCAATCGTCCCGGAATCGATCTTGCTCGCATTTATCCAGTTCTTGTCTACCCTGATTTTTATGCTCGCATTCGACACCAGCAGTGGATTCGGAAGGTTAACCCAGATATTATCATATTCATATACAATTCCAGGCGGACTCACATTTACCAGCAGGCTTCGATTGAGCAGCTTTTCAATGGTGATGCTCACTTCATCAGCAACACTGGCGTAGGTAAAGCAGATCTCAATTATACTGTGATTTCTGGCAAACTGCTTGCAGATATGCTGATTAGGAGCGATCGTCAGTATATACGCTACTTCCCTTACATCCACATTTTCATAGGGCTCGCCCGCAGGAGCACCTCCGCCTCCACCTCCGCCTCCACCGCCTTCACTGGGAGGAGGAGCTGCTGGAGATGAAAGGGTTATATTCTGCTGCGCAAAGGCAACTAGCCTCTTCCCACCGCTGACATCCCATACCGCTGCCATCATGATATACCTGCCAGCGTTCATGCCGTCTGTGTTAATACTGGTACTCCAGTTCTTGTTAGTCGTGGGATCAGCATAGTTAACGCTTCCATTGTTGCTGCCAATTACGCCCTCAACTATGCTTTTCACCCTGCTCGCGTTGACTGAATTTATGCCAACGCCAAGGATTTTCATCTGATCTAAAATGAGCTGTCCATCTGCTGTTAAATTGGTGCCGCTTGTCGAGCCGTTGCACTTCAGCCTGAGCTCCGCGTTGTAAGCATTTTCATGGATAATTATCGTGCCGAATCTGTAAGTCCCGTTCGTGGCGTTAACCATTTGAATCGAGACCGAGACGTCATCGCCAACCGTAGCGCTGCTTGCAGCGGTAAGAGTGGATTCGTATTCGAGCACCTGGAAAGTTGTCATGGATAGCAGGGTTAGATTGCTGCCGGTTTCATTCAGCTTAACAATGACCACGTAGTCGCCTGCATTCAGCTCGCCAAATGAGGTTTGATTATCGCCGGTGGTTGCATTCAAGGATTGATTTAATCTCCTGACAATAGCATTATCCAGCAGGTTTCTGAAAGGCGTGGTATTCCCGTAGAGCGAGTCGTTAAGTGCGTTTTTGAACTCAGTCGGCCCGGTCAATATCAGATGCCAGTCAATGCTCATATTTGCAAAGCTCCTGTTCCCGTAGAAAGTGGCATTCACGGTTTTATTACCGCTCACATTCGTGTACATCGCATGTCTGGTGAGAGGATATCTAACCGAGAAATCCGTATAGTTATTGAGAGATGAGGCATTTATAACAATTGTTTTTCCAGAATGAATGTGCTCCGTATAATTCACACCATTATATATAAACGTTATCTGCGGGAGCTCGATCGAAGTGCCGCCGCTGAGCTCGATCCAGTTGCCCTCAGTGAGAGATTCCGAGTGATTCGCGAATGTAACATTCTCAGTAGAATTGATACTTATTCGCACAAGATAATCCGGAGCACCCAAGGCGAGTAATGGTATCAGAAAGATGAGAGTGGAGATCAGCAACAGCTTTCTGTTCCAGAACATTAATCCTTGCCCCTCATCATTATGAACACCGTGTAATATCAATATACAGATATAAATAAATTGTCATATACTTGAAAAAATTGAAAGACTTTGTTTCGAGAATCGTCGAACAAGGAATTCAGCAAAATTTATATTTCTATTCCCTTATGGCCTTACCCCTTTATTAAGAGTAAACTGACCGGGATCTCTCTGGATGTGCTTGAACGTGAAAGTATTGATGGACAAATCCAGAATTTCTGAGAGGAACTAAAATAGAGAAAAATGCTTTGAAGCTATATCTGCCCGAAGATCGCGCCCATGCCCGCTTCGGCGCTGTCTTCTTCTTCCTTTATTGCTCTGGTGACTTCCTGGGTTTCTTTTTCATCAAGCTTCTCGATCTTCACTTCCTCCTTCTTGCTCTCGAAGAAATCATCGATCTTCTTAATGCTGGCATCGGAGGGGTTGAAGTGCACGAGGTAGCCCTGTCTCTTTGAGCCCAGCAGCTTTGCCTCTCTCACTGTGTAACCCAGGCGCTTCAAAAAGTCCTCATCCAGCACTTTCTCGGCTTTCTTCTTGATATCATAGCCATAGAAGTAAACTGCATCCATTGATTTTCACCCTTCTTTGATTGAGCGCTTTTAGTATTTAAGAGCATTCTATTCTTAAAATCCTAGTAGCTCGGCTGTTCCCAGTTATCCCATTTTTTGCAGCTCTGCTTTAATATGTAGAGGGAGATAAGGATTAGCACGGGACTGGCAAGCAGATAAAGGGGGTTGAACGCGGATAAAAAGATCAGTGCGAGTAAGACGGGTGCGATTGAGAGCATGAACTGGAAGAAGATTTTGGCGTTGTAGAGCAGGACATTTGGGTGCAGGCCTGCGAGGTATATGGTTACTGATACGGTGTATGTGGATACTGATAGAAATGTGATTAGTGCTGGTATGAAATAAGCTGGCTGGTTCATCTGGTAAGCGGCTAAAATCAGAATTACAATCGAGATCAGGTTGATTATTGCGAAGCTGTTGAGCTTGCTTTTTATCACCGTGGAAACCTTTACCGGGAGAAACAGGTATGAGGTGAAGAGGTCGAATTCGGTGAGCCAGTTGTAGATTGAGGATGAAAACAGTCCGAGGAAGAGCGAGAAGACTAAGAGGAAACTGAGCACGGGCACAAATGTTAGGAAGATGAAGAGAAGCAACCAGACAAAGGCGAGTGGAAAGATGAAGGAAAAGATTATCTTCCCCAATCCGCCCTGGCTTCTCTGCAGGTCTAAGAAGTCCTTTGAGATGAAGTTCGAGTATTTGCTGAATTTCAGCTTATTTGCCAGCGTGTCAAAGGAGTTCTTGAACCGCCTCTTCTTCTCCGGGTAGTCCATCTTCAAGAAAATCAGGGAAATAGCGGATGGAACTATTATGAGCAGCAGGGAGATGGCAAGTGGATTGAGAGCAGGCGCTTGGAAGAGGACATATGAGGGTAGCATGGCCAGTAAGTCAATGCTGAAGTAGCCTGCCGCGATTATTGCAAATATCGCGAATATAATCAGGATGAGGATCATGATTCTGCTGGAGTGCGCGTAGATTGTTGTGAGCAAAAACATCGTGGCTAGTCCAATAAGGAAGGAGAGCGAGATGGTCAATAGCAGCAGTGATGAGTAGCTCGGGCTTATTGATAGGAATGGTGATGCAACTGCGAAACCCAGCACGAATGGAGTTACCCAGAGCAGTAAATAGTAGATTATGTCTTTAACGAAGAAGTTCAGAAAGATTTTTCTTTCCGAGATGGGCAGAGCTCTGGAGGAGTAGGCTAGAAAGCTTATCTGTCCGAATCTTCTGTTCATGGCTTCTCTGCCGAATAGACCGAAGCCTCCCACTCCCAGTCCGAAGAGGACAAAACCGTAGTGGGTTAATAGGGCAATCTGTTCAACGGGCAATATTTTCTCCAGAATCGGCAGGAGCAGCGTGCAGGCGAAGGTGAATGCTGCGAGCAGAATGGGGAATAACGCAAACATGAGGTTTCCGAAGATACCTGAGTGCGCTCTCCACTCCTCTTTTATCATGCTCCGCAGTATTTCAAGCATTCTGCTCCTCTCTTACGAGTTTAAGGAAGAAATCCTCTAGATGCTGGCTTCGTGCTTTTAGCTCTTTTATCGTTCCTTCGTGGATAATCCTGCCATGGTGTATTATCCCGATTCTGGTGCAAAGGTCTTCGGCGATTTCAAGCACGTGTGTGGAGAAAAATATTGTACCTCCTCTTTTTACGAACTCCTGGAGATAGTCCTTTATCTTGCGCTGAATCACGGGATCAAGGTTTATCAGAGGCTCGTCGATAAAAGCCAGATATGGCTGGTGGAGGAAAGCCTGGGCGAACATTAATTTTTGCCTCGTGCCTCTGGACAGATCCTTGCAGAGCACCTCTCTCTGATCGTTGAATTCTAAAAATTCAAACCATTTGCTGGAGATTTCATCTATGTTATCAAGCTGCCTTATTTTTCCCACAAAATTGAGGTACTCTTCGGCTGTGAGAAAGCTCGGCGGGCTCTCCTGCTCGGGTATTATTCCAACGAGTTCCCTGACTTTAATCGGATCGCTCAGCACGTCCACTCCCATAACTTGAGCGCTGCCTACTGTGGGTTTCTTCTGCCCTGTGAGCAGCTTTATCATCGTTGTTTTCCCGGAGCCGTTGGGACCAAGCAATCCGAAAAACTCTCCTTTGCGTATCGTGATCGAAACATCGTCAACGGCTTTCAGCTCGCCGAATTTTTTTGTCAGATTTTTTGTTTCGATTATATTCTCCATGTTTATCCTGCAACATATTTCATTTTAAATTATATATTTTAGTTGCGCTGCCAGGCAATCAAAATAGTCTAAAGGGGCGCTCGTGAACCAGGCAGGTGATGCCGCTTTCTTTCAGCGATTTCTTCCATTCTGCTGCTTTTTTGCTGTATAAGGCTGCAAAGTCTGCTTCCAGGAGGGTTACCATTAATCCTCTGGAGAACCGCGCAGAGATGGAGGCTATTTTCTCGCCATATTCGGGTTTAAATGCATCCAGAGGTGAAACATAGCAGTATAGCGTGATTCTGGATGAATTCCTTCTGTCATTGCCCTTTAAATATCCTGTAATTTTTACCCTGGCGATTCCGAGCGCTTTAGCTTCTTTTATAAACTCTTCAAATTTTGTTTTCGCAGAATTGTGATGTGCCCTTGATCTGGCCATTTCCATTTTCTATATACTGGCAGGCGGTATTTAAATCATCATCCAGCTGGAGTCGCCGTCATCCCTCATTATGAGGTGGGATAAATTTATATTTCGAGAAACAGAAGACTCATTATTACGGGGTCAATAAATTGGGGGCATATTGAGATGAGAGTATTTCGCAAAAAGTTCGTGCTTCCGGAGTACTGCGATGGATACATAGGGGCGGCAATCAGAGAGCATAGAAGGGAGATCTGGAAGTGGTATGAAGAGATGGATGAGGGTTCCAGAAAAGAGATTATTGAAATGATCAGGCGCGGCGAGCTAAATAACTTCTTCTAATATCTCTTCCGGTGCACCTGCAAATTTTACCAGAGCCTCTGCCTCAATAAAATGTAGCTTCGCAGGTGCGATCAGCACGTAAAGGGGAGAGCCGAAATCGTAATTCACCAGATTGTCTATATAATCTGCTTTGACCAGAGGCTTTTTCGAGCCAGCTCTTGCGATGCCAGCCATAAGCGCATTTTCAAGCACACATTCCCTGCGATTGCTTTCTATCTGCTTTAAAATCTGCAGGGCTTCTGAAATGGTCATAAACCTCTCATCCTGTATGTCCAGATACAGCAGAGTATGCAGATTATTTCCCCTGTTCATTTTTACAGCATCGTATGGTGCCTCCGATGCTCTTGCTCTATAGGGAAATGCCACTGTTGCTGCTTTCCCGAAGCGATAGTTCATCAAGCCTGTGAGTCCGCAAACAGCAGTCTGGATAGAAGCAGAGTGAATTATCCCTGTTTCAATGCCCTTTTCATGAGCCCTCAGGCGCAAATCAACATGTGTTGTGGCAACAAGTGGATCGCCGCCGCAGAGCAGCACCACGTTCTGCGCCCTGGCATTTTCCAGTACCTGCTCCGGCTTTTGCTCTATATCCTCGCGCTTCAGCAGCGTAATTTTTTTTCCATATAAAAGCTCCATTTTTGCGAGCGAAGAGCCTTTAAGGTAAGAGGTATAGAACTCGGCATATACAAAATCCGCATTTCTGATTGCTTCCAGGCCTTTGAGCGAGATGTCCTTCTCATCGTAGAGTCCTAGGCCTATGAAAGTGAGCATACTGGTAAATAGTAAGTCTAAGAATAAAACTTTCGCAGCGCTCTCTCAATATTTATATCCTGCCATATTAATTTAGATTCTAAAAGGGATGGTTAAGATGTGTCAGCAGACACTGGAACAAATTGCCAGAGAATTGAGGGATAAAATTGTCAGGTATGAGCACAGCAATCTCGGGTTGCTGGACTGCTATGGAAGTGTGGAGTCAAGGGATGAAATAATCTATATAAATAAGCAGAAAATTGCCGCGCTTAAATGGGCGCTGTCAATGGTAAACTCATATATGATATTTGGTGAGGAAAAAGATATCCTGGAAGAAATGAGCTAGCTACATTGCCACCTGATAAGCGCGCTTATTCATCCTGTGGTTTCCGTTTTCGTCGATGAGATATTTTTTAGTTGCGCTGTCATAGTAGAGCTGAAGGGTTTCATCCTCGTGGTAATGAGTTGCAAAGATATACCTCAGATCCAGGGAATTTTCCACGTTTGCCAGCTGGAATGTTCTGAAAAGTGGCGTCACGATGACTATTACCACGTTTTCAATTTTATTCAGCAGTTCGCTTAAGAAAAAACCTTCATTGGAGTACATATCGTGATTGTTTGAGAAGTTCACGATCACCACAGGATTTTTCTCGTACCGTGCAGCGGCTACTGTAAGGTTTATACTTGCTTTTGTCAGCTTGTCGATCCACAGCGCGTCCTGCCCTTTTGCCAGCTCTTCAGCAAATATTTGAAGGTTTTCCTCTTCTGTAAAAACCAGCGTCAACTTTTTAGACATATAGTAATTATGTATGTATAACATAAAATATAGACTTTTTGGTATAAATTGATAATAAAATGTAATATTTTGTTAAATTTTGAAAAAATAGTTAATATAGGGCTATCTTGAAATATCGCCAGAGATAAGAGATCAGTAATGCCTGATACAAACACCGATGCAGAACCAAAATTTGTGGTAGACCGGATGCTGGGCAGACTTACAGCCTGGCTTCGCCTCCTCGGCTACGACACCCTGAGCGCAAATGACCGTGAGCTAGCAAGAGAAGAAGACAACTCATTGATCGCAACAGCCGGAAAAGAAAAAAGGATAATCCTCTCCAGGGACAAAGCGCTGGTGAAAAAAGCACAGGCGAGAGGAATAACGGCTATTTACATAAACCCGGGCGACGTAGTCGAGCAGCTAGCGAGAGTGCACTCGCATTTTAATTTGCACCTCAAAGCAAAAATGATCCGCTGCACAGTCTGCAACTCCCCGATCAGAACCACAGCGGCGGAAGAAATGGAAGAGGTGAAGGCAAAGGAATACGTATTTCCAGATCTCCTGGAGCGAAATACCGAGTTCTGGATCTGCGACGGCTGCAAGCGCGTCTACTGGGAAGGCAGCCACTGGAACAACATCCAGAAAACACTCGAAGAGCTGAGGAAGCAGGCGGGTGCGCTGGATGTGAAAACAGAAGAGCAACATACGCCGAGCAACAGACACTGCTCCACCTGCGGCACAACAACCGTGCACGTCTACATCGGCTGGGGAGAGTGGGAGTGCGCCGAGTGCAGGGTAAAAGGGCGGGGACTATGAAATGAGATAAAGTACTGAGGCTCCATTTCATTAGAAAAGAGCTGTCTTCAAAAACTCCATTTCCACCTTAAGATCTCTGACCTGCTTTGACCCTGGGCTTTTCCTTTGCAGATATTTCGCGGCTAAAAATGTGCTCCACCTCAAATCCTCCTTCTACCTTTACCCACTCGTTACTAGGGAGATGCCTGATATCCTCGCGGCTCTGCAAATCTCTGCTTTTGATGGTCTTTATTTTTTTCTTCATCTCTAATTCATTGTTTAATCATTCTTCTATAAAGGCTTTTTTCCTTCTCGGCAGCATCCCTTGCGATTGAGACTCTCTCCATACCATCCGGCATGAATT
>CAZVYP010000057.1:0-12553 GCA_964631075.1 uncultured Methanocellales archaeon
CTGGAACTGGCACGAATTTTTTTATTATAAATTAACTATCACAAATTAGGACAATACCGAAAAAAGTTATGATAGTTGATGACGAGCTGGATGTCACGGATTTATTTGAGGGAATGCTGTCCAATCACTTCAAAGTTATCAAGGCATTTAGCGGCGAGGAAGCGCTCGTGAAAATTGAGGTCGAGAAACCCGATTTAATCTTGCTAGATATACTCATGCCTGAAATGGATGGATGGAAGGTTCTGAATGCCATAAGACAGAAGGATGAACTTAAAGAGATTCCAGTTGTAATACTCACAGCGGTTAAACCGGACTTCAGCATACTTCAAAAAGGCATTGATAGCTATTTAGTTAAACCAGTCACCCGCACAGAGCTTATCAGTATAGTGGGGGAGATTTTCAAATCCCGGGAAGAAATGGCAAAATACGAAGCGGCTGCCCTTGCAGGGGGAGTTGAAAGGGAGCTGGTAGATGCTTACAGGCAGATAAAACGGCAGCTTGAAGTGAATCAAGGCCTTCTGTCGACACTCAAGCAAATATTCACTCAGAGAGCGATGAAAAACAGGAAACAAGAAAGAAACCTGATGAAGAGCTTTGAAAGAGCAATCGATCTTCAAAAGGGAGAGGTGCGAGGTATTCAGATCGAAATTGAGAAACACCTGAAAAAAGAGAGGTAACGGCTATCTGTTTTTGGAATTCTGGTTCTTCAACTCTTCAACACTGTAGTGATAGTTATGCTTTTCCTCGATCCTTTTATAAGCCCGCATTACTGCAAATTCTAATTTCTCGAGTTTATGCTGCATGCAGACTCCCTCTACTTGGACCCCTTGGGGTTGATCATAAGTTCAAACTTGTATATAAAGATTTATATTTCATTTAATATTTCATCATCATAATGATGGCTTTCGCTATGCTGGATGCGAAAAGCATATCCTTCAGGGTCTGATAAACCTTATCTCTTTGAAGCTGCTTATCAATGTGCTGTGAATCTGGAAGAAAAGATCAAAGAGATAGAAGAAGAGATAAGAAATACGCCCTATAACAAGGCCACAGAAGCACATGTAGGGCGCCTCAAGGCCAAGCTCTCGAAGCTGCGCGATGAAGTTCAGATTAGAGCTTCAAAAAAATCCGCACGGGAAGGCTATGATATCAGGCGCTCCGGAGACGCAACAGTGGTGATAGCTGGCTTTCCATCGGTTGGTAAGTCAACATTGCTGAACAAGATTACCAGCGCCCAGTCGGAGGTAGGGAAGTATGATTTCACCACGCTTAAGATCGTTCCGGGCATACTGCTGCACAGAGGTGCCAGAATACAGGTGCTTGATACGCCTGGTATTATTGAGGGAGCTGCCTCGGGCAAGGGAAGGGGGCGGGAGGTAATGTCTGTAATCAGGGGCGCGGACCTGATAGTATTTCTAATCGATGTCTTCAATCCGCAGCAGCTTGAGCTTTTGAAAAGAGAGCTCCGGAATGCAGGAATCAGAGTAAATGAAAAATCCCCTGATATCGTGATAAAGAAAAGGGCTACGGATGGTGTAAAAATCAACACCACGGTGGAGCAGGATCTCGATGAAAAAACCATAAAAGACATACTCAACGAGTACAGGATTCACAACGCAGATGTTCTCATCCGTCAGAAAATAACAATCGAGCAACTTATAGACACAATCCAGGGAAATCGAAAGTATTTACCTTCAATCGTGGCGATAAACAAAGTCGACCTTGCCAGCGATGAGTACCTGGACGAAGTTGAACTTCCGGATGTAGCAATTTTAATATCTGCGGAAAAAGATCTGAATCTTGATAAGCTCAAGGATGAGATCTACAACGCTCTTGGCTTCATAAGAGTATACTTAAAGCCACCTGGCGAGCAGGCAGATATGCAGGAGCCAATGGTGCTCAGACGTGGCGCAACAGTGGCAGCGGTTTGCGATCGACTTCACCGTGACTTAAAGCGAAACTTCAGATATGCACAGGTCTGGGGGAGATCGGCAAAGCACAGCGGGCAGAGAGCCGGGTTGAGTCATGAACTTATTGATGAGGATATACTCACGATAGTTACCAGGCGGTGAAGCTGCACGGGGTCACCTTTTTGGCCCCCACATCAACCCCTGTGCAGCAACGATCCGCGATCTCCCCTGGGTTAATAATGCTCTGCAATACTTTCGGTTAAGGCCTTTCTTTTCAGATAGCCAACTCTGAATCCGAAAAGCAATTTCCTTGCGCTAAGCATTCCAATTATTCTGCCATCGTCATCAACCACCGGCAATCTTCTGAATCCACAATTATTCAGCATCCACTCGGCTTTTCAATGGGTTCCTGCATGTGAATTGTTATGATACCGGTAGTCATAATTTCTTTTAATCTCATTCTGGTCGATACCCCCTCAATTTTTTAATTTGTCTAATTATTAGACATTTAGTCGATTTTCTTAACAAATTTATTTAAGGCAGTATGGATAAAGTGCTATTATAGCTCCAAGCAGGGATATAAGATCAAGGAAAACAGACTCCAGCGAACGTTTTTCACAAACTTTAAGAGTAATAGGCATTATAAATGGGTATTCCAAGCATTGGTTTTGGAGGAAACATGCGCCTTCCAGATGTTCAGGCAACGAGGCCAGAAATATCAATAGATCTGACCAGAGTGGGCGTTACTGACGTAAAAAAAATCGTTGAAGTCGCCAGAAATGGCAAGAGACCCATAGTGCTGATGTCAAACTTCAGCATTTTTGTAGATCTCCCCTCGGATCGCAAGGGTGCAAATCTATCCAGAAATTTCGAGGCGATAGATGAGGTGCTCGAAGAAGCACTCTCAGAGCCTGTCTATGAAATCGAGGGACTGTGTAGCGAGGTGGCCAGGCGTCTTTTAAAATGGCATGAGTACGCTTCCAGGTCAGAAGTTACAATGAAAAGCGAGCTGATGATTAAAAAGAAAACCCCTAAGACAGGACTGGCATGCCAGGAAGTTGTTGATATATCCGCCAAAGCTGTCGCTATGAGGAAAAATGGTGAGACAAAGGTCAAAAAGACCATCGGCGTTGAAAAACTTGGAATAACCGCTTGCCCATGTGCCCAGGAAATCTCGAGGAAGAGAGCAAAGGATAAGCTCAAAGGACTTGGATTAGAGGAGGCTGATGTTGAGAACTTCCTTAAAGAAATTCCAATGGCAACGCATAATCAGCGCGGGCGCGGCGAGATCTTTATAGAAGTTGATGACGGGTATGAAGTGCCAATTGAAAAGTTGATAGATATCATCGAGCAATCAATGAGTTCGCAGACATTTGAATTGCTCAAGCGAAAAGATGAAGCAGAGATAGTCGAAGAGGCGCATAAAAATCCAAAGTTTGTCGAAGACTGCGTGCGACTGATGGCCCAGAAGTTAGTGGTTGCATTTCCAAAGCTGCCGTACGACGCAAAAGTAATAATCAGGCAGACCAACGAGGAAAGCATCCACCGACACAATGCATTTGCCGAGCGCGTGGCATCGATGGGTGATCTGAGAAAAGAAATAATCGTTGAGAACCGTGCACCACCTTGCTAATAAAATTCGAACTCTGAAAGCCAGAATCGATGAAACAGGAAAGTCACGGCTTGAGGAACTGAAGAAACACCATGGTTCTCTGCAGGAGCTGATTTCAGAGTACAGCCGAAAGCCTGACAATTATTTCACCCGCGTAGAGCTATTAAAAAAGCTTAACAGAATTGCTTTAAAGGTTCAGGCAGCACATGCGAGTGGCAAGATAAAAGAAGAAATTGAATTTTTTGATAAAGCGCTGCTTGCACTGAAAAAGTTCAGGTTCAAAGCAGCGGACGAAGCACTGCAGGAATTAAGCCCTCTAATTTCCATGGCTGAAGAGCATGAATTACTGCTGTCAGAATACAGAAAAAAATATACTGCTCTCCAAAATCGAAAGCTAAATTTGATGGAAAAAATTTCGGAAATAGAGACAAAGCAAGCTCTGTTTAAAACAGAGGCTTGCAGCGAGGAAGAATATTCCGCTTTCAATTCACGGCTCCAGAGCTATAACACGTCAATCGCAGATCTGATGAGCGACTTCATCGCAAAGGCGCAATCGAGAAAAGCGATTTCAATCATGCTGGACATATACGGCAATCCCGAGCTTGCCCTTCCACCCCCTCCAAAGCAGGCTGAAGTTCTCAAGCGTTTTCTTGTGGCTAACGAGGTCGGCAAAGCCAACGTTTCTCAACTGATCGATATGAGCAGACATTCCCGCGAGAGGCTGCAGTATTATCTCGATGATGTAAAAGCATTTCTTGAAGTAGTAGCTCCAAATCTGCCATGGCTCGAATCTCTCAACAGCCTGAAGTTCACAGGAGCACTTCAGATAGATCTTGATAACAGCGCGGATGATCTTAAGATTAAAATTCCAAAGATAATTTCTGCGGTAAACAGCATATCCAGACAGCAAAATATCAACTGCGAGTCACAGATCAACTTTTTACGCGAGCTTCGAAAAGCTGCCATAAATGGCAATTTCGATAAAGTGCGTGCAAGATATTTTCAAAATAAGGAAGAGGCTTCAGCTAAAATCAAATCCGGAGAAGAAATAAAAATATTAAGGGAAGAACTTAACAGAATAGAGGAGATGCTCAGCACCCTTCCGGAGCCAAATGAGCTTGATCGAAGATGATTTAAAGCACGAATACCGCGGCGGCGATCACCGACGTCCATTTCCTGTTTTCTTCAACCTCTGCAGAGCGGGAGACATGCAGTGTTTTGGCTGCCTTCTCATTCGTCCATGTAAGATACATGTTATCGGCGAGCTTCTCTGCATATTTGCCGGCGAACTCCTCGGTTTCACCATAAGCGTGGTGCTCGGACAAATAGCCAAATTGCTTCTCCGGCTCTTTTGGAAGAGCAGCGCCGATTGACGCAGTAATTCTGCGGTTGGGCTCATTGGAAGAGATCTCTGACAAAACAGTGAAAACAATTTCACCCGGTGCAAGTTCCTTCAGCCCATCTTCTTTAATGGCGATCTGGCATTTCGGCGGTAAAATTGAGCTCACCTGTACGAGATTAAATTTTTCGATTCCGGCGTCTCTCAGGGCCATTTCAAAAGACTCGAGCTGCTCCTTATGCCTCCCTACGCCACTCGTGAAAAACACCATCCTCGGTATGAGTTTTTGTTGCATTTAATATATCACCTTGATCAGCACAAACACTTTCTACGTATAATATATGAACAGAGATAAAAACATATGCATGGCGTTGAGGTGAAAAAATTGGTAATAAATGACTTCATCTCTTTTTCAACACAGGGAAACATGGACGTAATCGATATCACCCTGCAGCTGGACAGAATCGTTAAGAGCAATAGAGTGAAAAACGGCCTCGTTACAATTTTCGTGCCAGGCTCAACCGGTGCGCTTACCACGATAGAATATGAAAGCGGCGCAGTTGAAGACCTCAGGCAAGCTATCCAGAGAATCGCACCCGAAAATATCGAATATAAACATAACCTGAAGTGGGGCGACTGCAATGGACACAGCCACGTGAGAGCCGCGCTGATAGGCCCGAGCATCTCCGTGCCATTAATCCACGGAAAACTTGCACTGGGCACATGGCAGCAGCTTGTTTTCATAGACTTCGACAACAGATCAAGAAATCGCAAAATCGCTGTGCAGATCATCGGGGAATAAAATCACTGATAAATAAAAAATAAAAATAAGAGAAGAGCTACTTGAACCACTGAAGGATGTAGAACAAACCGGCAAGTGCTATGATTCCAAGGAAGAACAGCCCTATGAGCCACAGCACCAAGCTATATTTGTCCACAAAGGTTGCCAGCCTTCTCACTGGAATAACAGGTGGCTCCTGGTTGCTAACTGGAATTGTGATTGACTCCGAACTCAGGATTTTCTTCTGCTCTGCCAAAGCGATGTTCGCAATCGGTTGTGATTCGACAACTGCTGTACCCTGCGCTGTTGCTGCAATGGTCTTTGGTGTTTCCACGCCGATGGCGTTGATGATTGCCATCACGCGTACTCTGTCATCAAAACCCTTGCGTATCCTGGCTCCCCAGATCACGTTTGCATCCGGATCCATCTCTTTTGTGAGTCCCTTTGCAATCTCATTCGTCTCTTCAAGTGTGAGATCAGGGCCTCCAATTATATGGAGCAGGCAGCCTTTCGCGCCTTTGATATCAATGTCCATAAGCGGGTTTGAGAGCAGGCTCGTTACTACTTTCAGAGCCTTATCGTTGCCCTTTGCCTCGCCCACTAGCAGCGTGCCAATACCGCCGAGCTCTGCAATTGATTTTACATCCGCATAATCTATGTTGATCAGTGATGGCTGCGTGATGCTCTCCGCAATGCCTTTTATAGTGTCCGCGATTAAGTGATCCATCACGTTTAAAGCCTGCTCCACTGGCTGGTTTGGCACCAGCTTTACGAGCCCGTCGTTACTCAGCACGATTACAGTATTAGCGTGCTCCCTCAGCTTCTTAAGGCCTCTCTCCGCTACTTTAATTCTCGCGCGCTCAACTGCAAACGGCATCGAGACCATTGCGATTACGATGGCGCCATTTTCTCTGGCGATCCTCGCTATAACCGGCGCAGCTCCAGTACCGGTGCCACCGCCTGCGCCAGCGGTTACGAATACAAGCTCTGCACGTCCAATTGCCTGTGCGATTACCTCTTTGCACATCTCAGCGCTTTTCTCGGCAACCTCCGGATTGCCGCCCGCGCCGAGACCTTTAGTTAACGCGCCTATCAATATTTTTTTATCCGCTTTCACTATGCTCAGGTGATTTGCATCAGTGTTCACTGCAATTGTCTCCGCCCCAGCTACCCCGAGGCTGTGAAGGCGATTAACCGAGTTGTTGCCAGCGCCGCCTATGCCGACTACCACGATCCTTGGCTGGCTGAAATTGTCAAAATCCACTTCAGCAGCAGCCTGCTTGCTCATTTGCTCTTTTTCAGAGTGAGCAATAGCTTCCTGCACAATCGTTTCCATACACATCCCCCGCAGATTTTTATTTTTTTATATTAAAGAAATGATTTGTACTGAGTAGATATTTATATTTTACTATGGAACTATGGAACTGAATTCTACTTGCTCGCCTTCAACGCCTTTATCTCTTCTACAAGCTGCTGATCGGTCCTGCCTTCGGTTTTAATGCCCAGTTCTCTTGCCAGTTTTCTGATCTCATTCTCACCCGATGGTGCAGCAGGTGCTACCGGCTTCTCAAGCGACCTCAGCTCCAGCTCAGTCTCTCTCTGTACCTTTTTAAACTCCCCCATCGATCTGCCCATTGCTCTTGCAATCTCCGGCAGCTTGTCGGCACCAAAGAGCAGAACAGCGATGGCCAGTATCAGCAGCACCTCTGTAGTGCCAATAGCCATTTTTTTGCCTCCTTTCAAAAGATTTAATTATCTGGATTATCTGGATATTAATTTATCGCAAAGTTACCAGGAACTCGATCACTCTTTCCCAAATTTCAGCAGCGCATACTCGATGCTATCGGTAAGCGCGTGGTAGCTTGCCTCTATGATGTTCGTCGAGACACCAATCGTACTCCAGCGCTTGTCGCCCATCGCACTTTCTATTAGCACCCTGACCTTCGCCGCTGTGCCTTCTGTCTCATCAAGCACGCGCACTTTATAGTCAACCAGCTTGATCCTCTCGATTATAGGGTATGCCTGCAAAAGTGCTCTGCGCAGCGCCATATCCAGCGCGTTAACCGGGCCGTTGCCTTCACCTGCGGTGAGTATATGCTGGTGGCCAACGCTGATCTTCACAGTGGCTTCTGCCAGCACCTCTTCCTTCTTTTGATATACAATTACTCTGAACCTCTCCAGCTCAAAGGGCTTCTTATACCTGCCAAGCGTCTTCAAAGTAAGCAGCTCGAAGGACGCATCCGCTGCTTCAAAGTGATAGCCATTTTTCTCAAGGATCTTTACGGTTTCTAGCAGTTCCTTGGCATCAATCTTCTCTGATATCATCATCTGCTCTACCTTGTGGTAGACACTGCTCTTGCCCGAGAGCTCCGAGATCAGGATCTTGCGCTTGTTACCCACGATCTCAGGATCGATGTGCTCGTATGTGCGAGTGTCCTTCCGCACTGCATCTGCATGCACACCACCTTTGTGAGAGAATGCACTGGTGCCGACAAACGGCTGATGGGTATCAGGTGATAGATTCGCTATCTCGCTTACATAGTGCGAGAGATCAGTGAGCTTCTTCAGCTTCTCCTCAGGTATGCATTTAGCGCCCATTTTAATCTGCAGGTTCGGGATAATAGAGCAGAGATTTGCGTTGCCACATCGCTCGCCATATCCATTGATTGTTCCTTGCACCTGAGCAGCGCCCAGCCTTACGGCTGCAACTGAGTTTGCAACTCCCAGTTCAGAGTCATTATGCGCGTGTATCCCCAGCGGAGTTTTTATTTCCCTCTTAACTGTTCTAAAGATCTCCTCCAGCTCATAGGTTAGAGTCCCGCCATTAGTATCGCAGGGGATGATTACCTCTGCACCGGCGCTCTCCGCAGCTTTCAATGTCTTCATCGCATATTCTGGATTTGCTTTATATCCATCGAAGAAATGCTCGGCATCGTAGAAAACTTGCATTCCATTGCTTCTCAGAAATCTGATTGAATCCGAGATCATGCGAAGGTTCTCATCCAGAGTGGTTTTAAGCGCAGTTGTTACATGGAAGTCCCAAGTCTTGCCAAAAATCGTGGCAACAGGAGCACCGGAGTTCACAATTTCCCTGAGATTTGCATCTTCCCCGGAAGCTACATTTGCTCTTCGAGTTGCACCGAAGGCAGCGATTTTAGCATTTTTCAGGTCAACTTTTTTGATCTCCTTAAAAAAATCAATATCCTTGGGATTGGAGCCGGGCCAGCCGCCCTCGATATAATGTATGCCAATTTCATCAAGCTTCAAAGCTATGTTCAGCTTATCCTTAGCGGAAAACGTTATTCCCTCTCTCTGCGCTCCGTCACGCAGCGTGGTGTCATAGATTTCCACCCGCATTTTGAAATCACCAGTTTTGCTCTAATTATTATGATACGCTCTTTTAAAGCTTTCTGACCAAAGAAGCACCTGCGGTTCTCCTATTGACACCTCCTCTCTTCGAAGGAATGAGCGGCTTGCTAGCAATTCTCCCCTTGACACTCTCCTCCAAAGCGATAGACAGGGCTGATCAGCTTTGGGGAGAAAGGATATATAGGAAGCAGTATCAGAGCAAGATTGGAGGTGCATTTTCGATGGTTGAGGTAGTGAAAATTCGTTGCACGAAATGCGGTGGCACGCTTGAAAAGAACGAATCATTCAAAGTGGGCAAAACCGGGAACTTTTGTTATATATGCTCAGAGTGCCTGCAGGGGTATGATATAATTGAGGGACGCCCTGTGCGCGTGAGCGATGATGAACTTGTAAAAGCATAGTGCTCTTTTTCAGCTATTTTTAATTGAATTTTTCTTTCTATGGTAAAAGATATATAGAAAGTAGTACTCTAATTATAGAAAATAGCTCTTCAGACGCAAAGAGTTATCATGAGATTCTTGGGCGAAAGCCAGATTACGAGAGCAAAGGAATATTCCTTCCTCGGCGTCGAAAAAAAAATTACTCTGTGAATCTCATTTGTGTCTCGAGCACAATTAACAGGTAGAATATATATGGCAAAACCAAAAACACCGAAAGAAGTCAAGGAGAAAAAAGAAGAGGCAGCGCCGAAAGAGAAAAAGGACGAGGGGATCAAGCACATCATTAGAATAGCAAATACAGACCTCGAGGGCAAAAAGTCAGTGCACTACTCGCTGACAGGTATCAAGGGCATTGGCAGAAGAATGGCAAGGGTAATAGCTGTTAAAGCAGGCGTTAATCCCTATGCAAAAATGGGATATCTATCCGGCGAGGAAGTGGAGCGACTCAGAAGCGTTGTAGATAATATTGAGCGCAATTTCCCCGAATGGATGCTCAACCGCCAGAATGACTTCTACACCGGGGAAAACAAGCACATGTTC
Organism: uncultured Methanocellales archaeon; assembly: GCA_964631075.1. Classification (GTDB taxonomy): domain Archaea; phylum Halobacteriota; class JAWCLZ01; order JAWCLZ01; family JAWCLZ01; genus CAZVYP01. The sequence goes on from CAZVYP010000057.1 coordinate 9,992, forward strand.
GGCACAGATCTGTTATTGTCACTGAGGGAAGACCTGAATTTGATGAAAAAAATTCGCAGCTACAAGGGTATACGCCACGAAACAGGACAAAAAGTGAGAGGTCAGAGGACGCGCTCCACAGGTAGAACGGGCAGCATAGTAGGTGTAACAAGGAAGAAGCTGGTCCCGGGAGAAGGCGAGAAGAAAGAAGGAGAAAAGAAAGAAGAGAGGAAACCCAGAGAGCCGCATGAGAAGGGGGTATAAACATGGGATATCCTGGAAAGGCAAAGAAGCTATACGAAGGCCCGAGCCACCCCTGGCAGGCCACCAGAATTGCAGAAGAGGTCGAACTTGTTAAGAAATATGGACTTCGAAACAAGCGTGAAATCTGGAAAGCTGAGAGCATTCTGAGGAAATATCGAAGAGAGGCAAGAAATCTGCTAGCTGAGCTGGGAGTAGCGAAAGGAGAGAGAAACGCTGTTGCAGACGTAGAGGCCAGAAATATACTGGCAAAGCTCCAGAGACTCGGATTACTGAAGCAAAATACTACTCTCGACGACATCCTCATGCTTAAAATAGATGACATACTGGAAAGAAGACTGCAAACACAGGTATACCGGCAGGGACTTGCAAATTCGACAAGGCAGTCGAGGCAGTTCATAGTACATGGGCACATCGCGGTTAACGGAAGGAAGAACACGATACCCAGCTACATGGTTCATAAGGATGAGGAAACACAGATCTCATACTATATAGGTTCACCAATCAAGCCCGAAATGATTCAAAGAACCCCACCACCTCCGGCAACCGCTGGAGAACGAATTAAGGGGGAATAAAAAAATGGCAGAAGGAAAATGGGGTATAGCCCACATATTCTCCTCATTCAACAACACCATAATAACAATAACCGATCTCACAGGAGCCGAAACCATAGCAAAATGCTCGGGCGGTATGGTGGTCAAAGAAGACAGAAACGAGAGCTCACCATACGCCGCAATGCAAATGGCAATGCGCGTAGCAGAGCAAGCCAAAGACAAAGGCATAATGGGAGTCCACATCAAAGTAAGAGCACCGGGCGGCAACAACCAGCGCAGTCCAGGACCGGGTGCCCAGGCAGCGATCAGAGCCTTTGCAAGAGCAGGGCTCAAGATAGGCAGGATCGAAGATGCAACGCCCATACCACACGATGGCACAAGAGCGCCAGGTGGCAAGCGAGGCAGAAGAGTCTAGCCCTTAAGGAGTGCAGACAAAATGGATATAAAGATATTAAAATTAGAAGATTATAGCGCAAAATTCATCCTGTCGGGCGTAACACCAGCATATGCAAATGCACTGAGAAGAAGCATGATCTCCGAGGTGCCCACTCTAGCGATCGACGAAGTAAACATCTTCGAAAACACCTCCGTGCTATTCGACGAAGTACTCGCACTGAGAATCGGATTAATCCCACTAAAATCAGACCTGGAGAGCTATCGATATCCCAACGAATGCGAATGCGAAAGCGGGTGCCCTCAGTGTCAAGTATCACTAACCCTCAGCGCAGAAGGACCGAGGATAGTTTATTCAGGAGACCTGCAATCAAGCGATCCAAAAGTCATACCCTCCGACACCAGCATACCAATCATTGAACTGAAAGGATACCCACTATCAAAGGATGGCACAAAGCTCCCACCACAGAAAATCGTGCTCGAAGCAATAGCAAGACTTGGACAGGGCAAGGACCACGCGAAGTGGCAGCCAGCAGTAGCCTGCGGGTACAAAAACCTGCCAAAAATAGTCATAAGCGAGAAATGCGATGGATGCGGCGCCTGCGTCAAAGAATGTCCGCGAAAAATACTGAAACTGAATGGCAAGCTCAAAGTAATCGAAGAAGCAGAGTGCTCCTTCTGCAAGCTCTGCGAAGAAGCATGCGACGTGGAAGCGCTGAAAGTGCAGGAAGACAAAGTCTCATTCGTCTTCAGCGTCGAATCAGACGGATCACTCCCAGTAACAGAGCTAATAACCAGAGGAGCAGAAATCCTCAAGCAAAAATCAAAGGAGCTCAGCGAAGGCCTGAAGGCCATAGAATAAAAAATCAAAAAAAGCGGGGATTGCCAAGCCAGGTCAATCAAGACTTATAAAAAGCTTGGACCAGAGGCGCAGGATTGAGGGTCCTGTCTCGCAGGAGTTCGTGAGTTCAAATCTCACTCCCCGCACTATTTTACTAGTAAATTTTATATTCTTTGAGGACGTATAATACTATAGAGGCTTTTATGGCTGAAAGAACATCAAAAGGTAAAACTGAAACCATTAAAGAAAGAGCCATCTACGTTTACCTCCCATCCCACGAAATGGTCAAACAATGGAAAGAACGAGCAGATAAAAGCGGCGTATCCATATCAAAATTCGTCATCGAACATGTGGAGAACTCCCTAAGACAAGAAGCAGACAATGAATATCAACCCAGAGCCGAGCTAATAAAGAAACTACGAGAAAGCGAAGAGGAAAACAAAAAAATACGAGAAGACAACCGAATTCTCAAACTGGCATTCGAAAAACTCGAAAAAGAACTCCAAGAATACAGAGCCAAGCCATTTCTAACAG
>CAZVYP010000058.1:0-12441 GCA_964631075.1 uncultured Methanocellales archaeon
ATCAGTACTTCGCGATTCGAAAAATTTGGCAGCGCTAAAGATCCGGAGCAATGCGAGGATACATCAGGAGTGAGGATAAAAGAGCTGATGACCGGCGATGGGCAGATATGTGTTGACTACTCTCTGATCCCTGATGATGCGGAGATGATTCGAGCGCGCGTGATGGATTTCGCTGTGATGGATCTTGATTTAATAATCTGCACCGGAGGCACCGGTCTCGCTCCAATGGATGTGACAGTTGAAGCGGTTAAGCCCTTGCTCGAGAAAGAGATTCAGGGCTTTGGAGAGCTTTTCAGATTTAAAAGCACGAAGGAAATTGGCAGCGCTGCGATGCTCACTCGCGCGATAGCAGGCGTTGTTAAAGGCAGGGTCATATTCTGCCTCCCGGGCTCTCCGAATGCCGTTAATCTTGCGATACGCGAATTGATTTTGCCGGAAATCGGTCACATCGTGAAGCACATAAGGAGCTAAATCTGAAAACTTCACGATAAATAATAACAATATTTATATCGATCTTCTTTCATTATATGTGTGCCTAGTATGCCATGCTATTGCATAGCACGGTTAAGGAGGAGTAGGAGGGTAAAAAATGAAACGCGAAATGATGTCGATAATGATGCTGATTTTGATTGGCGCGATGTTTGCCGGCTGCGCGGCACCACCGACACCAGCACCAGAAGCTCCCAAGGAGATAAAAATTGGAGCTGTTGTCTCTCTGAAGGGTGCGGGTGCGGTGATCGGCCTTGACATGGGGCCGAGTGCCGAGCTGGCCGCAACCCACATAAACGCCAAGGGCGGTGTTTTTGTAAAAGAATTCAACAAAACAATTCCCGTAAAGGTATTCCTGGCAGATGACGAGGGTACGGCGGACGGCGCTGTCAAAGCAACCAGGAAACTCGTATTAGAGGATAAAGTCGATGTGCTTACCGGCGGCTTTGGAACTGCCCCCACGATGGCAGGAGAGGCTGTTGCGGCTGAAAATAAAGTTCCCTTTGTGATCACCGGAGCTTCAAACCCGGCAGTCACCCGAAGGACCGATCTTGCGAACATCGAATATATGTTCCATCACTGCCCGACCACGGATGACTACTCGGAGCAAACGATGCTTTTCGTTAACCAGGTAATTAAACCTGCTATTTACGCCAAGTATAACTTCTCATCCAATCGATCTCTCAGAGTTGCGGTCATCTATCAGTCAGGTGGATATGGATCCGGTGTGCTTAACGGCACAGAAAAGGCTATTGCCAAGCACAATTTGAACTTCACAATCGTTGAGAAGCAGTCATACACGCCGGATGCTACCGATTTCAGAGCCCAGCTGACGAAGATTAAGGATGCGAAGCCTGATGTTATCTATCCGGCTGCGTGGCCGGGTGAGCAGATCAACATCGTGAAGCAGGGCAGAAATGACCTCGGAATCAAATCGATCTTCCTCTCGGTTGAGTGCAACGATCTGGCAGCATACTACACAGGCATTGGAAGCTGGGGCGAATACTCCATACAGGAGAGCAGATTTGGACCTTATGCAAATCCACTGTTTCCTGAAATATCCACAAAGTATCTAGAGGATTTCAAGACAAAGAACGGTAGATATCCCGGAATGATGGGTGCCTCTACCTACGATGGAGTATTCATACTTGCAAAGGCTATTGAAAACGCCGGGACTCTGAATAAGACAAAAGTCAGAGATGCGCTTGCCAGCCTCGAAATGCCTGCGATTGTAGAACCGATGAAAGAAGGGAAGATTGTGTTCTCCAAGGACTACAGAGAGAGCAAATTTGAAATATTCATGGAACAGCTCTTTATGAACAGCACTCTTGGAGAGACACGTCCCAAGATCGTCTGGCCAGACAAAATCAAGGAGACCAACTTTGTTCTGCCGCCGTGGTATGAACCGGGAAGTTAACAACTTTCCACAATTTTTTTATTTATAAATAACCTTTATCATCTGAGCTGGAGTCAAAATGGCAGTAAGCTTCGAAATATTCGCACAGGTCATCTTCTGGGGGCTCTATAGCGGCTGTATCTACATTCTTCTTGCAACCGGTTTGAACCTGATTTTCGGTGTGATGAAGATCGTGAACTTCGCCCACGGCGAGTTCCTGATGCTGGGTGCATATGTAACTTACTGGACAGTAACTGTTACAGGCATAGACCCGTACCTCGCTCTCATTATTACAATGCTGGTCATGGCTGGCGTCGGCATATCGGTTGAGCGCCTGTGCTTCCGCCCGATCCTGGGAACCGGCAAGCTGAATGAGATCTTCCTCAGCTTGGGTTTAATTTATCTCTTCCAGAACACCGCTGCATTCCTGTGGACGGGCAGCTACCGTAGTATCCGCAGTCCCTATGAGCAGATTGCAATACCCATTGGCGGTGGGGTGAGCTTTCCCCTGGACTATCTTATTATCATAGTGGTCACAATTTTGCTGATCGTAATAATCGAGTTTTTCCTCAGGCGTACTGAAACCGGCAGGGCGATCAGAGCAACGAGCCAGAATCGAAAAGCTGCCATGCTGATGGGCATTAACGTGGAGAGAATGGATATGATAAGCTTCGGGATAGGAGCTTCCATCGCCGCCGCTGCTGGCACGCTTCTCGTGGTGAGCGGTCAGATGTTTGGACCTTACTCAGGCTCGATTCCAGCGATCAAAGCCTTTGCTATCATCATAATCGGCGGGCTGGGTAGCTTATCGGGTGCAATAGCAGGTGGATTGCTCTACGGATTAGGAGAAAACATTGCGGCTGTGCTTTTTGGCGGGCACTGGAAGGATGCGGTTTCATTCATAATTCTTATCGTTGTGCTGGTTATAAGGCCTACGGGCTTGTTCGGGGAGAAGGGAGAATGAGATATAATATGAAATTAAAGCACTGGAAAGCTCTTTTCGGCCTCGCAATTGCGTTTATTTTACCGATTATCTCGGGAGAAAAATTTATTCTTGGTATAATGACGATTGCCCTTGTCTTTATAATATACTCCTCCGCGTGGAACTTACTTGTTTACTCGGGTCAGGGATCACTCGGACACGCTGCTTTTTTCGGAATAGGCGGGTATGCCTCAGCCTTAATCGCTTCGAAGCTGGGAATTACCCCCATAATAGGGATCTTTCTTGGAGCCATATTCGCGGTGTTAATAGGCCTTGTGATAGGACTTACATGTGCACGCCTCAAAGAGTGGTTCCTCGCAATGGTGACCTTCGGATTCGCGGTTATCCTGCACACCATAGCCGTGAGTGAGATACCGGATTTAACTGGCGGTCCTGACGGCAAGCCTGTGCCGCGCCTTATCAGCGCCTCGATAGATCTTTACTACCTCTATGAGTACTATATTATCCTCATTATAGCGGTAATCGCGGTGCTTGCTATCCGCGCTATTTTGAAGTCCGAGATCGGCCTAGCATTTGCAGCAATACGCGAAAACGAGGTGGAGGCAAGAGCGGCTGGCATAGACCCGGTGAAATTCAGATTACTTGCTTTTGCCCTGAGCACCTATATAGCAGGTGTTGCCGGAGCGCTTCAGGCGCACTATCTTGGCTACATAAGTCCTGAGATTTTCAGCATAGATAATTCATTTCTGCCTGTTATATACTGCATCAGCGGAGGGCTTATAACAACTGAGGGCCCGATTATCGGCACAGTGGTTATCACCGCGATCTCAGAGGGACTCAGAATAATGGGCTGGTCCTATGAGCGCTTCATTGTAATCGGGCTGATGCTGATCATAATAGTAATATTCCTGCCACAGGGCTTCATCTCCCTTTTAGATAAAATTGAGAAGCGCTGGAAAGAAAAGAAGACCACTTAAAAAAGACTATTTTTCCGGAACTGCTCTCCATCTCTTTTCGATGTAGCATACACATGGCAGGCCTTCAATAAATGCTCGCATAGCTCTATGTCCAGATGTTTTCTTTATCAGCACAGGCTTTGAGGCCTTTCTGAACTCGCAAGAGATCTTTTCCCCTTTAATTCCATCTCCAACTTCTAATAAAACTGTCACTGCTCTTCCTCGGCTTTGCCCTCTTTTTTAAGCTCAGATAGTGCTTCATGAACCAGTGAAAGCTCCAGGTTTAGTGCATTTGCAATATCATATGGATATACGGAGGGATGTTCTAGCAAATAACGGTAAATCTCCTTTTTAGCCTCGGCGAGTGAGATATCTCTCAATTTTATTTCTTTGATTGATTCTAATTTTTCTCTCACTGCCTCCCGGACAAAGTCAGAAATGTTGAGGTAATATCCTTCCTTAACCAGGTCTTCTATTTCAGAAACAAATTTTGGAGGAATTCTGCTTGAAACCTGCATAGACATATTTGTTACCAATAGCATTTTATAGAAAACAAATTACTTAAAGATATCGAATTTCAAATCCCCAGATAAGCACTTTTAACGTGCTCGTTGTTCAGAAGCTCCTGAGAGCTTCCTTCAAGCGTGATTCTGCCGTTTTCGAGCACATAGCCCCGGTTGCTTATCTCCAGCGCGTGTGCCACGTTTTGCTCGAGCAGCAAAATCGTAACCCCTTCTCGATTTAAACGCTTTATCGAGTCGAGCACCATTGAAACGAGCAGTGGCGAGAGCCCGACCGAGGGCTCATCGAGCACAAGCATTTTCGGATCTGACATCAAGCCTCTGGCGATGGCCGCCATCTGCTGCTCCCCGCCGCTGAGTGTACCTGCAAGCTGCTGTTTTCGCTCTTCGAGCACCGGAAAGAGATCGAAGATGAGGTCAAGTTTATCGCTTTTTCCACCTTTTGCATAGGCACCCAGCCTCAGGTTCTCAAGCACAGTCATCTTCGGAAACAGCTCCCTCTTCTCAGGCACAAGTGCAAGCCCTCTCCTGACGATCTCATAGGGATGCAAGCCTATTATGCTCTCTCCTTTAAACTGAATTATACCGGAGGCTGATCTGTTCAATCCAAATATTGTCTCGACTGCTGTGGTCTTGCCAGCGCCATTTGATCCTATCAGCGTTACAATTTCGCCTTCTCCGACATTGAGGTTAACTCCCCAGAGCACCTGCAGATTTCCATGAAACACTTTTAAATCGCGTATTTCAAGCAAAAAGCATCACCGTGCAAGGACGCGTGCCACATGTTAGCATACCACTGTATTTAAATTTATGCGTTTTGACGTTTTGAAGTCAAAGCCGAAGGAGCTATATAGAAAAAATTGCTTTTTAAAAATGTATGAAAGCTGGAGTTGTTTATCACGGCGATTATTTGAAGCACGAAACAGGCTCGCATCCCGAGCGAAAGGAGCGATTGCTTGCCGTGATGAATCTTCTGGAAACAAAAAGTGTTTTGCAGGCACTTACCAGAATAGCACCGCGCAGGGCATCTGTTGAAGAAATTGCCTTCATTCACGATAAACAATACGTTGAGAGCGTCAGAACTCTATGCGAAAAAGGAGGCGGGCGGCTTGACATGGACACCTCAGTCTCACGGTACTCTTATGAAGCAGCGGTGCTGGCAGCCGGAGGTGTAATGAGCGCTGCGGATGCGGTGCTGCAGGGCACTGTTAACAATGCCTTTGCACTTGTTCGACCCCCTGGACATCATGCAGAGCGCGATCAGGGTATGGGCTTTTGCCTTTTCAACAACGTTGCCATTACTGCGAGATATCTACAACAAAAGCATGGACTTAAAAAGTTGCTGATCGTTGACTGGGATCTGCATCATGGTAATGGTACGCAGAATGCATTTTACTCTGATCCTTCCGTGCTTTACTTTTCAACCCATCAAAGTCCGGCTTATCCTGGCAGTGGAATGGTACACGAGGTTGGCATTGGCAAGGGTGAAGGTTACACTGTAAACGTTCCTCTCTCCATGGGCAAGGGTGACAGCGATTATCGCTATGTTTTTGAAGAGATCCTGAGTCCAGTTGCGAAGCAGTTCAAGCCAGATTTTATTTTAATATCGGCAGGACAGGACATCCACTTTGACGACCCCCTTGGCAGCATGCTTGTCACCTCCAGTGGTTTTGGAGCGCTTGCAGGAGCGATAAAACGTGTCGCGGATGAAACCTGCAATGGCAGACTCGTAGCAGCTCTGGAAGGCGGCTATAGTTTGAATGGACTTTCCTATGCTATCTTATCAATTTTCAGCGCTCTCGGCGAGCTTGGACTTGAATTCGAAGAGCCTATGAAAAAGCCGGATGATAAACTTACCGAGAGCGCTAAGAAGCGGGTCAGCGAGGTCAAAGAGATTCAGAGCAGCTACTGGAAGTTTTAGCTATTTTCCCCCATTCCTGCATCTCTCAAGTGCTTTATCGAGTGCTTCAATTAGCTTACTTTCAGGTGCAACCCCTACGAACTGCTGAATAACCTTGCCCTTGCACTCGATTATGATCATAGGTATCCCGATTACGCCGTACTTCATCGCTATTACTCTGTTGCTGTCAACGTCTATCCTTCTGAACTCCACTCTATCTTTATACTTAAGCAAAAATCTATTTACGATTTCGTCCTGATCCCTGCATGGTCCGCACCACGCGGCATAGAATTCCATCAGCACCGGCTTAGCCACTGCAATCCTCTCCTCAGCCTTTGAATTAAGTTCTATTTAGCGTTTATGAAATTGATGATAAGTTATTTAATCAATAAAAAAGCAATTTGAGAAGTAGCTATGCCTGTTGATTCGCAGATGCAGAGAAAGCTCCTTGAGATTTTAAGGATTCTCAGCGAGAGCAAAGAGGTAATGGGTGCGCGCAGAATAGCGGGCGAGCTTAACCGCCGCGGTTATAGAATTGGCGAGCGAGCTGTGCGCTATCATCTTCGAATTCTTGACGAAAGAGGCTTCACCAAGAAGCACGGCTATATAGGTAGAACGGTAACCGAGAACGGCTTGAGGGAGATAGGCGATGCACTTGTAGGTGATAGAATCGGCCTTGTAATTACCAAAATAGAAGATCTTGTTTACAGGACCACTTATGATCCAAAGACCAGGAATGGCGAGGTCGTGGTTAACACTGCCTTCGTGGATAAGGGCAAATTTGAGCCGGTTATTAAAATAATCAAGGACGTGCATGAAAAGGGCTATGGGGTCAGCCCTTACATCAGGATTTTAGATGAAGGAGAGCACCTTAACGAGATAATTATCCCAAAAGATAAAATTGGAATTGCAACTATGTGCAGCATAACTGTGGACGGCATTCTTTTGAAAAGCGGGATTCCGGTTGAGACAAAATATGGGGGATTACTGGAAATCAAAGCAGGTAAGCCTGTGAATTTTCTGGAACTGATTGCTTATGCCGGTACCTCGATTGAGCCGATTCAGATTTTCATGTCCAAGCAGATGACATCTGTCAGCGGTGCAGTCAGAAACGGAAATGGGAGGGTGCTGGGGAACATTCGAGAAATACCGGGTGTAGCACTGGGTAATGCAAGAGAGGTACTTGGCGCAATTAAAGATATGGGAATAGATGGACTGATATTAATCGGCGAGCCGGGACAATTAGTGCTCGGTGCGCCTGTTGAAACCGGCAGGGCTGGCATCGCAGTGTTCTCCGGAGTAAACGCAATGGCCGCAGTGGAGGAGCAGGGCATCGCAACCAATACCCGTGCGATTTCCACGCTTATGTCATTCAAGGATATGAGTCTGCTCTCTTAGTTCAATTTTTATTGCTGGACTATCAGAATTTTGTCTACCAGAACAATTCCGCTTTGTTTCTCCATAATCTTGATTGACACAGGTGTGCCAGTCATCCAGCTCTGCCCTGTTTTTATATAGATTGGCTCTCCCTCAGGAGCTCCCCTGATCATTGTGTTGGTAGTTCCGATATCTTCCTGGTAACCAACAATTATCTTTGAATAATCCTTGAGCTCATCTAAATTAATGAACCATTTCAAATCACTGAGTGAATAGCTGCTTTTCCCGAATGCCCTGAATCTTACTTTACCATCGGTATGCGCCGTGAAGTTGTCAAAGCGTATGTCGTAGGCTGGAGTGACTGCTGGAGAAGATGCGGCTGTGGTTTGAGTCGCAGTTGGTGTGTATGCCGGTGTGGATGGTGGCTGAGATGTGGTGCAGCCCAGTGAAAATACTGCAAGAGCTATCAGCAAAATTAGATTGATTTTTTTCATATCTTATAGCCTCCAATTATTTCTCCACTTTTAACTATAAAGATTTTTTACTGACTCTTCCCGATTTCTGGCCATTATAGACCTGCTCGATTTTATCAATTGTATCAACATCCTCCACTGTCTTATCATCCCTCAGATTAACCAGTCTTGGAAATCTGAGTGCGTAGCCGGAGGAGTAGTTCGGGCTTTTCTGTATTTCTTCATAGCCAATCTCGAACACCTTCACAGGTTTAATATCCACCTCTTTCCCCGCCTTTGGAATAATCAGCTCTTCAAATATACCGGTGAGATTTGAGAGCATCTCATCAGTCATACCGGTTCCAACTTTGCCTATCGCAGGCAGCTCGCCTGTGTTCTCATCTCGACAGGCGAGAACGTACGAGCCCAGCAGATGGGCTCTTTTACCTTCTCCCCACTCAGCGCCTATCACCACAAGATCTAGAGTTTCTGCCTCGGGCTTTAGCTTGAGCCAGTTCTTACCTCTTTTGCCAGGGGTATACGCAGACAGTGGATTTTTAAGCATAACGCCTTCGTGTCCGGCGGCAATTGCACTGCCGTATATCCTCTGCACCTCTTCAACCTCCGAAGTTAAAATCTGCACTCCGGTTGATATAGCCCCCGGAGCTTCAGTGGAAACACAGCTTTCCAGAATCCTTCGCCTTTCCCTCAATGGCAGGTCTATCAGGCCTTTTCCATCCTTAAACAATATGTCAAAAAGTACGAGTGAAAGTGGTATTTCCTTCGCTGTCTCCTGCACATCGTATTTTCTTCTGAATCGCTTCAAAATATCCTGAAACGCACGGGGCTTGCCATCGCTTCCAACTGCAATTACCTCGCCATCGAGAATTGCTTCTTTACATCCCACGTACTTGATCAGCGCCTGGATGTCAGGCAGGGAACCGGTTACGTTCTCCAGTCTTCGCGAGTAAATCACCACTTTTTTATCCATCTTATGTATCTGCACTCTTGCACCATCATATTTCCACTCAACCGCCACCTCCCCTATCTCCTCAACTGCCTCAGGGATTGACTCTGCTATCTGTGCCAACATCATCCTGACAGGTCTGAAGAGCTCAAGTCCAAGCTGATCGAGTTTACCTGCCTTTGCTACTTTTGCAACCAGTCCGAGATCGTTAGTCAGCATATATGCTCTTTCAACTTCTTCAGATGATACTTCAAAAGCCTGGGCAATTGCATCTCTCACCACTCCCTCGCCAGCGCCGATTCGCAGCTCCTCGATCACGAGTCTTGCTAAATAGACTGCCTCCTCAGGAGTGGCTACGTTGAAGAGATATTGAAGAGTCCTAGTTTTTTTGCCCTGCGCGCCGCTGCCGGAGATCTTTGAAATCTCATCAAGGTGTTTATATACCTCTGCCAGTGTAAGCACTTTTTTTTCCTCTGCAAAGCTGCTGAAAGTGGTTTGTTTCTTCACTGCGCCCTTAGAGAGCGCCTCCTTTGCAGCTAGCCCAGTATCCCCGGTTTCCTTTATCAGGTTTTTTATGCGAATTAAAGACTCACCTGAACTTGAGGAGAGAGCACTGTAGAGCAAGCCAGGGCCTATACCAAGCTCCTGATCGCCCGGAAATACTTTTCCCATCATGAAGCGAGTCGCTACCTCTAGATTTTCACCCTCAAGTGTTTTTAAAAATTCGCTTATAATATTCTTCATTTCTGTCAAACTTGAAATCTCCTCAATTTTTTTGCAGATCTCTGCGAACTCAAAAAAAGTGGCATTTATTTGCGTGCGAGGAACCATATCACAACCACAGCTATTAAGAGAAATATGATGAGAAGAAAGTTGATTACTACGAGCTTGAAGCGAAGATCAACCTCATCCAGGTTTTCTTTTTCCTCTTCAGCCATTGAATCCTCAACTATGCCATTAAGTTAGCATAAATATATTCTTTTTGATGAAAAAGGCGAATACGGTTCTCCTTTTGAGTTCTCTCCTCTGAGACATATATTTTTATAGTTCCAGAACTTATATAATTTTATGAATGTGAGGGCTACGCTGGCGACTTTTTTGATATTGCTGAGCTTATTGACGATCGTAAAAGCTTCAAATGTAAGCTGCGATGCCACGATTACCATTACGGATAACCAGGTGACAATAAAGCTGGCTGGAATTGCTGATAAGGAAACAAGCTATCAGGTAAGAAAAGCCGCTGACATAAGTGGCAATGGATATATAACTGAAGAAGAAGCGAGAAATAACCTTGGCGCTGTTAAAGCAATTTTTGGATTTGACCTCGAGAAACAGAATTTCCTGAACGTAGATGGACTGGTAGCGAAGTTAGATTCCAAAGGCGACGAGTTTCCAAATCTCCCGGGGGAGGCGATGTCCACAAATCCTGTGACCCTAAAGTCGCAATACGCAACCGATCCAAATATTATTAGAGGATATTTCACCTCCGGCAAGCACAGGATTACCTTTAACTTCAAAACCGATAATAAGGTTAGCTTTTCACTTGCACTTCCATCAGGCATCGACGAGAAAAACGCCACATATTCCAGAGGCACTCAGGATGCCAAGGACAAGAAGATAATAACAGGTGAACTTGGGATGAACGAGCCGCTTACTATCAGCTTTGGGCCACCTACGCCATCGACATCAGGATCGACATCAGGATCAGCTCAGTCTACTCCAAAAATAGCACCGGGATTTGAATTGCTCCTTTCAAGCCTGACTTTAATGTCTGTATATATCCTGAGGAAAAGAGGGCTATAGCAGCAGGATGTCTGAAACATCGAAGATATCTTTATACATCAGAAGTGCTTTGCATCCCGGCAGAAGCTTCAAAGCACTCTCTATATTTTCCTGCTTCACATCTACGAAAATCACTTCCTCGTTTTTAATCTCCACCCCTTTCTGCCTTAGCCTCCTCAGAATCTCCTGGCAATTCAACCCTTTTTCAACCGTGTTGATCATCGGAAACATAAACCATTCAAAGATGCCAAGTAATTTCAGCACAGCAATCGAATTACTGGCATAATTCGTAGAATTCAGAGAAGCATAAATCCCGCGCTGATGAAGCTCCTCCAGAACGTACCTCGCACCGGGCAAAAGGGTCAGGCTGTGTCCGTAGTCGTCATAGACAATATCGCCAGTAACATGCTGCGCCGGCAGTATATCGCCAAGCCTGCAGTTGCCCCTTAACAGCACTTCATCATCAAAAATAACGAGTTTTATCAAAGCTATCACCGCCGCTATGCAATTTTCTTTCGGGGGTCCATCAGCACCTCGGGTTTGCTGTCCGCCATTCCGATAGCAGCCACTGCGCCCACTATTCCCAGTTCTCCAGACACCTCTATCACCTGGATATCGCAGGCTTTTGCAACTCTTCTCGCTTCATCCGCAGTAACATGCCTTCTTCTCGCTTCGGTGGCCAGTGCCTTTAACCTGCTATCAACTTCCAGACCGAGCTTGATAGCCATTGCGGTTCTATCAGAATGCGTTTCTTTGCCGATGTATGAGACTGCATTTTTAATAACCGCCTGCACATTCTCCGGGTAAACTCCAAGCTCGATGAAGCTGACCGCGTTGCCCGCCGTCTTATGCCTGATCCTGGGATTCAGAAATCCCACTTTATGGCTTATTGCTTCCACGTAGTCCATAGAATCAAGGCGGTCTAATAAAGATAATGCGAGTGCAAAGGTAGCGCCTTCTTCCTCACTATCAGAATCATCGACTGCAATCGTAACGTGCACAAGTGCTTTTGTCACGATTTCACCCTCTATGAAATCTCCCCTCTTCGAAATCCTCAGATCCTGAACCCCGCGTGCCTCTTTCATCATCTCGGTGAGCGAGAAAGCAGGTCCGCCGAAGCACTTGATGCGCTGAACCACATTTCCATCTTCAATTTTGATTTGCTCGATGCCGACCGAAGACCTTGGGAAATTTCCAATAGCTATGCCTGAAAAACCTCTCTTGGATTTGCATCTCAGCAAAAGACCGTCTCTGCCAACATGGGTTATAATGCCACCCGCAACGCTGTATGCAAAATTACAGAAAGCTATGCATCCGCTGCTTCTGCACTCGTGAAAAATCTCGACATTTTCCCCGTCGGCGGTGGAAAAAATCCGCCTGCACGCACTTGCGGGTAGCAGCTTTGCAGCGCGAACAAACTTGGAAGGACTTCTCCCCCTTCCATTTTCTATTTTAGCCAAGCATTTTTCTTCAAGAAATCTGTTGATCCAGTCCTGCAGGGTACTTCGAGGGAGTTTTAACTCCCTGCTCAGATCATTCAAAGTAAAACAGCCCTTATCCAGAGTGAGATTCTTCGCCGCCTTCAGCAAAAGCCTGCGCTTTTCAAGAAGCTTTGACATCACGCTATCAAACTATAATTACAGGTCCGCGACTTTAAA
>CAZVYP010000059.1:0-12152 GCA_964631075.1 uncultured Methanocellales archaeon
AATCGAGTGGAGGTTTACACGGTAGGGGAGAGAAACGGAGATCTTCTTCGCAAGTTTGCAGATGAAATGGGGGTGCCCGAGAGAGTCGTTGTAATTCACAATAACGAAGAATCACTCAGACATCTTTTAAGACTTGCGTGCGGTCTTGAATCCATGATTGTTGGCGAGGATCAAATCCTCGGGCAGATTAGGGAGTTCTATGTACTTGCAAAAAAAGCCGGCACTGCGGGCAAGGTGCTTTCGACTGCACTTGACAAGGCAATTGCCGTTGGAAAGCGTGCCAGAAACGAAACCAGAATAAACAAGGGATCGGTTTCCATCGGATCCGCCGCGGTAGATCTCGCGGAGGAAATTCTTGGTTCCCTTGAAGATAGAAAAGTGATGGTAATCGGCGCGGGTGAAATGGCAACCCTCGTTGCGAAAGCAGTTAAAGCGCGAGGTCTGAAAGCAATTTTTGTGGCAAATCGCACCTATGAGAGAGCCGAGCTGCTCGCCAGAGAGGTGAACGGTGTTGCAGTTAAGTTTGAAAAAATCGGCGAGTTCATACCAGGCGTCGATGTTCTCATCTGCGCCACAAGTGCGCCACATCCGATCATCACGGAGCAATTGATTAAAAATTTTCTGGAGCAGCATAATGGGAAGAGATTGTTATTAATCGATATTGGCAATCCGCGGAATATCGAGGAGAAAACGGGTGAGCTGCCAGGCGTAGAACTCCATAATATCGACGGTCTCAGAGCCATAAGCGAGAGAAACCTGAACCTGAGAATGATGGAAGCGCTTAAAGTTGAGAAGATAATCGAAGAAGAACTTGCATTGCTCAAAGATTCATATTCAAAACAGAAGGCAGATCACGTGATAAGCGCGCTCTATCAGAGGGCAGAGGAGATCAGAAAAACAGAGGTAGAGAAAGCCTGCGCCAGAATGAAAAATGGCAATAGATCGGATTTTGACGAGCGGAAAATTGAGATAATGGAAGACCTTGCGAACGCGATAGTTTACAAAATTTTAGCAGAACCAACGAAGACTCTCAGGTATTCCGCCAAGAATGGAGAGGAGGACTTCATAAATAATGTGGGCAGACTATTTGGCCTGCATAGCGAGGGGTAACTTGAAGCAATGTTGATTATTCTGGGGATTGTTTATGAGATGCATCTGGTGCGGTAACAAATATTCCAGGGAATTTGAAGAGATAAGCGCAGGTTTCTGCAGTCACACCTGTATGAGGAAATGGGAAGGCTCTTTTGAAGCGCACTACAAGCAGCTCTTACAGGATGAGACTAGAAAAGTTGGGTTCGGTTTCCAGAAAATGTAGTGGAACTCAACGCAGCCATGCATCACTTAGGAAACTATAAATACAAATCAGTTCGTAATATTACGAACAAAGAGGCATTTTTATGGACTGGGATCAGGAGGCAACAAAGGCACTCGAAATGGTGCCCGAGCACGTGCGCGAGATGGCAAAGTACGGCATAGAGGAAATAGCGAGAAAAAGGGGCAGATCAAGAGTAACTGCCGAAGAAGTAAAAGAAGGCTGGAAGAAATACGGCAGCCAGTTTAGAAAAGGAGGAAAAGGAACTACGAATATCGCTGTGGTGCGCTGCGAGATCGTATCAGAAGTATGCCCTGGCGTGGGCTGTCTCGGAGCGTTTTTCGATCGAAAGGAATCATTCAAAGATTACCCTGAGAATACCAGGATAATAGGCTTTTTCACCTGCGGTGGGTGCCCCGGAAGAAGGGTATTTCGCCTTGCGAATTCGCTGAAAAAATATGGTGTAAACGTCATTCACTTAAGCTCATGCATTTTAATGAAAGGCACATTTCAAAAATGTCCACATAAAGAAGAAATAAAGCAGACAATAGGGAACCTGGGCATTAAAGTAGTCGAAGGCACGCATCACGAAGTTTCCGAAAGAAGATAACAGAGCCTCAGCGGCGATGACAGGATAAGCAGCTCAACCCGGTCACATTCCCGTGCTTAGCATTTACACTGGCAGGTGAAGGCGCAGTGCATCCGGTGATGAACAGCATCGCGATCATCAGCATCATTCCAGCCGCTACTAATTTACCTCGCATCTCATCTACCCTCTGGATGCGGGCGTGAGGGGATTCGAACCCCTGATCTACAGCTTAGGAGGCTTACGGCTTCGCAAATAGCGGTTGCCGCCCTGTCCTGGCTAGGCCACACGCCCCGCCTTAGATATAGGTCTGAATATACTTTAAGTTTACTTCATACTTCTGGCACATCATTTTCCTCAGCCTCTCACTGGTGAAGCCGAAGGGTATAAGCATGCTCTCCGCAGCTCTGATTAAATGTCCCGCGTAAACTTTGCTGTCGTATTCTCCATCTTCAAGGTCTTCTGCGATTTTTACTCTTTTTTTGCTTTGATTTGCTATCACATATCTCACTGCCTGCCCTGGCAATAGCCTGCTGCCCTCGCGTCTGTACTGCTTCAGTGCTGAGCAACTGCATGATTAAAGCAGGATGGAAGAACATGGTGAAAATAATGATACATTTATCAGTTAGAGATCTATTATAAAAGGGAAATATTTTGAGCTGGCAGAGAGGACCTGCATTCCTGAGGAATCCCGGGAGCCTGCATGAGATACGAGGTTAAAGTTGAGTTCCACAAGGATTTTGTCGAGGTAGATGAGCGCGAAAAAAGAATTATAGTCGGCGTAACCTCGCAGCCTGAGGGCGGTAAGGCTAACCTTGAGCTTATCAAAAAAATCGCCAGGCACTTCAAGGTGTCCTCATCTCAGGTAAGGATTGTGTCAGGATTCAAATCGAGGAGAAAAGTTGTTGAAATAGCTGGTACCTCGGATTGAGATGCCTCGGACTTAAGTCCGAGGCGTTACGGACTCGCCGGGATTCGAACCCGGGTCTGAGGCTCCGGAGGCCCCTGTGCTATCCGCTATACTACGAGTCCACAGGTTATGAGAATAGTTATATATCTTCCCAGTTTATATTTATTTTATCCGGGATTGGATTGGGTTGTAATGCATGTTTGACATCATCCTCTTACTTGTACTGATACTCGCGGGCCTTTTCATTTTGAGCGAGGGCTCAAATCTTATCAGCGACAACGCAACGGTTGTTGCACGGCAAACTGGTAGCTCGAGGTTCGCGATTGCCATTCTGGTGGTCTCCACTCTGGCATCGCTGCCCGAGACGCTTGTTTCACTTTTTGCACTTCACGATGGAAGCATTGATATAGCGATGGCCAACGCACTGGTCTCAATTATTGTCAATATTTCCTTCATAATCGGCCTCTCTGCGATGATTTTTCCACTTAGGACCACAAAAGAGATAATAACGAGGGATGCTGTTTTTCTGCTGACAATAACGATGGTGGCTTCCGCGCTTTTGCTCGATGGAGAACTATCGCGTCTTGACGGCATTGCGCTGCTGCTGCTGTACATACCCTACTCAATAAATCTCTGGCTTGCGGAGAAAAAAATGGGAGCGGAAGAGATCCACACTTCACTGAAGGAAGTTTTCGCTGAGCTGATGCTGTTTGGACGCATCTTTAATCGAGGAATCAAGATAAGAGCCGGACCTATGTGGCTATTGGCAGGGATACTCATGGCTGTGATTGGAGCAAAAATTATAACCCAGGGTTCGATAGAGATATCAAAAGCCATGGGGATAAGCGAGTGGTTGATTGGAGCAACAGTAGTTGCAGTTGGAACATCGGTTCCTGATATTGCCGCTGCATATCATGCTACCAGAAAAGGGATGACTGATCTTGCTCTGGGCTCCGGGATAGGTGCGAATATCACCAGCATCCTGCTCACACTGGGATTGATGGGATTGATTTATCCAATTACGTTCAATGTCGATCAGGTGCTGCCAACGATTGTTGCAATGAATTTTATAACATTCACTCTCTTCGTATTCATGGCAACGGGTAAAACGCTTACAAGGCGTCAGGGCGCTGTGCTCTTCTCATTTTACATTGTTGTCGCAATACTTGATATGCTAGTATTCTGATGGTAAAGATAAAATATAAGCAGCAAGCACATTTTTTGGTAATGGACAGGCAATCTATAACGTCCAGTCTGGAGAGATTTGTTGAAGAACTCACGTATGAGCACTATCTCAACTCAGCTGGATTGAAGGATGAACTTGATGTGAGTTCGATATATTCCAAATACGATCTCTTCAATATTGACGCAGCTAAAGAAGGAAAAGCCTGCGCTATGCTTGCCGAGGGTGAAGAGCGGAGAAGGCTTGAATATCTCCACGCCTTTATGGCAGTCGAGTACATTGAGAGCGCAAGCAGAGAGTTAACAGACAGCATAGCGACGAAAGAAGCCAGCTCCATAATTTCATTTGAAGAACAAATATATCCATTTCGCAGGTCAGCGATTTTAATGGCGAATGAGCCGGAGCACTCGAAGAGACTGGCAATATACGAGGCAACGAAACCGTTGATCGCTGAGCTTAACATGCCGATGAAGCAAAAACTGGAGCGCTCCCATGCACTGGCTAAAGAGCTTGGCTACGTAGATTATGTCCATATGTGCTCGCACATCTCAAAGATCAACTTTGCCAGTTTACTTGAGATTGCTAGAAATATATTGAAAGGCACCGATAGCACTTATAAGCGTGAGTTTGAGAGGATTGCAAGCAGCGAGATCGGGATGGAGGTGAAGGCAATTCGTAAGCCGGACATCCTCCGCCTTTTACGCCTGCAGAGTTTTGATAAATTCTTCGAAAGCAGGGATATGCTATCTGTGCTCAAAAGCACTGCCTGTGATATCGGCTTTGAAATAGATATTCAGAGCAGGATCATACTGGATGTTGAAAAAAGGGAGAAAAAAGTGCCAAGAGCGTTCTGCGCCCCGCTAAAAATTCCGGATAGAACAATCCTCGTAATAAACCCGCAGGGCTGCCAGGAGGACTATCAGGCTTTACTGCACGAGTTTGGTCACGCCATTTATTACAGCTGCATTGATCCAGCGCTGCCTTTTGAATTCAAATTTTTAGGCGACAGTGCAGTCTCCGAAGGCTATGCCTTTCTATTTCACTATCTAACTGCGAATCGCTACTGGCTTGAAAAGCATTTCGAATTAAGCAATGAAGTTAATGATAAATTTTTGAGGAACACATACTTTATCAAACTATATATGCTGAGGAGATACTCTGCCAAGTTGCTCTATGAATATGAACTGCACAGCGGTTCAGAGAAACCCGAGCAGCTTTATGCAGCGCTCATGCAAGAGACGCTTAAATTTGAGCACTCACCGGATGAATACCTTCGCGATACAGATTCATGCTTTTACTCAGCCAGCTATTTAAAGGCGTGGATCTTCGAGTCCCAGTTGAAAAGTGTGCTCGAAGAAAAATTTGGAGAGCGCTGGTTTGATAAGAATGAAACTGGAAAGTTCCTGAGAGATCTCTTCAAGCAGGGGCAGAAATATCTTGTCGAGGAAGTGCTACAAAGCCTGGGATTCTACGGACTCGATGAGGACCTGCTGATTGAAGAAATCGAAACTGCGCTTGCTTGAGAAGGTTTATGTACAAAGTGGACATCGCGCTTATAAAGAGAACGCTCAGCGCAATAATGGACATCAATGCTGGAGAAAGAGCTCTGATTGTCCACGATGAATATGCAGCTGAAATGGCAGATATAATCGAAAAAGCTTTGAAACAGAGCAATATCCTGACGGCATCATATAAAATTCCTGAAAATCTCAGACCTCTCAAAAATGTGCCTGCATGTTTAGAGACAAAAATTCAGGAGCTAAAACCAGATCTCTGCTTCAATCTTCTGAAGGGAATTGGTGAGGAAACACCTTTCAGAATCAGCCTCTTTAAAATGGAGACAAAAACTGGAGCGAAAGTTGGTCATTCACCGGATATAACGATAGATATGCTCGCTAACCCAATGTCAGCAGACTTCAGCCAGATACAGCAGAAAGCTAAAAAGCTCATCTCCAGATTCAAAAACACCGAGAGTCTTAAAGTGAGCACTTCAAAGGGCACCTCAATCAACCTGAGCATAAAAGGTCGAAGCTGGGAAAGCGATGTTGAAATCAAAAAAGGGAAAATGGGTAACTTACCTGCCGGAGAGATCTGGATAGCACCAGTCGAGGAAAGCGTTTCCGGGACTGTTGTGGTCGACGGAAGCATCGGTGATATTGGACATGTTAAACGCGATCTTGTAATAAAAGTGAGCGAAGGGAAAATAACCTCGATCGAATCAAAGGATACTTCAATGCTTAAAAGAGTCAAGCAGCTTTTAAAAGTGGACGAAAATGCGAAGCTCGCAGGGGAATTCGGAATTGGAATAAACCCCGGGGCAAGAATAACAGGCGTTTTGCTGGAAGACGAAAAAGCAGATCGCACAGCCCACATAGCATTTGGCTACAATATAGAGATGGGGGGCAAAAACGATAGCCTGACACACCGCGATTTTCTCTTCAAAAACCCAACAATAACAGCGATTGATAGCAGGGGAAAAGAAATGATTGTGATTAAGGAAGGAGTAATTGTTTAGCAATCAATTTTATACACCCTTGCATTTTATTCGGCTCTTATATATTTTCAAACGCGATAGAATCACAAAATTTATATAAGACACGACCCAAGAAGAACATTCATAAGATCAGATTTTAAGGAGGAGAAACGATGGTTGAAATACCTGAGAACTATCTAGTGCCTAAAGAGCTGTGGCCAAAGGTAGAATTCCCACCTGAGTACAAAGTGCCAGACAAGATGAACATGTGCGAAGAACTGCTGGACATAAACATCAAGGCAGGCAGAACCAACAACGTGGCGATTTACTTCGGAGATCAGAAGGTCACCTATCGAGAGCTGTACATAAATGTCAACAAACTTGCAAACGGCTTCAAGCAGCTTGGCATCGAAGTGAACGATAGAGTGGGTCTCAGAACCGCAAACATCCCGCAAGCCATAATAGCGAACTTTGCAATAATGAGAATAGGTGCAATTCCAGTGCCAATGTCACCACTCTGGTCGGCAAAGGAGCTCACCTATGCGAGCAACAATGCCGAGCTAAAGGCGATGGTGGTGACCTACGGTTTGATCGGCGAGGTCGAAAGGTCGATTAAGGAACTTGGCGGCTTCAAGACCTGCAAGTTTATGATCGTGATAGGTGCAAAGCCAGAAGAGATCAAGCCCAAGGGCTATCAGTCATATGAAGAACTGCTGGCAAAAGGCGATAAGAAATTCGAGCCTGTGAGGCGCAGCAGACACGATATCGGACTGCTATTGTACACCTCTGGTACAACTGGGGATCCGAAGGGCTGTGCGCACTTTATGGATGGTGCAATCGTCATATGTGACATGGTTGGCAAGCAGGTGTGGAAGCTGACCCCTGCAGATGTAGTCGGTGGTTCAGCACCGGTTTCGTTTGCCGCAGGATACGGCACATTTGCACTGATTCCATTCCGCTTTGGATCAGCAGTTTCGCTGATACTCAAATTCGTGCCGGAAGAGCTGCTCACCGATGTTGGAAAGCACGGCATAACCGTCTTCACCGGACTGCCAACTGCATACCGCAAGTACCTCACAATACCTGACTGGGAGAAGAAATATGACTTGAGCAGCATCAGAATGTATACAACTGGTGGCGAGGCACTGGGTGGAGAAACATTCGAAGCATGGCAGAAGCGCCTTGGAGTACCAATCTATGAAGGCCTTGGCGCTACGGAGATGGTGCACCTCGTGACATCCAATGCTGTAACGATGAAGCCCAAGGCAAAATCATGCGGAGTAGCTCTGAAAGGCGTAACTCTCAGAATTGTTAGCGATGAAGGCAAGCCCTGCAAGCCAGGTGAAATTGGCACTATGACTGTCAAAGCCCCAACAGGCATCGTATACTGGAGGCCAACCGAAGCTGGCGGCAAGCTGATGAAGAAGCAGAAGGAAAGCGTCAAGGACGGCTGGAATGTGCTTGGCGACTATGTATATGCAGACGAGGAAGGCTATGTCTACTTCGTCTCAAGAGACGACGACATGATCAAGAGCTCGGGCTATCGCATCGGCCCAGAAGAAGTCGAAGAAGTACTGGTGAAGCATCCAAAGGTAGCAGACGCTGGAGTCATAGGCATGCCGCATGCAGTCAGAGGAATGGATGTCAAGGCATGGGTGCAGCTGAAGCCAGATGTGCCAGTGCCAACAGGCGACGCGGCCAAGGCACTCGAGCAGGACATCCTGAACTTCATGAAGGACAAGATCGCGGTCTACAAGCTGCCAAGAATCTTCGAGTACACCCACAACGCAATGCCAAGAACACCAACCGGCAAGCTGGTGCGAAGATTCATCAGAGACTGGGAGAAAGCCAAGGAGAAGAAGTAAAACACTTCTTTTTTTCTTTTTATTTTATTTTTGATTTTACTTCACGTGATTTGTTTTCGACAAATTCTTTTCCTTTCCCGGTTAACATCCATTGATTCTGTCTCTTTGATTCAATTATTAACGGTTTCAAGCTCGTTCTCTGTTAAAATGAAGCCGCCTACATCCCGCATACATTCATACAATCTGTAGATCTGCCGAATACTTCTGCTTGCACCCCATGCATACAATGGCTATATGTAGAAAGAAATAGAAAAATAGCTAAGGAAATAACTAATCCGATGAGGCATCTGATATGGGTGGTGAATTTTCGATTGAAGCAGTTAAGATTTTTTTAAAGAAAAATAAAGCGCTTCTGAGGAAAAAATTTGGCGTAAAAAGTTCAGGCATATTTGGCTCATTTGTTAAAGGGAAAGCCAAGAAGAGCAGCGATCTGGATATTTTGGTTGAATTTGAAGAAGGATTTGAAACATTCAAGAACTACATGGGCCTTAAATTCTACCTGGAAGAGAGCTTTGGTCGTAAAGTGGATCTGGTAATAATCGAGAGCATTAAGCCAATGTTGAAAGAAGAGATTCTGCGAGAAGCCATCTATGTCTAGAAGGGTAAAGCTTTACCTGAATGATATTTTGCTAAGCATAGAAAAAATAAAGAAATACGGAAGAACTCTCTCCTTCGAAAAATTTTCTCAAGACGAAAAAACTATCGATGCGGTCGTTCGAAATCTGGAAATTATTGGAGAAGCCGTTAAGCATATCCCTCCTGAAATCAGGTCTAAATATGCATATGACTGGAAGAGTGTCGCTGGCTTGAGAGATATACTTATTCACGAATATTTCGGTGTGAGCATAAAAATTGTATGGGATATCATTCAAAACGAGCTTCCTGAACTTGAAAAGAAAGTAAGGGAAATTATGGAAAACGAACGATTGTAGCTGTAGAAATTTTACTTGGAATCATCATTCTCACGCTCCGATCTCGATAAACTCTCTCCTTTCCCGGTTAACATCCATTGATTCTGTCTCCCTACCTGTTCTCCTGAATTTTTTTTCTACAAATTTACTTCCCGATATCCCGCCTGTACCTTATGCTGTTAAAAAAGATCTTCTTCATCTCTCTGTATCCAACCTCTCTCGCTTCCTGCAATGTTTTCCCATTTGAAACAAGAGTGAGCACTCTGCCCCCTGTTGTCATTACGTTTTTATCTTCATCCCGCTTCGAAGGATCTCTGAATGCAGTGCCATTGTGGAATATCAGGCAGCTCTGATCCACGCTTCTCAAGCCGAATATCGGTCGATTAGTATAATGTCTCCCCGGGTAGCCCTCCCTCCATCCGTCAGTACCGCTAGATCGACCGCTCACCGCGCAGATTCCAAGGTAGTATGCTGGATCCCACTCAAGCTTTATTTCGTTTAATTTACCTTCAATTATTGCCTCAGATAAGTCATAGAAATCGGTATTCAATCTTGGAAGTATCACCTGTGCCTCGGGATCGCCCATTCTCACATTGATCTCAAGCACGAATGGATCTCTTTTTTCATCAGAGATCATAAGCCCGAAATAGATTATCCCCTTATACTCTATTCCCTTTATCTCCCGGAATTTGGTAATCACGGGGATGACGATTTCCTCCATAATCCGCTCCACAAGTTCTTTATCAAGCCATGGATGCGGGGAGTAGCCTCCCATGCCGCCTGTATTCGGATTGTGACTGCGATTGGGATTGCCGATCGTTTCGTTGTACCACTCGATTATCTCCACATCGCCTTCGTCAAAAGCAGGCTTGTAGTCCATCGCTGCTTCCAGAGGCACAGCAGTTTTTCCATCAGTTAGAGCAAAGAACATAAGCTCTCTTCCGTAAAGCCTCTGCTCGATGTCCACTCTCTTTCCGGCATCGCCAAAAATTTTATCCACCATGATCTGATCTACTGCGTGCAGCGCCTCGTCGACAGAACTGCAGACAACCGATCCCTTTCCGGCTGCCAAGCCATCTGCTTTTACCACGAGATTACCACTGTTATCAGCATAAAAAGCCCTGACGTACTGCTTCGCCTCATCAGCATTATCAAAATTTTTATAATAAGCGATTGGAACACCTATGTTTTTTAAGAAATCTTTGGTATCGCATTTGCTGGACTCAAGCACAGTGGCTTCTCCAGATGGCCCGACAATTCTCAGCCCTGCGCCTTGAAAGGCGTTAACTATCCCCTGGGAAAGATAGCCTTCAGGACCCACAAACGTTAAGTCGATATTATTTTTCCGCACGTGCTCTATCATTTCGTCGATAGTCTTTAATGGCACCTGCCTGCATTTCTCAAGCAAAGCACTGCCCGCATTGCCAGGTGCAACGTGAACCTCAGCTACATTCGCGCTGCGAGCAAAAGCATGTGCGATAGCATTTCCCCGACCACCTGCATCCACAACCAGCACTTTTTTCATCGACATCGCCTACACTGTAGCTCTCATCCAAAATATACCTATCTAAAAAGGCTTGTCAAACAAAAATTTTATCCAAGCAGATTACATTTAAAAGATGGGTGTTGTAATTGTCACAGTTTGAAAATATACTGGTTGAGAAAGAAGCAGGCATTGCGATATTGAAAATCAATCGGCCTAAAGCACTTAACGCGCTAAACAGCAAAGTAATGCAGGAACTTGAGGCGGCAATAGATATGATTGGCAATGATAGTGAAACAAGAGTGATGATTCTAACTGGAGGCGGAGACCGAGCTTTCATAGCGGGAGCAGATATTGCTGAGATGAAAGATAAAGATGAGGAGCAGGGAAGGGAATTTGCAGAGCTGGGGCAGCGCATTACGGGTAAAATCGAGGGAATGGATAAGCCGGTTATCGCTGCTGTCAACGGCTATGCCCTGGGCGGTGGATGCGAAATAGCCATAGCATGCGACATAATAATTGCCAGTGAAAACGCAGTATTTGGACAGCCTGAAGTGAGCCTTGGCATATGCCCAGCCTGGGGAGCCACGCAGAGACTCCCGAGATGGATCGGAATCGGCAAGGCAAAAGAGCTGATCTACACCGGTGGCAGGATCGACGCGAGAGAAGCGGAGAGAACAGGGCTCGTTAACAAAGTTGTGCCGCTTGACAGATTAATGCAGGAAGCGAAGGATATCGCCAGTAAAATCGCTGGCAACGGACCAATCGCCGTAGGCTTTGCCAAGCGAACAGCCAACGAGGGCCAGCTTAAGGGAGCTGAGGCAGGACTCGAGCTTGAGGTAGAGTTATTCGGCAAGTGCTTCACAACCGAGGATCAGAAGGAAGGAATGACAGCGTTTCTGCAAAAAAGAAAGGCGGAGTACAAAGGAAGGTAACTGGAAAAAATTTGCTTCAATCCAGTTCCTCCACAGTTTTTTTCAGGAAAATGTTCAAGGCTTCCAGAAATTTGTAGAATTCTCTCTCCTCTATATCTTGAAGTAACAACGCTTTCTCCTCCCCCCATTTGAAAGCATTTCCCGAAGTAATTATTTCCTTTTTATCTATCAGATTCTTTCTGTACTTCTCATAGAGGTTCAGCATGAACAGCGTCTTTCCTACGACGCAATCGTGCACGTTTTCTAACTCAATGCCAGATTTATTGCATATCATATAAACATCCAGAAAGTCGCGCGCTTTTATGCCCTCACGCGTTAGAATTGACCTGACCTTTTCAGAGAGAATTTCGTTTATGTCATATGCGTAGAAACGAATTCTCTGTGTGCATTCTTTGTACTCCGGGAACAGCACGTCTAGTCCTTCCTGCCTTTTGCTCAAAAGACTTTTAAGTTCGACTTTCTGCGGAGCAAAATATAGCTTCTCAACAAAATTT
>CAZVYP010000060.1:0-11571 GCA_964631075.1 uncultured Methanocellales archaeon
CAAAATCTCCATTGTAATGCGATACGTTCCAGCGACCTTTTGATACTCACTGGGGTCTGGAAAACGCTCCTTCTGTATTCTGGTCATATAGAGCACGTCAACCTGATCGATCGCTTCCGCAAGCGACGTGGTCTCCTTCAGGCTAACTCCTGAATGAATAAGATCGTTTTTTATGCTTGCCGGCATCCTGAGCTGCTCGGGCGACACAAGCCAGATATTCGCACCGAATAATGTCAGCGCATAGGTCAGGGAGTGCACGGTTCTTCCATATTTTAAGTCTCCAACCAGCGCAATGCTGAGGTCTTTCAGATTGCTCTCCCTCTTTATTGTGTAAAGATCGAGCAGGGTTTGCGTGGGGTGGTGGCCCGCGCCGTCGCCAGCGTTTATTACAGGCACTGAGGAGAAATCTGCTGCCATTCTGGCTGCGCCCTCCTTGGGGTGGCGTAGTAAAATTGCGTCTGCATAGCCTTCAATCACGCGTATTGTGTCTGCAAGCGTTTCACCTTTAGCTACTGAACTTGCCTCGGTCGACACCATATCAATTGCATCCCCACCAAGGCGCTTCATAGCCGTTTCAAAGG
The DNA here is from genome assembly GCA_964631075.1 of uncultured Methanocellales archaeon. Taxonomy (GTDB): domain Archaea; phylum Halobacteriota; class JAWCLZ01; order JAWCLZ01; family JAWCLZ01; genus CAZVYP01. The sequence goes on from CAZVYP010000060.1 coordinate 582, forward strand.
ATAGCCTGGTCCTGGTGCTGGGTTCATAAAAAAGCATGGCAAGGATCTTGCCCTCAAGTTTGCCGGTTTTTCTGCCGCGTGCGAATGGCTCCAGCTCCTCGGCTTTTTTCAAAATCAGGTCAATTTCGTTTCTTGAAAAATCTCGCATCGAAATTATATCTTTTTTCGCCAGACTCATCTCATCTTGAGATCGTAAAATAAGGATATAAAACTATTGCACCAAGCTTCAAGCTTCATACTTTTACTATTAATTCGAGCGTCAGAATTGAGACCGAGCCCAGAAGCACAGCGAAAATTACCTTTAAGTTAAACTTCTTATGCGAGTCTGGGAGCAAGTCGCTTGCAGCAATATAAAGGAAGTCTCCTGTAACGAATGCAAGAATCGCTGTGTTAAGAGCATTTGGAACGAGGAAAGCGAGTAATGCACCCAAGGGGTAGAGAATGGACTCCACTGCTAGCGCGAAAAGGATTGAAATTTTTCTGTGTCCAGCACGCATCAGGAGAATGGTGGTGGTTAGACCCTGCGGTATCTCGTGCACTATCACTGCTAGCGCCACCAGAATTCCAGTGGCGGGATTTATAAGGTAGGCGATTGCGATTCCAATTCCATCTATTATGTTGTCTGAAGCCATGCCAACTACAGGCAGCCAGCCGATCCTGTGTGCCTCAGATATGCACTCAGATTCTCCGCAGGAATGGATCATTGTGAGGCGCTCGAGGAGGTAGAAGAAAAAAAAGCCGAGAGCGAGATATGTGAAATCCGCAGGTTTGAGTTCAGGTAGCATCTCGAAAAATACCGCGCCAAGCATCGTCCCTGCGGCAAATGCGATTATGTATCTTGTCTGGGATTCCCCAATCTTATGGTAGAACGGAACTAAACCGCTTACAAGGTCAGACAAACCTGCAATAAATGCAAGGATAATTGAGATCATGAAACCACTTTCTTATCATCCACAGCGAGTTTGTTAGCTGCATAAATGAGCTTATACCTCTATAACGCTTTTCTTTCTCGTGTTTTTAAAAGGTGTCTACGCACTTCCTTAAGCGCAGACTTCTTATACTACCAAATACAATAAAATGCAAACTCTGGAGGGATTGCGTGGTAGATTACAGAGTTGTGATCGCTGATCCAAAGGTTGGCAAAGCCAGACAGGTTGAAGTTTCTGGTGCTAAGGCGACAAAGTTTATAGGCAAGAACGTCGGGAGCGAAGTTGACGGCGAGGCGCTTGGCTTAACAGGCTACAAGCTCCTCATCACGGGTGGCACGGATAGAGATGGTCTTCCAATGAGAAAAGATCTCCCTTCCGGGAAGAGACACCGGGTGTTGCTAACCAGTGGCGTAGGATATCATCCTGAATGCAGAGGTAAAAGGGATCGCAAGGGTCTTCGGGGGAGAGAGATCACCATGGATACCGGTCAGATCAATGTCAAGGTTATGGAATATGGTCCTAAGTCCATCGATGATCTTTTAGGTCCAGTCGTTAAATCCGATAAAAAGGCAAGCGAGAAAAAGCAGGACAAGAAGAAACCAGCTGAGAAAAAAGGATGAATACCTGATTATATCTGGATGCGACAACCTTTCAGCTACCAGCTCTCAGGAAAAAGTTTATATATCGTAAATTCCTAATAGTCTTTTTGCCAGTTTTAGCTGATTTTAACAGTTTTGGCTAGAGGAGTAAAACATGGCTGATGAACTTAAAGGTACAACAACCGTTGGTTTGATCTGTGAAAATGGCGTGGTGATCGCTTCTGAGAGGCGGGCAACAATGGGCAGCTTTATAGCGACTAAGAAAGCCCGGAAGATATATCAGTTGGACGACCTGGTGGCAATAACAACTGCCGGTTCAGTTGGCGATGCTCAAACACTCGTGAGATGGATAAACGTTGAAGCCAAGCTATTTAAGATGCGGCGGCAGGAATCGATGACTGTGCGGGCAATTTCAACTTTGCTTTCCAACATACTGAGCGGCTCGCGCTACTATCCTTACTATGTTCAGCTGCTTGTCGGGGGAGTGGATAAGGATGGACCAGCTCTGTACTCTTTGGATCCGATGGGTGGCGCGATTGAGGAGCGAGAAATCGCTGCAACCGGGAGCGGCTCGCCTATAGCCTTTGGAGTGCTTGAGGATAGATATAAGGAAAAGATAAGCCTGGATGAAGGAATTAATCTGGCGATAAGGGCATTGACGGCTGCTATAAAGCGTGATTCGGCATCTGGCAATGGCATCGAGATTATTTCTATTTCCCCTGAGGGTTATAAGGTTTTAACGGATGAGGAGATCCAGAAGAGAAAGGAAAAGTTGCACTTAACTACATGAGGTCTTTTTAAAATACTGAAGGAATGGTAATGGCAGTCGAGGATGTACTTAGTGATATCAAGCAGAAGATACTGGCAACGCTTCCGCGTGATTTAAAAATCTCAGGGCTGGAATTCGAGGGACCTGAGCTTGTGATTTATACAGAGGATCCCAAGAAATTCGCTGACAACGGCGAGATTGTGCGAACGCTGGCAAAGGATCTCAGGAAACGAATAGTGGTCAGACCCGATCCCAAGGTGCTTGCCGATCCTGAATCTGCGATTAAGAAGATTGGCGAAATCGTGCCTGCTGAATCCGGCATAACCAATCACTTTTTCGATCCGGATACGGGTGAAGTTGTGATTGAAGCCGAAAAGCCCGGCTTGGTGATCGGCCGCCACGGTGCTACGCTGCGCGAGATCACCAAGCACATAGGCTGGACGCCCAAGGTGGTAAGGTCTCCGCCGATTGTTTCTTCTACGGTTAAAAATATCCGCCAGTTCCTCAGAACTGAGAAGGACTCGAGGAAGGCAATTTTGAAGCAAATCGGCAGGAAGATACACCGCACTATTACCTATAAGGATCAGTGGATTCGCATAACTTCTTTAGGAGGTTCTAGAGAGGTTGGAAGAAGCGCTTTCAGCCTTTCGACTCCTGAAACAAGAGTGCTCGTTGACTGCGGAGTAAACGTAAGTTCGGATGATGGAGCAACTCCATATCTGTATATACCTGAGGTATCACCTATCAGCAGCATCGATGCAGTTGTGCTGACACACGCACACCTTGACCACGCCGGACTTGTGCCATTGCTGCTGAAATACGGCTTCGATGGTCCGATATATGCTACGCCTCCGACCAGAGATCTTATGTCGCTGCTACAGCTTGACTATATAGATGTAGTGGCTCGCGAGGCGAGAAGACCGCCTTATGAGTCAGCAATGATCAGAGAAGCCCTGAAGCACACGATTACGCTGAACTATGGCGATGTAACCGATATAGCACCCGATATCCGCCTTACCTTCCACAACTCCGGTCATATTCTGGGCTCGGCGATTGCACACTTCCACCTGGGAGAGGGACTGTATAATATTGCTTTCACAGGTGACTTCAAATTTGAGACTTCTCGCTTATTCGACGCCGCTACGCACGAGTTCCCGCGCCTCGAAACAATGGTGATGGAAGCAACATACGGTGGTTCGCACGATTTTCAGCCTTCGCGGAGAGATGCCGAGCGACACCTTCAGGCTATTGTGCGGGAAACCATAGCGCGCGGTGGCAAAGTGCTGATCCCGGCATTCGCGGTGGGAAGAAGCCAGGAGGTAATGATCGTGCTTGAAGAAGCAATCAGAAAGAACCTCATAGACTCAATACCGATCTATTTAGACGGTATGATCTGGGAAGCCACTGCCATTCACACTACCTACCCGGAGTATTTGAACAACGGGCTCAGGGATTTAATTTTCCATCAGGGTCTAAATCCATTCATCGCTTCCTGCTTCAAGCAGGTGGACTCACCCGCGCTTCGAGATAAGGTCATAGATGGCGAGCCCTCGGTTATCCTTGCCACTTCAGGTATGCTTAATGGCGGTCCGATCATGGACTATCTCAAAGCCCTGGGCTCTGATCCGAAAAGCAGTTTGATCTTTGTTGGCTATCAGGCAGAGGGAACGCTTGGCAGACGTATTCAAAAAGGCTGGACAGAACTACCGCTTTCGGCAAACGGTAAAACCAGTGTGATGAAGATCAACCTTCAGGTTGAAACAGTTGATGGCTTCTCGGGACACTCGGATAGAAATCAGCTTATGGAGTACGTAAGAAGATTGAATCCAAAGCCCGAGCGGATTCTCACCTCTCACGGTGACAACACTAAGTGCATGGATCTTGCAAGCTCAATTTATAAGAAGTTCAAGATCGAGACAAAAGCGCCTATGAATCTTGAGACAGTGAGACTAATCTGAGACCAGTAATTGTAGATTTTTACCAAAAATATGTTATTTTTTGGTTTATTTTAACATTAAATGGGCGTTTTATTAACTATTTTGTAGAAAGCTCTAAATCGCATTTAAAAGAAGCCGTCGATTTAAAACATCAATTTTAAATAATGCCAGCGTAAATTAGGTTATATTTGAATCTAGGGAAGTGCATAAGATGGTGGAGAAAGAAAAAAAGAAGGAGAAAATAGAAGAAGATAAGGCAACGCCTCTTGAAGTTGCTGTTCTCCTGCATAGCGCCTTCTACGGCGTGGTATGGTCACACTATAACATGGTCGAAGATCTGGAAGGAAGAGTATATATAGGGAGCATAACCCAGCTGCCCCCTATATTACACAGAGAAGGTTTCAAAGTAAACAGAAGCAAGAAACTGGAAGACAGCATGAAGGAATTTGCTGACCACTTACAAAATAAGGAGTTCTTCGACTTCGTTGACTTCAGAAGACTCGATGAAAATCGCTTTGTTTTTGAAATTGACGGCTGTGCTCTCGCAAAAAACGGCATACACGAGATGCTAACGCGTGATGTGTGCCCCCTCGCTTTGATCGCCGCCTCAATGCTCTATGAGCTAACTGAGAAGCCGATGTACATAGCGGCCTCGGAGTTCACAGTTTTGGGCTCAAGAACAATTTTTGAGATGCCCAGGGCAGAGGAAGAAGAGGTATTCGTGAAAGAATTCGAGAAGATACTTACCGAACCCGAGATTGAGGCCCACGCCAAAGCCTCACCACTTCTGCGAAAAGGAGTTAAAGGGAAGATATACACACCACCTGAAGACCTCGGGGAAGAAATGGTTGTTGTCGAGCCTATAGAGGAAAGAGTTCAAAAGATAATGAAGGAAATGTCCAGAGAGGTCGCTCCCGCGCTTACTTACAAAGACATAACTAAGATGATCTCAGCTCTCGACCTGCAAACTGCCGGTCTGGGAGCAAGAGTGCCTGACTACGTCACAGTAGGCGGGAAGGACATAGAACTGAGAAAGCTAATCTGGAGATTACTGCGCAAGGACAAAATCCCGAGAGGAACCCTTGCCGCAACCAGGCAGCTTGCAGGCGCACTGTACAAAGAAGTTGCAAGGAAGAAGGAAGAGCTCAAAGCCGTCGAAGACCTCAGCAAGCCGGAGAATATTGCAAAGGTAATGAGACACAAGAAAGACGCCATGGGACTCATACGCGCAATCGAGTACCTTGAATCTTTCGAGAAGAGAGCAGCCTGAGAGAGAACCTGCAAATCTCTTTTCTTTTTTATCATATTTTCACCCATCTTATTTATCACAGCTGTCATGCAGAAGCGAGCTCTATCCTTTATTTATACGGCAATGCTTTTATATCACGCTGCACTATCTGAAGTGGTGGTTTAATGGTAACTGTGCCTGTTTTCAGATACCTGGATCTCACCTCGAGAGAGCCCTCTAAGTTCATCGAAGGTGCTGTTGCGTTCATAAGAAAAAATTGCAGTGCAAAAGATAAAGTGGAAAGCGCGCTATCAGGAGGCGTGGACAGCTCGGTTACTACCAAGCTCTTCCACCTCGCAGGAGTAAGGGTCTACGCTGACCACATCGACACAGGCTTCATGCGCAGATTCAAAGGCAAAGAAGAGCCACTCGCTGTTGCAAAAGCCTTCGGTGATATGCCAAACTTCTCACTCGTGAATAAAAAAGAGTTCTTCTATAAGCGCGTATTCGGAATAGAAGATGCAGAGGAGAAAAGACGCGCCTTCCGCGCAGCATACTCAGAAGTGTTCAGCAAGCTACTAAAAGAGCACAACTGCAACGTGATAACACAGGGCACGATATATCCAGACATAGTTGAAACAGACGGCGGCATAAAAAGCCAGCACAACGTGCACATCGACTTCGAAGTCGAAAAAATCGTCGAGCCCATCGCAGCACTCTACAAGCACGAAGTTAGATACGTAGCGAAAGCGCTGGGATTCGACGAGGGAGTGTATTTACGCATGCCATTCCCTGGACCAGGTCTCTCTGTGCGTGTACCCGGTGCAATAACGAGAGATAGACTTGAAGTCGAGAAAGATGCTAACAGTCTGGTGGAGCAGAGCATCGCCAGCTACATGATGCAAAAACATGGCACACCGGTAATATTCGAGGAAACGGGTGAGCAGATCCCGTTCCAGGCATTCGCTGCTACATTTAAAAAAGGCACAAAAGCAGTGCCACCGGAAATAGCCGCGAAGGCAGAGAAGATAGTGAAGAACTACCTCGACGGCAAAATAAAAATGCAGCTCCTTTCGACAAAGGTCACCGGGATACGGGACAACAGGCGCGTGTACGAGTACCCCCTGATACTGGAGCTAGACGAGGATGCAAGCCTCGGACCCCTCAAGAGCATCGGCAACGAAATACCCATGGAAACAGGACTGTCGAGGGTGCTCCTCAAGCTCACCTCAGGTCAGGAGAAGGGATATCCTGTTGCAATACGCGTGATTCGCAGCAAGGACGCAATGAGCGCCCAAGTAATGGACATCGACCTGAAATACCTCAGGAAGACCGCGGAAAAGATTTCGAAGAGCACCGGAGCCGGCGACGTGTACTACGACGTAACGGATAAGCCGCCCGCTACAATTGAGTACGAGTAGAAAATTCTTATTTTTTTCCTTTTATCTCTCCGTCTATCCCTATTACAGTCTGCCTCAGCGGTATCTTCTTCCCTGACTCAGCGATTGCCTTCTGCGCTATGCTCCATAGTGCGTTGCAGCAGGGCACCTCCATGTTAACAACTGTTACGCTCTTCACTTTCGAGCTGCGCAGGATCCCGGTGAGCTTTTGCAGATAAAACCGTGCGTCGTCGAGCTTGGGGCAGCCGATTACTATTGCTTTGCCCTTCAAAAAGTCCTGATGGAAGTTGGCGTATGCGAAGGGCACGCAATCAGCGACGAGGATGAGATCTGCGTTCTGGAAGTATGGTGCTTTTGGATTCACCAATGCGAGCTTTACCGGCCACTGAGCAAGCATCGAGGAGGCTCTCCCCTTCTCGACCTTTGCTTCCGGTGCAAGCACCATGGTGTGCGTTGAGGGACATGCTTGCAATACCTCGCGCTCTTCCTCTTTTCTCTCAAGGTGTTCTTTTACTGCTTCTTCGTCGAACTCCTCTGCCTCTCTTTCCTCTATGGTTATCGCTCCCTGAGGGCATTCGCCGAGGCAGGCGCCGAGTCCGTCGCAGTACCTCTCGCTGATGAGCTTTGCCTTGCCGTCGACTATCGCCAGCGCTCCCTCCGCGCACTTTGGTATGCACTCTCCGCAGCCTGTGCATTTTGCTTCGTCGATTTTAACGATCTTGCGCTTCATTTCCGGCACCGATCAATATTTGCAGTAAAGATTATAAAACCCATCATATAAGATGATTTCAGTGATTTTATGGGAGTCGAATCTGGCAATCTCAAGAAAAAGGAATCGAAAGAAGAACTGTAAAGGAGAAAAAAGGATCGCTTTACCCGTGGCTGGATAGAATTATTAAAGCGAAAAATTTGAGAGAGTCGAAGTAAATTCGATCTGTGCCACATCAGCTTGGGTCTTACCACATCTTGAGCTTGCCCAGTCTGCAGCCGCTCTTTACTATTCTGCCTACTATTTTTGCTTCTCTACCTGCGATTTTCAGCGCCTTCTTCGCTTCTTCCTCAGGGAGTACTATGACAAAACCCATTCCCATGTTGAATGTTTTATACATCTCGAATTTCGATACTTTACCATTTTCTTCAATGAAGTTGAAGATATCATTCGGGGTAATCGGATCGTCGATCAGGAATCCCAGTTTGGTCAGTCTTTCGAGGTTGAAGAGCCCGCCGCCTGAGATGTGTGCCATGCCGTGCACCTCGCATTTTCTTGCTATTCTGAGGGCATCGCTGTATATTTTTGTTGGTGTCAGCAGCTCTTCGCCTATCGTTATTTTAGGATTATGGGGAAATGGGTCGTGATATGAGTAGCCTGATTTTTCAACCACTTTCCTGGCGAGGGTTAAGCCGTTGCAGTGTATTCCGCTGCTTTTCAATCCGAGTATCGCGTCCCCGATTTTAATATTCTTCCCGGTTACTACTTCGTCTTTCCTCGCCATGCCTACGGCAGTTCCGGCGAGGTCGAATCCTTTTATCAGCTCGGGCACTATTGCCGTCTCTCCGCCGACTATTGATATGTTCGCAATTCTTGCGCCTTTATCCAGCCCCTCGCCTATCTGCGCCATGAACTCGTTATCGGGTTTTTCAACTGCAAGGTAATCCACGAAGGCAATTGGCTCGACTCCCATTGCGTAGAGGTCGTTTACATTGGCAGCGATGCAGTCGATCCCTACGGTGTTCCATTTTTTCATCTCGCTGGCAATTAACAGCTTTGTTCCCACTCCGTCGGTGGTCATCGCGAGCACATTTTCTCCAATATCGATTAAACCTGCGTAGTGGCCGATCTCCACAAGGGGTGCGCCTTTACCCTTTCGCCTGTACTTCAGCTTTTTAATTATAACTTTCTTGGCGAGATCGCTTTTGACTATGTCAACTCCTGCTCTGGCATAGGTCATCTCCTCATCGTTCATTTTTCCCTCCCATCTGGAATTCATCGAACAGTGCTCTAACGGCCTTCTGGGCATTTTCCTTGTTTATTACGAAGGAAATGTTTGCCTCGCTCGATCCCTGGCTTATCATGACCACGTTTATGTTGTTGCGTCCCATTGCGGTGAAAACTCTTCCCGCGACGCCGGGTATGCCAATCATTCCTGCGCCGATAAGTGCGATTGCGCATACATTTTCGTTGGAGGATATATCGCGTATAAAATTATCAGTAAATTCTTCTTTGATCGACCTTACTGCTCTTTCCAGATGATTGGCTTCAACCAGTATGGAGATGTTCGCTAAGCTTGATCCCTGGCTGATCATTACCACGTTTACGGCTGCTCTTGAAAGTGCGGTCAGCACTCTTGCTGCAACACCAGGTGTGCCCGCCATGCTTGCTCCTGTTATGTTTATAAGTGCTACATTTTTGACTACCGTGACAGCTTTTGCTAAATCCTTAGTTTGATCCAGCTTTTGTACAATTACCGTGCCTTTATGCTCAGGGTTAAAGGTGTTTCGAACTCGAACAGGTATGCCTTTTTGAATCGCTGGCTCTATGGTTTTCGGATGGAGCACTTTTGCTCCGAAGAATGAAAGCTCCATCGCTTCAAGGTAGCTTACCTCCGGCAGTATCTTTGCCTCCGGCACGAGCTTGGGATCGGTTGACATTATCCCGTCGACGTCTTTCCACATCCAGATTTCATCCGCATCTATCCCTGCTCCGATTATAGAAGCGGTGTAGTCTGAGCCACCTCTGCCGAGCGTTGTTATGGCTCCGTGCTTATTGATCGCTATATAGCCTGTTACCACTGGTACGCTCTTCTTTATCTTTAAAAGGGGCAGAATTCGACTTGAGACCTTCCTCCCGGTCTCATCCATGAGTACCCTTGCGCTGCCGAAGTTGCTGTCTGTTACTATCCCTGCGTCTCCGCCTGTAAGCGCGAGTGCATCGACTCTCATAGAGTGGAGAAGGCCGGTTAAAATCGGGGCTGCCAGGCGCTCTCCAAATGAGAGTATGTAATCAAGCGAGCGAGGAGTTAGCTCACCGAGATGGTATATTCCTACGAGAATATTTTCAAGTTCACTTATTCTCAATTTTATCTCGCCTGTAACGTTCTCAAGGATTTTTTCATTGTCGATTGAGACACTTGCGGCTTCTATGTGCTGCTTACTCAGAGCACCAGTGAACTCATGTATCTCGCCTGCTTTCATCTTTCCAGTTTCAACGCCCTGAACTACCTTGGTGGCAAAATCCAGCAGCTTGTTGGTCACTCCCTCAAGCGCGGAGATTACCACCACTACTTCATCGCCATCATCGCGGTATCTTTTTATTAAACCGGCAACGTGCTTCAGACGTTTTCCATCCGCTACCGAAGTGCCGCCAAATTTCATCACAAGCCTCATACTATCGCCCCGACACTGAATTTATATTCCTCATTATCTTAGTCTCCTTCTATATTAGCAATACTATTACTGAGCCAAAAGCCACTGCTGCAGTAGCTATATAAACTGCCTTATTCCAATCCCAGACTTTTTTCCCGTCGAGCGGACCGAAAGGTAAAAGATTGAAAGCAGCAAGCCAGGTGTTCACAATCATTCCCGAGAAACCAATCGATCTTATAATTCCATGAGAGGACAGCGTGATGGCAAAGAAAAGCGCGGCAAGCAACAGATTCGTAAGCGCTCCTGATATCGATATTTTGCCGTTTTGCTCTCTTGTTAAATACTCGCTGAAGATGTATACCGCTCCCGGTGCTGCAAACACAAAGTTGGTGAAGGATGCCAGGAAAACCGCGAAAAGCAGCATCATCGGATCCATGCGGTACTCAGCCCAGCATCCATACCTTTGAGCCACCATTTTATGAGCCATTTCATGGAAAAGAAAGCCAACGCCTACGGTGAAAAGCGAAATAACAATCGGAATAAGTAAGCGGGCGGGAGCGGAGAAGAGCACCGTTACACCGCTGTCGAACTCGGCGATTGCAAATGAATAGGATATCGCCAGCCATGAGATAAATAAGTGTTTAAGCTCGGTATCTGAGGTGCGAATATTCATTTCATCCAGAATGGCATTTCAAATACTTAGATTTTACCAAGTGGGGGGGAAAGAGAAAAGAAAAATTTAAAAAATAAAAATTTTTAATTTAT
>CAZVYP010000061.1:0-11255 GCA_964631075.1 uncultured Methanocellales archaeon
GTCTCAACTGATTCTCTCAATCCAGTGGCTGCTTGAATCTGGATTTGGTTTTGTTTAAACGGAGAAAAAAATTATGCTTCCAGTACGAGCTTGCTCTTTTTTAAAATGCTGTACAGCCTTTTGAATCCTTCAAGTCTTCGGTTCAGGCGGTAGATTATGGAATTCAGATTTATGTTGTCGATGCTGAGGATATTAAACAAATAAAAGAATAAAAAGAGTAACAGTCCTATGCCTTAACAGGCCTTATTATTCTGTGCATTCTTACTTTGGAGATCTTGGGTCCCTCTACTGCTACCGCGCTTACCGGGCAGACTTTGGCGCATAAGCCGCAGCCATTGCATTCCTCGAGTCCTAGGTTCTGGGATACGCCGTCCACGACTTCGTAGGTCTGCTTCTCGACCTTGGTCAGAGGGCAGACGGTTACGCAGTGCCCGCATCCAATGCAGGTATCCTCAGCTACGTTTATTGTTCGAACCAGAGAAACTTTTTCCTTCTGCACGCGATCGAGAGCTTTGTTCCAGGGTCCGGGAACGCCCAGCACTGGCTTTTTCTTGAGGGTTATGCATGAGTTAGGGCAGACTGTTGTGCAGGTGCCGCAGTAAACACAGTACTTGCTGTCGATCTTAACGTTCTCAGGGATTTCATGTGGCTTTGCAGCCACTGGATGTGAAATTATCTTATACGGGCAGGTTCTCACGCAGTTGCCGCAGCCGTCGCACTTCTCAAGATCTACAGTGATTTCGCCGTCGCTTGCTTTATATATCTTTACGATTTTCTCGGGGCAGGCGTCTTTACATATGCCGCAGTAGCCGCAGAGCTTTTCGTCGACAACGAGCTTGCCGCTTACCATCTTTAATGCCTCTCTGGGGCACACTTCCACGCATTTGGTGCAGTCACTGGGACACTTCTTGGTATCGATTTGAAGCAGCCCTTTGATCGTAGAAGTGGTTGGCATTGCGTTTACTGAAATCTCCAGAGCATTATAAGGGCAAACTGATGAGCATGTCTTGCAGAAGACGCACTTGTTTAAATCCAGTGACATAACTTCCTTGGCGCCAATCGGACCGTAAAGCATTGCTTCGTGCGGACACGCCCTTGAGCATTCTCCGCATTTTGTGCATTTATCAGGGTAATAGGTTAGCTCTCGCGAGTCAAAAATTGAATCCCGCTTGTAAACTACTCTCTCATCAGATTTAGAAACGTTTACATCAACCTTCATTCAGCTTCTCCTGTTCGGTTTAATAGGCCATATTTTAATTGGATGTTCTCTTATATCTTTCGAAATTGATCCGCAGGTCAGCCTTTCGTTACACCCAGGGGCACGAGCTTTACAACTTTTTTTGAGATGCCGAGTCTGTGAACTACGTCCACAACATCATCGACTGATTTATAGACCTCGGGTGCTTCCTCGGCAATCGATTCGTAGCTGGGTGCTCTGACGGTTATACCTCGCTCGGCAAGCTTTCTCTGGACTTCATCTCCCCGGAATTTCTTTGTGCCGGAGGTGCGGCTCATAGTGCGACCTGCTCCATGGCAGGTGCTGCCAAAGGACAGCTTCATCGCTTCCATGGTGCCGTGAAGCACATATGAACAGGTGCCCATGCTACCCGGGATTAAAACAGGCTGCCCAACCGCCCGGTAGTTCCTGGATACATCCTCATGCCCGGGTCCAAAGGATCTGGTTGCGCCTTTTCTGTGCACATAAACCTTTTTTCGCTGTCCATCAATAAGGTGCTCCTCGAGCTTTGCCACGTTGTGCGCCACATCGTAGAGCAGCGGCATTTCTTCCTCGTTAATGCCGAACATTTTTTTGAAAACACCTCTGACCCAGTGCGTCATCATCTGCCGGTTCGCCCAGGCATAGTTGGCGGCAGCAGCCATCGCGGCGAAGTAATCCCTCCCCTCCTGAGAATTTATAGGCGCGCAGGCAAGCTGCCTGTCAGGTAGCCTGATACCGTATTTATCCGTTGCCCTCTCAAGCACTCTAAGATAATCCGTACAAATCTGATGACCTGCTCCTCTGGAGCCTGAGTGGATTTTAACCGTGATCTGGTCTTCCTCGAGTCTGAAGACCTTCGCCACCTCGTCATCGTAAACTTCCTTTACCACCTGCACTTCCAGAAAATGATTGCCGCTGCCAAGTGTGCCAAGCTGCGGAGTGCCACGCTGCTTTGCCTTATCGCTTACTCTGGCCGGGTTAGCTCCCTTCATCGCACCTCTTTCCTCGCAGTGCTCCAGATCACCTCTGGAACCATAACCACTATTTACTGCCCACTCCGCACCTTTTACAAATACTTCATCGAGCTCCTGACCGCGCACTCTGAGCTCGCTCTTGGAGCCCACTCCAGAGGGCACGGCTTTGAAAAGAGCTTCGATCAGGTTATAAATCTTACCGCTGAGATCGCTGCTCTTTAAATTCGTGGTCAGCAGGCGAACTCCGCAGTTAATATCATATCCCACTCCCCCTGGAGAGAGCACGCCTTCATTTGCATCAAACGCCGCAATGCCTCCTATCGGGAAGCCATAGCCGACGTGTGCCTCGGGCATCGCTATTGAGTATTTTTGGATACCCGGCATTGTGGCGACGTTTATGGTTTGTATGATTGCATCCTCTTCTATTCTGTTTATCAGCTTCTCGGACATGAATATGTGAGCTGGCACACGCATTCCCGGTTTATAGTCCTTCGGGATTTCCCATACCAGATCTCCAATTTTTTTAAGACCTTGAAACATAGTTTTCCTCTCTCCTTTTTAGGTGTCCAGTAGAACCTGGACTTCCCAGTGGTTATCGCTTTTTATGATCGTCATATCATGATAGGTAACTGCCTTAACTTGAAGGTGAAATTTGTGCTTTTTCAAGTCAATCTGCTCTCCAGATACTTTTGCTTCTATTAAGAATTTACCATCGCGCTCATTGAGTTTTAAAACCTCAAATTTTCCGAATACCAGATAATTGGCATCCATCTGAAAGAGCAGTTCAGAGAGCCAGTCGTTGAGCAGGATCTCAAGGCTTTCAGCTTCCAGCTTGATCATAATGTCATTTTTTAACGAAACGCTCTTCAGATCTATCATTGCAGTGAACATGGCCTCAGCAGCGCTGGCAAAAGCCTCTTCAAGGGTGCTGCCATATGCTCTGAATTTCACATCGGCAGTGTGCTCTAAATACTCAAATTTTCTCTCCACGCGAGAGGCACGCGTATTAAAGCGCATACAGTTTGACCCAGTACAGCATTGAGGCATCTATTCTTTCCAGGATCTTAGATTGCACACTGGAAATATAAAGTGTGTTCTCCCCCACTCTTATTTTAAAGTCCGAGTCCTTAGGGGGCTTAATCTCCACAGGTAAGATCAATGCGCCATCGCAGGAGGTGCAGACTCTGTAATCACGTTTTCTTGCTTTTATGTACTCACTTACCTCCCGATCTATCTCCAGCTTCTCCACATGCTTAGTTAAGGCTGTATTATTTATTAATCATTTTGATTTTCTTTTTAGCTTGCTTCGTTTCCGTTTCACAGTAAATCCTAAATAGTTAAAAGGTAAATTTTATAGAAAATAGCGGGATGGAGAAGCTAAATGCAGAAAGACGTGAACTATGCGCTGCTTATAGTGATCCTTGGTTTGCTCCTTGGGATAGTTGGAATCAGTATATATTATCAGAACACATACAGGTGGTTATCCGATGAATACGATGCGGCGCAGAAGCAGCTTGAGGACAGAATAAATGAGCTAACTGCAAAACAAAAAAGCTTGAATCAAACAGAAGCGTTGCTAAATAAAACCGACAAAGACCTGTCAGATCTAAGAAATAAGTACACCGGTCTTGAGAGTGAGAAGGATGCCCTCGCCAGAGATCTCATGAAAACACGGTTGGAACTCGATTCGTTAAATCAAACTGTGGCAAGCTACAGAACAAGAAGGGCGGCACTGGTTAACGACATTGCTAGTTTGCGGTATTCAGTTAATGACCTCAAGAACAAAATCGATGCGATGGAAAATGAAACGCTTAGGGCATCATTAGTTGATTATATGAATCAGGTGGTCGAAAGAATGAGTAATGTTGAACAGGATATGACTTTAATGCAGACTTTGCCGTAGGAGCGCATAGATGAGTGAAGTTTACAGCAAGATAAAAGGTATAATTAAAACTTTAAAGTTATTCAAGCTTTATGAAGCCATTCTGGATTCTATCATCTTATTCATGGTTATATATATAATATTCTTGTTTTTGAAGATCAATGGTTTATTTGCACTGGTCTTTGCCCTTGCTTTTTTTGTTTATAAATTAATCGTTTATTTCAAGTTCGATATAATGAAGGAAGTCGTCAGCAGGTATCCAAAACTCAATGAGCGTCTTCAGACAGCATATGACAATAGAGACGCAAAAGGCATAATTGTGGCCGATTTATCCCAGCGCGTTTCAAAGGATATGGATGAAATAAAATTTTCATCTTTTTTTCCTACAAAGAATATTTCAAAGAAAGTTCTCACAATAGTCGTCCTCTCCTTCGTAATGATTTCCCTCACTTTTGCCAACGTGCAGAAATATGTCGATATATCAATTGAAAAGATCTTGTCGCCATCACAGGGAAATAACGCCTCCTCACAGCCCAATCAAACTGATAAGCTGACCAATAAGACACCTAAAAACAGAACGCGCCTCGGTTATTCGGGAGAGGACACCGGTGAGTCAAACATTATGGGCGATCCATCCCTGGCAAACATCGAAGGTGAGAATATTGATTTCAAGATCTATCGTGGAATCAGCAGTGAGCTTGGCATTCGAAGGGCAACTCAAACCGAGCTGCCTGAATTTGGTACTTCTGCTCAGTTTCCAGTGGATGCAGTTGCAAGTTCGGAAAATGTTGATAATATTCCCCTGGTCTATCAAGGGATAATTAAGAATTATTTCACTAATTTAGCAAAGCTACAACAATAGGAGTGTATAAAATGGAACAGCAGCTTTTGGAGACATATAAGGAAGCGGGAAGGATTATTAAATCGATTTTTGATGAAGTGGAGAGAGTAATAGTCGGCCAGAGAAGTGCGCTTGAGCAAATCTTGATTGCTATGATGTGCAACGGTCATGCTCTGATCGAGAGCTACCCCGGGCTTGGCAAGACATTGACCGTGAGCACTCTTGCAAAGGTCACGGATCTGAAGTTCAGCAGGATCCAGTGTACCCCTGATTTGATGCCATCTGATATAACCGGCACCTATATCGTTGAGGAGCACGACGGTAAAAAAGCCTTCAGATTCGAGCGCGGGCCGATCTTTGCGAACATCATTCTCGCGGACGAGATCAATCGTGCCTCGCCCAAGACGCAAAGCGCCATGCTCGAGTGCATGCAGGAGCGTCAGGTCACGGTGGGCAACGAAACGCACATTCTGGATAAACCATTTTTTGTGCTCGCAACCCAGAATCCTATCGAGATGGAGGGCACGTATCCTTTACCGGAAGCACAGCTGGACCGATTTCTGCTTAAAATTCTTATCGATTATCCCACAAAAAATGATGAAGAGGTCATTGTGTCCAGGTACACTGGCAATGTGGTCCCTGAGGTAAAGCCGGTGATAAAAAAAGAAACACTGCAGGCGCTGCAGCAGCTTACAAGGGAGATACCGCTTGCCGAGGATATAAAGAACTACGCAATTTCTATTGTTACCGCTACGAGAAACGCCAAGGAGCAGCATATTGAGTATGGTGCATCTCCGAGAGCCTCAATCGGTTTGATTCTAACTGCAAAGGCGAGAGCGCTTATACATAATCGCAACTACGTTTCCAAAGAGGATATACAGGTAATGGCATATCCGGTGCTCAGGCACAGGGTAATCCCCACGTTTGACGCTGAGCGCAGGGGTGTTACGAGGGATCAGGTGATAGCTGATATCCTAAAGCAGGTTAAATAGGGTGATTGCTCGGTGATTAAAACCGATTTCTTTGATGAGCTCGATCGCTTCAATTTTTTGATGCGCAGGCGGGTTTCGACAGTATATGCTGGTTCGAGAAGATCCGTGCGCTATGGTAAGGGAATTGGAATTGTCGGGTACCGGGAGTATATGCCGGGTGATGATATCAAGACTATAGATTGGAGGCTGTACGGGCGAACTGAGAAGCTTTATATAAGGCAGTATGAGGAGGAGAAGAATTTAACCGCGCATATTTTGCTCGACGCGAGCAGCAGCATGGGTTTCGGTAGCAATGGCTTATCGAAGTTCGACTACGCCTCAATGCTTGCCACAGGTTTGGCTTATATCGTAACCAAAGAGAATGAGAAATTCGGAATTTCAACTTTCTCCGAGGATGTTAAAATAATGCCTACCAAGCGCGGCACTGCATATTTGATGGGAATGATTGATTATCTCAACAATCTGAAGCTCTCCGGAAAGACGAACATGGAAAGATGCATCCAGGAATACTCTAAACTGATAACATCCAAATCACTGGTTATAGTGATTTCAGACTTTCTGGATAAAATCGATTCGATAAACGCAGGCATATACCGCCTGGCTGGCCATGATTTGATCCTCTTGCAGGTGCTTGACAAGCAGGAGTGGGATATAAAGCTCGAGGGAGATGTAAAGCTACACGATATTGAGACAGAGAAGAACGTCAAGACATACATCAGCCCAAAGTTCAAAGAGGAATACCTGGGCAAGCTGCAGGAGCACGTGCACGCTATAGCTTCAACCTGTGATAAAGTAGGGGCTGATTTCTTTACTTTTCGTACCGATAAACCGGTATTCGATGCCTTCTTCGAGATAATGGTGGCGAGATAAATGCAGTTCGAGAACTCCCTCATGCTGATTGCGCTCGTAAGTCTGATCCCGGTTATAATCCTTTATCTAATAAAGCCCAAGCCAAAGGACATCAAGATTCCATCGCTCATGTTCATAATGTACACCGAGAAAAAAGAGAAGAAATATCATTCGGTGCTCAGAAAGCTCGTCTCCGATCCCCTGCTTATAATCCAGCTTTTTGCTCTCGCAGCGCTGAGCATTGCAGTCGCAGGGCCGTATATTATGGCTGCTGTATCAGGGGTTGATCATACGGTGATAGTGCTCGATGCATCAGCAAGCATGCAGGCTAAAGATGTAGAGCCAAGCAGATTCGCCCAGGCAGTTAACCTTGCAAAAGACTACACTGAGGGTAGAGTCAGTGTGATAATGGCAATGAGCTCACCGGCGGTGGTGCTTGAGAAGGGCGGAGGAAAAGAAGCAAAGCTCGTTTTAGATCAGCTTACACCCCGGGCAACTCCGACAAATCTCGGTGATGCAATTTTGCTAGCGAGAGGATTGATCGGAAAAGAAAAAGGTAGAATCGTCGTGATCTCGGATTTCGCCGATTGGGCGGAGTTCTCTCCGCTTATTGCAGAAAAGATCGTAGCCAGCAAGAACTTAGAAGTTAAATACGTTCAGGTGGGGAGCAAGGGAGCCGGGAGTAACATAGGAATTATCAGCTCAAGCTTCAAGGATGGCGAGTTCTCTTTCGTGGTCAGAAACTTCAAGACAGAGCAGCAAAGGGCTACGGTAAACGTTTACCTGAACGACCGATTCCAGAGCAGCGAGGTAAAAACAATTCCTGTTTTCGGGAGTGACTTTTTCACCCTGACAAACGTTACCAGAACAGAAGGAGTTCTGAAGATCGCGCTCCTGCCAGAAGATGATTTTCCACTTGATAATGCGGCTTATATCAGCATACCCGGGGTAAGAGATCGAAGCGTGCTCGTGGTTAGCCAGAACAAAACTTCCTCAGTCCACATTGCAATCTCAGTTGTGCCAAACACGAAGCTGGAAAACAGCACACCTCCAGTTATACCGAAGTTCACGCAGAATATAGTGGTAATTTCGAACGTGAAGCAAAATTCTCTCCTTCCCGGCATGATCAGCGATTTAAAAACATACGTTGAAGGCGGAGGCACTCTGGTAGTGCTTGCTTCTCAGGAACTGCCGAAGCTTGGAATAGGTGATTTGTTACCGGTTGAAGTCTCAGGATTGAGCAACAATTCTTCAAAGATCGTCATTGAAACTGACAGTGAATTCAGGGACGTTGATTTTGGGTGGGTGAACAATTATTTGAGCGCCAGGGCAAAAAATAGCTCGCTCGTAATAGCAAGCACTGCTAGAGATAGCACGCCCATTTTTGCTTATTGGAATATAGGTCTTGGAAAAGTCATTTATCTTGGAACCAGTAACGCCCCTGGAGATGCAATCCAAGGGGATTTCTATACAAGGGCTACCTATCCGATCTTCTGGCTCAAACTCATAGACTGGGTTAGCGCCACCGCAGATCCAAAGGACTTCAACTATAAAACAGGAGAGGTCATATCCTTCCCCGCGGAGCAGCAGGTAACTTTTAATCCGATATCGAAGCCGGAGACCGTAACAATGGTTACTAAAAATCTGCTCTTGGATGAGGTGGGCATTTACTCGATCGGCGAGCGAAAGATCTCCGCCAATTTGCTTGATGAGCGTGAATCAAGCATCTCAATAAGCGATATAAGTAGTGATGCCGCTGCTGTTCTAAAGGAGCAGCAGCTAGCAGGAGATAAACCACGCGAGGAGAAGCTAAATTTCGAGCCGTATCTTTTGATCATCGCGTTTTTGCTGGTAGTGCTTGAGCTGATTTACCTCAGGAGCAGAGGTGAGCTCTGATGTACAATCCTTACCTTAATTTCGAACTCGATCTTTCGCTGGATAATGTATACTGGAAGTTCAGGGATCTGCTGGGCTACATAAACTCCCTGCTTGGCGGAGAAAAAACTTTGCCTTTTTCAATCGCATTTGACTACCCGATTGTATTTCTCCTTCTCATCCCGTTATTGATATTGCTTATAATCTTTGTCAGGAAGCAAAAAAGGAAGTTATTATTCATATTTTCTCGAGTTCTAATATTTAGCTTGCTCCTCGCCGCAATTGCTTCTCCATTCACCATAATTGAGAAAAGCTATGTAAATGATAAACCGGAGATCGTCATCATCGAAGACCAGACCGAGAGCATGAATATGCTTGATAAATCGCGCATTGCCTCGATACCTGACGCGCTCCAGCAGCAGACACTTGTTACTCAGAGATACATCGTGGGCACAAAATCTGCAATTGGAGATGCGATTGTGCAGAACTCCCGTAGCGATGCAGGCATTCTGCTGATAAGCGATGGAAACAATAACCAGGGGAGAGGACTTGATGAAGCAATTGCGCTTGCAAACACACTCGGAACCAGTGTGCATGCCCTTAAGCTGAATCCGATCCAGAGCGATCTTGCCATAGCCATTGAAGGCACAAAGCGGGTAATCGTCGGCAATGAAGCCACGTTTGATATAGTTGTAAGAACAGCTGGAGTCAGCGAGATAAAAGGCAATCTCACCATATGGATCGATGGTAAAGTAAAGTTGAGCAGAATTGTTAACAGGAGCGAAAAGATCCAGGTTAGCCATAAATTTACCGAGATCGGCTCCCACTCGATTAAAGCTGAGATAAAACCCCAGTCTGATGATTACTATCCTGAAAATAACGTTTTTTACAAAGCAATAAATGTGGTTGAAACGCCCCGGGTGCTTTTGAGAAGCTCATCGTTCACCAGTCCTCTTAACAAGGTACTTAGAGAGTTATATCGGGTGGAAACCTCTGATGAATTGAAAAATCTTAATGAGTACTCAGCTGTGGTGCTTGACAACATCCAGGCAAATAGATTAAGCGCCAACGAGGTCGAAACGCTGACAAAGTACGTAAGCAACGGAGGGGGACTTGTAGTGGTCGGCGGGGAAAGTGCCTACGACCGGGGAGGTTATGATATCTACCCATCATTTGAGGCATTGCTGCCGGTATACCCATGGCTCAGCGAGAAGCCGACTGAGAACATAGGCCTGCTATTTCTGATCGACATCTCAGGTAGCACAAGCTTTCCTTATGGCGATGGCACAGAGCTGGATTACATCAAAGGATATGTAATAGAGGTAATAAATCAGCTACCTGCGAACAGCTCGATCGGGGTGAATGCTTTTGAGCGATATCAGTACGTCGTCGTACCTCTGGATCAATACAGGAATAGAGATGAAATAAAAAATACAATTTCAAGACTTCAATCGGTTTCAAGTCTCTCAAACACATATATTCTACCAGCGCTGCAAAATGCCACCAGAGCGCTTGAAACATTCCAGGGCAAGCGCATTGTGATAATGGTCACCGATGGTTATCCTAGTGATGGTGGTTCGCGATTATCCGAAGAAGCCGTGAAAATGGCACGGAAAGGCCTCTCGCTGTATATCGTAGGCATAAATGTCGCATCAGGTGACGATGCTTTAATGATGGATCTCGCCTATAAGGGCAACGGAGTTTTCTACAATCTGGAAGATGCCCCGCCGCTCAACCTGCTCTTCGAGGAGAAAAAGAAGGAAGAGACAAAGAAGACAGAGTGGAGCGTTGGTGTAACAGACCCGAATCACTTTATAGCCCAGAACCTGAAGGGCACAAGATTCAACGTTACAATTACCGGATTCAACCTGGCAACTCCGAAATTCAGCGCAAGATCCATAGTTGTTACGGAGGATGGGAATCCCATAGTAACAGAATGGCGATTCGGGCTTGGCAGGGTTGTCGCTTTTACCACTGATAATGGAAATAAATGGGCATCCCAGGTTTACGCCGGGAATAACTCAAAGCTGATCTCTGCAATGGTCAACTACGCAGTTGGGGATCCTGAAAGAAACGTGGATCCAAAAATCGAAGCCAGCGATGCACGCAGGGATGAAAATGTGCGAATAGATGTAACCTCAAAAACAACGCCTGAGCTAACGATTGATGGAGAGCCCCTGATTCTTTCAAGAGTGGGCGAAAACAGCTATCAAAATGTCACGAAGCTGAGTAAAGAGGGATTCTACAACATCTCCGGATATTTAATTGCAGTCAACTACCCTGCGGAGTATGAAAAGCTGGGCTTCAACAGCGACTTCGGGGAGATAATCGCTGCACACGGTGGAACAATCTATGGTGACGAGGGTGCAGCGAGAGAAAAACTTCTGGAAGCAGTGAAGACAAAGGGCACCAAGATGCTCAAGCAAAGGGAGGATATGCGAATGCAATTCATCGTCGCAGCAATTGCTCTGTTTACGGTGGACGTATGCCTGAGGAGAATGGCTGAGATAAAGCGCATGAGAGAGAGTTAATCTAGCTTTTTTACAAGCGTGCCCACCTTCTTTTTGTGCAAAATCGCATCCACAATGTTCCGCGGATTGCTTCCGTTTAAAATAATGGCTGG
>CAZVYP010000062.1:0-11187 GCA_964631075.1 uncultured Methanocellales archaeon
ATAGTGGAGAGAAGGGGGCTGCGGATTCGCACCTACGAGCGCGGAATTGAAGGTGAGACTCCGAGCTGCGGCACCGGTGCGACGGCAAGTGCTGCTATCGCAGGGAGACTCGGGCTTGTTGGTGATGATGTAAACGTGTACACAAAAGGTGGGTTGCTCAGGATTCTGTTGAGAGACGGATATGCTTACATGGAGGGTTCTGCTGAGACTGTGTTTCGCGGGATATTAATTTAGGAGTTTTATGGTCTACATTAGGTGTCTCAGGTGCTTTAAATGCGGTGCAGAGCACTCGCTTGAAGAAGTAAAGCTAATGAGGGTTATCAGATGCAGGCGGTGCAGCTACTCCCTTGACGTTGAGTATGATTATGATTCTATAGACAGGGTGATACTCAGACAGAGCTTCAAGCGGGAGTTTCCCTGGCACTGGAAGTACTGGGCTTTTTTGCCGATTGAAGACGTCTCTAAAATCGTTACAATGCACGAAGGCGGCACTCCTTTATTTGATGCCCGGCGTCTTGCGAAGAAGCTCGGTTTTTCAAGGCTGTATATAAAATATGAAGCTGCAAATCCAACGGGTTCTTTCAAAGATCGCGGTTCTTCCCTTGAGATCTCGAAGGCAATGGAGGCTGGCAAGGAGCATATCGTGACTGCTTCAACCGGTAATATGGGTGCCTCGCTCGCTGCCTACGCTGCATTCGCGGGTTTGAAGTGCAGAGTTTTTGTGCCAGAAATCGTTGCGAGGGAGAAGCTGAGGCAGATCTCTGCTTATGGCGCGAGAATACAGGTGGTCAGAGGTGACTATGTAAGGGCGATGAAGAAAGCGGAGGAGGCTGCACTCGATAGCGAGGAAATTTTTCTTGCGGGTGACTATCCCTGGCGCTGCGAAGGCACTAAAACGGCGGGCTATGAAATTGTGGATCAGCTTTACTGGCGTTCTCCGGATTATGTAATAGTGCCCATTGGCAATGGCACTCTCATCTCCGGTTTATACGGGGCATTCAGAGATCTCAGAGCGGTAAGGCTCTTAACCAGGATACCGAGAATCGTTGGTGTTCAGGCTGAGCTCTGCAATCCTGTTGTTAAGGCATTAAAATCAGGGGTAGAGGAGGTAATACCGGTTAAAGACCCTGATACCATTGCTACTGCAATTGCCTGCGGGGATCCGATCGATGGGCTGGGTGCGCTGCGCGCTATTCGCGAGTCACGGGGAACAGGCGTAAGTGTGAGTGATGCTGAGATTCTTGAAGCCAGAGATGAGCTTGGAGCAAATGGTATCTTCGTTGAGCCAAGCGGCGCGGTTAGCTATGCGGGGGCTAAGAAAATCAGGAAGAGGTTGAAGGGAAAATATACTGTGTGCATGGCTACCGGTCACGGGCTTAAAGATCAAACTGGAATAAGGATATAGCTCTGCTCTAAACCCACTCTTCTTCTCGCGGCTTTACCTCGGGAATCTGCACTCTTCTGGATTTTTTTCCAATTCCGATTTCTTCGAATTCGAGCACTATTTTGCCGTTTTCAACGCCGAATACGACGTCGTATTCTTTTTTCGGATCGAGATGCCATAGCAGCTGATTTGGAATTGTGACTTCAAGCGATGTAGTGGTATCTCCTGCTCGCCTCAATCTCCTTTTCAACATAGTAATATAGATATTTACAAAAGTAGCATATCTGGTTTTCGGTTTCTTAAAAATAAAAGTTGACATTTTACTCGACAACCATAGCTATATATCAATTGATTTAAATACTTGCAAAAAATAAAATAGTAGCGGTGAAGATGGAATGAAAACCAGCGATATCAAGGTAAAAAGCCTTGAGCTGAAGAAGGGGAAGTTTGAGGTATACAGAGTGGGAAATATGCGATTTGAGCGCCTCTCAGATTGCGGGGAGCCCGGCAAGGATTTCTGGATTGGATTCATCGAAGAAGGCGATAAAGACATACCCGTCTATGCCCGTAAGGGAGAGGGCTTCACATTGGAAGAAATCAAGGAGTGTTGGGAATCAACCGGTAAGTTTCTTGACGCCATAAAAAAAGAGAAGCGCAGAGGAAAAAAGTAGCACTAATCCAGCACGAAAAGTCTATTATTTTACAGTACATTATCTCTAACGTGGAAACATGAAAACTCTTATTTTGACTTCGCAGGACGTGAAAAAAGTAATTAAAATGGATCTTGTCATTAACGCTGTTGAAGAAGCCTTTAAAGAACATGGACTTGGCAGGACACTCATGCCTCCCAAGCTATACATCTCGCTGCCCCAGTACGAGGGAGATTTCAGAGCAATGCCCAGCTACGCAAAAGACGCGGCGGGCGTGAAATGGGTAAACGTGCACCTGAAAAACAGGGAGAAAAACCTTCCCACAGTTATGGCAGTATACATTTACAGCGATCCCGTAACAGGTTTTCCCATTGCAATAATGGATGGCACGCTGATCACGAGCTATCGAACAGGTGCGGCAGCCGCGGTTGCATCGAAATATCTCGCAAGAAAAGAATCGAGAATACTGGGAATTATCGGCTGTGGAGCACAGGCACAAACTCAGCTGACAGCAATCAGCAACATCTACCCGCTGGAAGAAGTAAGGATCTACGACATCTCCAGCAAAGCGAAGGATGAATTCGCAGAGAAAAATAAGAACTTCAACATAGTGAAGACGTCCCTTAAAAACGCAGTTGCAAGTGACATTGTATCCACAGTAACTCCTGCCAAGGAACCTATTGTGAAGCGCGCCTGGATAAGAAAGGGAACGCATATCAATGCAATAGGCGCAGACGCACCGGGTAAAGAAGAGCTTGACCCAAAAATATTGCTCGACGCCAGAGTAGTGGTCGACGACTATGAGCAGGCGCTGCACAGCGGAGAAATAAATGTACCTGTGAGCCAGAAGATATTTACACGCAGGAACATCCACGCCTCGCTCGGCGAAATAGTGGCAGGCATTAAAAAAGGCCGCGAGGGGAAAGAGATATCAGTCTTCGACTCAACAGGACTTGCGATTCAGGATGTAGTAACTGCCAGGGCAGTCTACGAAGCAGCAAAGGGAGAAAGCATAGGCATCGAAATCGACCTCATCGGAGAAAGCATATGAGCGCTTTCTGGAAAAAGTGGCGCCACATCACCAAGCTCGACCCGGATCGAAAAATCTCCCTGCGCGATGTTGACAAAATTGTGGCAAGCGGCACAGATGCGATAATGATCAGCGGCACACAGAAAATTACACCCTCGAAAGTGAAAAGCCTGATATCGATGCTTGAAAAGCACGATATTCCAAAGATCCTTGAGCCCTCTAATCCTGAAGCGGTTTTTTATGACGAAGTCGACGCGGTTTTCGTGCCCTCAGTTATAAACGCAATGGATCCGGAGTGGATCGTCGGCAAGCACCGAGAGTGGGTGCAGCACTTCACAGTACCATGGGAAAAAATCGTGCCTGAGGCATATATCGTGCTTAACCCGAAATCAGCAGTTGGCAGGGTCACAAAATCGAAGACAGATCTGAATGGAGAAGAAGTCGCGGCCTACGCAAAGGTAGCGGAGAACTACTTCAACTTCCCCATAGTTTATATCGAGTACAGCGGCACGTATGGCAATCCCAAGATTGTGAAATCAGTCAGCAGGAGCCTGAAAAAAGCAACGCTGTTCTACGGCGGGGGCATAAAATCCAGAGAGCAAGCACTTGAGATGAAAAAATATGCAGATACTATAATAGTCGGTAATGCGGTGTACGAAGCAGGCTTTGAAAAGTTTCTTGAGACGATAGTTTGAGGATTGATGCTTCATTTTGTGCGTTTCTCATATTCATGAGCCAGCCTATCTACCGCGAATGGCCAGGGACCGTGAGAGGGAGAGATTTTTCGAGCGCCCAACTTGATGATTTTCTCCCAGCTACTCAACACTTCCTCTGCGTCTTCGGCAAATAAAGGGAAGACTGTCAGGAAAGTGTTCACGGCTAAGTCTCCTATGAAGGCTTCACCGCTTTTGAGCAGGACTGATACAGAGCCCCTGGAGTGACCCGGTGTGAGATGGATGGAACCGTCGATGCCAAAGTCATTCAACGAAAGTTCTTCGGAAATCAATATATCTGGTTTGACAGGAACAAAACTCCTGTCAACTGAGATAAGCTTAAGCCCCAGAAAAGATAGCAGCCTGCCCAGAAAAGTTGTGGGTGAAGGAGTAACTATTATTGCCTCTTCTAAAAGGCTGACTTCAGAAGTGTGAACTGCTACCGGGCACCTGCACATATCTTTTACAGCAGCCAGACCACCAACGTGGTCGTAATGGACGTGCGTGATGACGATTAACTTGATATCTTCCGGGAGGATATCGAGTTTATTCAACTGACTAATAAGTATCTGTTCCTTTCCCTTTGAACCCGCATCGATAAGGATGTAACCTTTCTGACCTTTTATCAGGTACACTCTGCCTTCCC
Source organism: uncultured Methanocellales archaeon (assembly GCA_964631075.1). Classification (GTDB taxonomy): domain Archaea; phylum Halobacteriota; class JAWCLZ01; order JAWCLZ01; family JAWCLZ01; genus CAZVYP01. The sequence goes on from CAZVYP010000062.1 coordinate 4,424, forward strand.
CCAGATTAATTCCATGGATCCCTGTCATTTTGAATCGCACCGCTTCTTTCTATAAATATGATTTCGCATTAAGAACCATATGAACTTTGCTGGCTGTTTTTACATCAAGCTTTACCAGGGTTTGAGATTGTGGTTAAATAACGCAAATCGGTGCTTCGCCGGCTAGATTGACTTTGAATAACAAAATGATACAGTATGGAGAATTTAATATCAGGTATATGCCTATTGAAACTCCGGGCAGAGAGATTATTTCGCTTTTGTTATCCATCGGTTTGAGCGAGCGCGAAGCGCGGGTATACTCCACTCTACTAAACCATGGGGACAAACAGGCAAAAGAAATTGCAGAACTAACCAGCATTCCACAGCCTCACGTATTGGAAAAAGGAGCACTTAAATAATCTAAATAGCATTTCTGGGCGCAGTCCTCAAATATTCGTTAAAGTATATTCATAAATTGTGAACCACAGGCAATCACTTTTCCCCATATTATTCATTCTGGCAGTAATTGCAATATTCATCCTTTTCCTTACCCTTGTTTTTTATAGCAACGCGAACTACGGTGGCTTGATAATGATTGGACCCATTCCGATCGCATTCGGATCAAGCGCTGAGATGACAGCAGTAGCGATGATAATCGGGCTATTGCTCGTCATAGTTAACCTCCTGTTCTTCATCTGGTCACAGCGCAGGATGAAAGAGGAACATGAAGCAGAAGCGCGGAAACCAGGAGAAGCCGCACAATCAACAGAGGCAAGGCCAAAAACAGAGATAAAAGGCGGAGGCGTAATAATGATCGGACCCATTCCAATCATATTCGGCTCGGACTCGAAGTACGCCTCGCTGGCAATAGTACTCGCGATTATCCTGATGATCCTCGCCCTGCTGCTGATGCTTGCGAGATAAGCTTATGGAAAACGGTTATTATTTTATAGCATATCTCTTAGCTCATCTCTATTAATACCTGCTTGTTTCAGTATCTCAAGTAAAGTTCCCTTCGGTAAGTCCTTTTTATGCAAGGGAACTGTCACTCTTCTTTTCGTTCCCGGATGGTAGTAAATATAGTGGCTTCCTTTTGTCCTGTCGAGTGTGAATCCCTTTTTTCTCAAGAATTTTGATTATATCTTGAGGAGAGAGAACAGGAAGTTTAGGCATGAGTTTCCAGAGTTAGCGTATATTCAAAAGTTTCTTCCTCGGTAGGTATCTCTTCCCCGTGCTCTTTCAAGCTTGCTATGTATAGTTCAATGGCTTCCCTCGCCATTTTAATGGCCTCCTCTATTGTATCTCCAAATGTAATGCAGCCGGGAAGAGAGGGAACAATTACTGTGTATCCTCCTTCAGGCTCCTTTTTGAGGAGGATGCGATAATTCAGCACTTTCATATTATTATCAATGCCATTCTGCGATATTAAGAATTTCGGCTCGGACTCGAAGTACGCCTCGCTGGCAATAGTACTCGCGATTATCCTGATGATCCTCGCCCTGCTGCTGATATTTGCAAGATGATGCTATTCTGTGATTTTCAGCGCCTTCAGATCCAGCCACACATTATAAACCTGCTTTTTGCTTCCATCAGCATTTTTCAGAGAAATGGTGCTGGTTTCCTTTTCGGCAATCGAGGCAATGTCGCCGGTGAGCTTTGGCTCATGCAGAAAAAGCCAGTTGATCATTTCAATATCCATGCCCTTTGTTAGCTCCAGGAATTTTATCAGGAATTTTGCCTGCTCTTCTTCTGAGCTTCCTCTTTCCTTTGACGAAATCCAGCCGATTTCTGTGAATGCTATAGGTTTGCTGGTATTTTGCTTTATCCTTGTGTAGTAATCGCCTGTAATGTTTTCCGGGTTATCGAAGTGCTTCCACGGGTAGGTTGTCAGTCCGATTAGGTCCACTCTGCTAAACCTGGCGAGCAAAGCGAACTGGTTGTTTTCGATCATGTGTTCATAGGAGAACACAACGAATACTTTGGTGCCGGGGGAGACCGTTTTTATTGCAGAGTAAGCTTCTTCGAATAGAGAGAGGTAAGCCTCTAAATCTTCAGGGTGTAAGTAGAAGTAATCGTTGATTTCATTTCCAAGCGAAAAATAATCCGGTGTGAAGTCCTGAGCTATTTTCTTTGCTTCCTCAACCCACAGCCTTCGGAACTCCGGATCTGACAGATCTGCTTTTACACCTGCTGTTGCATCGACGACGTACTTCAGTCCCTCTCCCGGAATCTGTTTTATAGCTGCAAAGTTCAGAGTAACAACAGGCTTGAGTCCGTATACTCTAAGTGCGGTGATAACCCGGTTTTGCTTAAGTTTGTCGTACTGTCCAATGCCCTGTGGAGAGCTCCAGACCATTACGATCTCAGCAATATCTCCCGTCTCCTTATATGCGTCAACTGTGTCATTGAAAGTTGCTGGAGGAACACTCCTTGGAATGGGAACCAAGCCCAGGTAAAATTTTCTTTCTGTAACTGGAAATGTGTAGCTGGAATATTTTGTTATCCCTGTTTCTGGTTTGTTAGCGCAGCTGCTGATTGAAATCAAAAGTAAAAGCAAAAGAAAAAATCCAATCTGAGACCTATTTTTTCTCGGCAACATAGATATCTGCCTCTATCATTTTCCCGTCCTTGAAGTAGTGGTGAACGAAATAGATGTTGCCTGCGTTATCGAGCGATGGCTCGCCTGCAAACTGCGAGATTATAAGCTCCGGTTCCTGCCACTCTCCATCGATTTTCTTCGACCTGAAAATCGCGGGTGTTCCTGAATATGTTCTTAAAAACCACAGCTCTTTTCCATCCTGCGAGACATAGGGCCAGCCCTCGTTCTCTGCAGTGTTAACCGCCTTTACATTTTCCGGCTGCTGCCATTCTCCATTGACTTTTCCTGTCACCCAGATGTCAAGCTGCCCCTTTCCACCGGAGCGATCTGAGTGGAAGTAGAGCTCTTTACCGTCTGCCGTGATGTGCATCTCTCCAGTTTTATACTCCTTATTGAGCTTATCTCCTGCATACTGCCAGTTAGTCCATTTTCCATCCCTGAACTCAGCCGTAAACAGATTCACACCCGTATAGCCCTCTCTGGCTGAGCAGAACCAGGCACTGTTATCCTGAACAAACCAGCAGCCATCAAGCGCGAGCTTGCCCTGATCCTGCAGAACAACTCTCGCAGCCTTGCTCCAGCTGCCGTTTACCTTTTTAGAGACATATATCCCTGTAACTCCGTCGAGAAGCTGCTTTTCAACCGGCACTTTCACATCCGGCGTGAAGAAAAAGTAAAGTGTATTGCCATCCGGTGTGACAAATGGCGAGTCCTCAGCACCAGCAGTGTTGATCGTCGATGGCAGTGGCACCGGCTTTTTCCAGCTATCGGAGTGAAGCTTCGGTGGATAGAGATCGGCTTCAGGAGTTACCTTTGTTGCGTTTGAAGGGATCTTGCTCTCCCTTTCGATGAGCACCGGCACGTTTTCTTTTTGCGTGCAGCCGGTGAGGAAAACGAGAGCTGCGAGCGCAAATAACATGATTCCGTATAACCAGTATTTTTGTTTTGATTTCATTTCAGCACCCCAAAAAAAATAAAAAATAAAAAAAGTTGGGGATGGATCAGATAATTTTTATGTGAGGTCGTACCTCCTTCTGTCGAGCAGTTCCTGCTTTTTTCCAGCATTCCAACCGCTCACTGCGTTGTAGTACCCGGTTATCCGGCTGTAGTGGTCTACGTTAGTTGAACTGCATCTTGTGCAGTGGTCGTGTATTCCAGGCTCGACGTTGTGATCGTCCAGGCAGATCGTGTAGTCTTTGGTGAATGAGAAGTAGCCGATCTGGGTGTTTTTCACGATTTTCCAGGCAAGGCTTCGCAGGCCGTCGATATCCGGGTTGCTCTCTCCGAGCCAGATGTGGAAGATGTTTCCTCCGTCTACTATGGGGAAGAATATTTCTTCGATTTTTATTCGATCGATGAGCGGGATATCCGCCCCTGGCGGTACGTGTGTGCCGTTGGTGTAGTACACCGGTAGATCCCTTGTTCGCTCCCGTCTGTATATTTCCTCTGCCTTTGCTGCATCTCCTTTTACGATGTGCTTTGCTTTTTCTCTGTAGTCCTGGCTGAGCAGGTCGCCCACTGCAAATCTCTGTGCGGTTGATTCAGCCGGAGTCCGGGCGAGGGCTATTTTCATTCCGTGTTTATTGCTCAGCTCTTTTGCGTATAGCTCGAGTTCTGTCATTATTCTTATCGCGAATTTCCTTGCTTCTTTTGATTCATGCAGCTCCATTCCGGTGTGGTAGTGCACCATGTCGTTTAGTCCGACCATGCCGATTGTCCAGACGAGGCCGTTGAAATCTACGAGGTTGGGCAGCTTTGCGCCTGTATTCGGGTCGATCATCTGCTGCTGTGCAAAGGGCATTCTTCCTTTCTCGAGGAGCTCCTTCATCCAGATGTGCTTTACCTTGAATATCTCAACTGCTCTGTCCATCAGCTTTTTGATCTCCTGGATGAGGGCTTTATCGTCTTTCCCGGCTTTATATGCTGCTCTGGGGAGGTTGAGTGATACTACCTGCCAGCTTCCCATTGAGAAGTGCTTTCCATTTCTGAAGTAGAGCTTGTCCTCGAACTCCGTGTCCTCGCTGATTGAAGAGGAGAAGTTGTAGGCGCAGCACTGATAGCATGAGATTCCTTTACCGGCGCCTCTGTACTCCGGCACCTGGCTGTCGAAATACGGGGTGCCGAACTTCGCAGCGAGCTCGAAAGCCATGTTGTAGAGCTCTTCATAAGTGGGAATCTCAGTTCCATAATATTCATCCTGCTCTTTTCCGATCAGGAAGTCGGGCTCTATGGAGATCTCGGGCTTGGGGAAGTTGAACGGCTTGCCCCAGTAGTCGCCTTCGAGCATTACTTCCATAAAGGCTTTGAAGAACAGGCGGTTTTCTTTCTCAAACTCACCGTACACGCGCTTCTCGGCGTTTATGCCATCGTAGATCCTGCCCTTCGCTACCACTGGTTTATCTCTCCATATTCCTGGCACGCCTGGACTAAGTTGAACTGATGAGAAGACAACCTGGCTGCCTCTTGCCACCATCATCTCTCCTATTTCGTAGATGAACATCTGGGCGAGCTGCTTGATCTCCTTATAGGGCAGGCCTTCAAAGTATGGAGATAAAAATGTTATGAAGTTGTAGAAGCCTTGGCCGCCTGAGAAGTTCGTCTGGCTGCTTCCCAGTATCTTCGCAGCGTGCAGCACCGCCACTGCCGGGTGCTTCGCCGGTCCTGCGACGCTTGTCTTATTGCCAACGCCATCAGGCACCAAGCCGCAGTAGAGGAAGACTCTGAGATCGTGATCCTGGCAAAATGGGCGGGTGGTGAAATATTCGAGGTCGTGGATATGCAGATCGCCTTTGATGTGAAGCTTCGCGATTTCGTGCGGCAGCTGCAGAAGTGCCTGCTCCTTGGATAGCTTGTCGGCTTTTTTCTTGTGGGCTGTCTCTGCATTTTCAATTAGATTTGAGTTTTCTTTTGCCTCGAAGCCAAAACCCGTGTCGATCTGATGGGCATCGTACAGGGGCATGCCTACCCGTGTGGCAACATTTCTCCAGTCCACGTGTCCTCTTCTGAGCAGAATCGTGTTGACAATTTCTCTTACCAGCGGAGCTGCTACAAAGTCGAGGTTCATGCTTTTAATTATTTTCTCAGCTTCTTTGGCTATTTCAACGGCTGTTGTGTTTTCACACGGCTCGCTTCCATGGAATTTTGAGGCGATTCTGGTCTCTGTTACCAGTTGATCTATGATTTCATTTCGATCCCAGGCGACAAGGTGTCCGTCGCTGGTCATGACTTTTGGCATCTCAGGGGCAACTTCGCCTGTGAGAGTTATTTGCCTGTGCTTTTCCTGTGTCTCGCTTTCGACCCGAATTTTTGGATCAGGTTGTACTCTTACCGTTGATTCCATAACTATCACTCCTCAAGCCTTCGAGCTATTTCTGGATTTAAACTGCCTGCATTGAAAAGCTCTCTGGATGTGAAAAAATCCTCTTCTATCTGTAATACCGGTGCACTCAGGGTGAAGATTCCATTAAAGCGCAGCTCGGTAAGGGAATCAGCGCTTGACATATTTCTCTCATTGAATACGAAGCCTTTCTGTATTAGCTCTCTTTTGAGCCTGTCACAGTTAGGACACTCAGGGAGAGTATATATTGTTACATTTGATATCATCCACCATCCCCTCCAACCCAGGATATTCGCGGGTTTATGCAATTAGTATATACGCAAGATAATAAGAGGGAACACAAGAATAAGTGGTTTTTGATAAGAAAGCTGATCAAAGATTATCACTATTTTGATCCATTTTTGATAACAATAGTTGATCAGACATGGTAATTAATAAGATGTAAATAACTATTTTCCTGATAATATGTTCAGATAATGGCTAAAAAATTTGGTGAAAATGCTGTCTTTTTATTTTTCTGCAGGTTCTTTATATAAGTAATCATATAACTTATGTTCATAATATATGAGTATATGTCCATAATTAACAAGAGATGATGATGATGGCAGGGATATTTGGCGATACAACCAATTATCTCAAAAAATGAGCAAGCCTAAAATCATCATTTATTAAAAGGAGGGATGTAATGGCAGGTAAACAGGATCGAGTTAAGTCTGGAATTGAGGGGTTTGATGAGATCTGCGAGGGCGGATTGATCCGGGACAGGAGCTATCTGCTCGCAGGCGGAAGCGGTGCTGGCAAGACTATATTCGCAATGCAATTTCTTTACAACGGGATAACGCAGTATGG
>CAZVYP010000063.1:0-11095 GCA_964631075.1 uncultured Methanocellales archaeon
AAAAGAGGATGATTTTGAAATAAAGCCTGATTTTGGTTACTTCGTTTTTGTTACCGGCAATTGCAAATTTACTATTACCGGGCAGATGGCTGGAGTTAGAAATGTGTCTCTATATAAAGGTTTGAATCTTGTCGGGTGGACATCATTTGATAAATCCACTGCTGCAGATGCATTTGTGACTCCGCTTGGCAGCAACTTGATAAATGTCTCTAAGCGCAACAGCGATGGCAGTTTCCAGACTTTCACCTTCAATGTTAGCCAGAATGCTGACAATTTTATAGTGGAGCCTGGTTCCGGCTATTTATTATATGTTGAAAGAGACTGTATATTGACGTACGGCAAGGAAGGGGGGCCAGCAGCCGAAATGCTGCAGAGGGAGCCGGCAGCAGAGAAGTCTGCAGCCGAAATGCCGCAAAATAAGCCTGTAAGCGGTAGATCAGTGGTTATAGGATTTGAAGCAGGAATAGTGATTGCGGTGTTGCTGGCTGCTTTTATGATTAAAAAAATAAGAAGATGAGCAGCGAAGAAGTGGCAAATAAAAGAATATTGAAGAGTTTTTACTTCTTTTCTTTGACGATGTACTTCACGATCAGGAATATCACCAGTGCCACTATCAGGAAGTCGATGAGGTTCCCGGCGAAGTCACCAATTTGGAATTTGATTGGCCCCACGTCCAGCACTGCTTTTCTCCAGTCTCCACCCGGTATCAGCACTGCTATAATGGGCATTATTATGTCGTTCACGAGTGCAGTTACGAGCTTTCCAACTGCTGCGCCGATTACGAATGCCACTGCCAGTCCAATAACGCCGAATTTGTGCAGAAACTCCATAAACTCTTCCGTAAAAGTCTTTTTCTTGGCTTCTTCAGCCATTTTATACCCCCTTATGATGGTAATTGGTTCATGAAAATATATATGGCTTTGCAGTCGATTGCAACTTGGGTTATTGCGTTTAGTTTATGTTTATAGCTGGACTGATACTGTGAAGGGTGGTGTTTTATGAAACCTCTGAGCTGGGAATTCAAGCTGGGAATTGCTCGTGCTGGGGGATCCTTCCAATACCTATTACTATGTGTTTAATGCCCTTGGCTTTCTGCCCGTCAGTGTGCTGCTTGTGACTCTGATATTGAATCAGCTGCTTGCGATGCGCTCAAGGAGGGAGAAGCTGGAGAAGCTGAATATGGTGATCGGCACTTACTTCAGCGAAGTGGGTGCAGGCCTTCTTGTATTCCTTTCAAACTGGGATCCTGGTCTCGATAAAATTAAGGGTCAGCTCATCTGCCGGAAACGGATTACGCTCACCTAGCAAGGGGATATTCAGCGTGCCTATGCGCTGCTGGTTTCGCAGTGGCTGGATTATATGAAGTACTTGAAGAACAATTATCCCAATTTGTTCTCCCTTGCTATGCGGAAGAACCCGTTCGATGAAACGGCTTCGCCTATCGTTCGTTAATTGATTTTCTTTTCATGTTTTTCGTATTCTGAAGTAGTGCCTTACGCAGTCCATCAGCTCTTCTGCTGTGATGCCTGTTCTTCCACTTTCGAAACAGGTGCGCAGCTCCTGCTGTATGGAAAGCAGTCTTATGTCGTTTTCCCGTATCTGCACTCTCGCACCCAGCAGATTCCCGAGGGACTCCTGCACTTTCAGTTTTACAAGGTCTACGCCAGCGGGAAGCTCGAGAGCCAGGGTCTCCTTCCTTCCGTTTCCGTCTTCGCTTTTCTCTGGCTCCCAGACTTTGATTCGCAGCAGGCCTGAATTTTTTAATTCCTCTGTTTTCATCATTCTTTAAATCCCTCTGGATTGGACACACTCTTACATATGATTAAATTTTAAGCCATTAACTTAGATGCAGTTATCAATATTTATATTTTTAGTTTACAATTGTTTAGAAAAATGCCATATATGTTTGCGATTATTTTTTAACAACTGGTTTTGGTGTGAGCACATATTCTATCTTCAACCTCAACACCCTGTTTCCAAAAGAGACGTGCTTTGAGCGACCGCATGCCACGTGGTACACTTCAAACCACCTTACATTATCCCAGTCATTCAGGTGCTTCTTGTGCAGCACAAGCCTGCATCCGCATTTTTCTTCTGCTATGACAGCGCCGTCTTCTAATTCCGGTCTCTCCAGTTTATCCACAATTTCGTTCAACTTCATAACTTATCCTGACCTCCGTTTGCAGCCAGCTCGGTGTGTGAAGCAGGCTCTATTTTTCGATAAACTTTCTCAGGGCTAATTTGCTCGCCATTTACCATAAGCAGGGCCTCTACCTTTATGCCGAAGAGGCGCTCGTTCTCCTGGAGGTATGGCAGAATGAGCCTCCAGTCTTCCTGTGTAAGCGCTGAGTATCTGCCGCCATTTAGCTGATCCTCCACCAGCCTGCGATGGGGATCTCTTATAAAAATTGCGCCGCCCGATGCGAGTGAGAACAGATTTGAGCCGGGGTATGGTTCAGGCTGATCTGTGTAATTTCCCTTAGCATCGGCTTCAAGCCCGTTAACTATGACGAAGCCTCCGCCATTGAGGGGATTTCCTGCCATGAAGGATTCTGCCAGATAGTCCAGGCAGGTTCCGTTTATTACCACGCGTGGGCTTCCAACCGCATTGATAAGCGGTCTCCCGGCGGTGTTTCCCAGCACGTATGCTTCCCCGCCCTTTGCGCCGTACATGAAGGTCTGGCCTACGTCGCCAAATACGACGAGCTTGCCGCTCTTCAAGATCTGCCCTAATTGATCCTGCCCGTTTCCATGTACGTATAGCTCCACACCGTCAGCAGATGATCCCAGATAGTCGCCGGAGCTATCGTAAACATCGATCCTCACCCCCGCTGTGTTAGGTCCTAATCCGGAGCCGAGGAAACGCTGTCCCCGGGCGTTGTAGACGATAAACCGTTTCCAGCCCATGCTGTAACCGCTTACGATGAGCCGCGCATCGCTCTCTTCTCCCTCAGGCGGGAACTCCGCGGAGTTTATTATCAAAATATCTTCTTCCCTCGCAGGCGGTCTCAAGCGGTGCCTGTTTGACCAGTTAATAAGATGATATTTGTCGTTGCTTTTGGCCTCTACATGTGGTGTTTCATCGAATATTCGATGCAGTGCTTCATTTACTATCTGAACCACTGAGCTTCTCTTTTTATCACCGGTGTCGTACCTGCGGTTGGTGAGGAGCGTTAAACCCTCTATTACATCTCCTTTCTTACGCTCGTCTTTAATTGCCTCTTCGGTTAGCTTCTGCACAGTATATCGCAGCTTATTCCAGTCCCACTCTTTAACGCCTTTTCGCAGGACCTCGAAAAGCGAGGTTCCTCCCTCAATTATTTCTACATCGCTGTCCGGCACCGGCTTTATAGGCCTGGTGAAATCGCAGTGCCTCTGGTATTCGGGTGTTTTTACAGCTTCCCCGAATTTGTTTGTGCATGCGATTGTCTTCTTCTCTTCTCCTCTTACTGTGAATATGAAAGCTCCGCCGTCGGTGTAGCTTCCTCCCCGCGCATTCCAGTACTTATCGGCGACAGTGGGAAATCTCCTGTCCTCTTCAGATAAGCTCTTGAGGGTTGCATCTATCGCCTGCTTTTCCGAGGCGATAAGACCAATCTTCACTCCATTGCCTTCTACCAGTGCGAATACCTGCGGGCGAAGCATTGAGGTGTCAGTTATTCCAATTAGCTGGAAATAGCGCTCATACGGCTCGGTTCTTGCTATTATAAAGAACCAGGGGCCGTCGGGCGACCCGTTGACGTGTGTCGTTTGTATCGCCTCGTATATCTGCTGTTTTTCAGGCGGTAACCTGTCGAAGTCGAGCTCGGTTGTCGGTGCCATCGCTTCGATGATGTACTCTAGCGGATAGCTGTACTTCCGGTTTAACAGGTCAAAGAGCAGGATGGATACTTCTGTATCGGTCAGGAATAGAGGGGGATTGCTGCCACGCTGGTTGAGATACTCCACAACTGAGTGATAATTTGCAAAATCGCCGTTGTGAACAAGAGCCTCATGCATTCCGATAAACGGATGTGCTCCACCCGGATGCCATACTCTACCTTTTGTGGGATAGCGCTGATGTGCTATCCATACGTGGGCTCTGAAATCATCGAGCTTATAATATTTTACAGCATCCTCTGCATAGCCGACTATCTTAAATATCATCATGTTTCTGCCGTGTGAGAGCACAAAGGCTCTTTTCTCACCGAGCGAGGCGTAGAATTTTGAGTTGATTTTGAAGCTGTTTTGATATACGAACTCGTCCTCTGCCTTTCTTTTCTCTATGTCTCCCAGTTTATTTTCTGTTATGAACCTGTCGAGCACGTCTTTTTTAACCCGGACAAAATAGCGCCATACATCAGGCGGCTTTACATCCAGCCCCTCTATCGTGCGATAATCCGGGACGGTCGGTATTCTTTCTGCCTTATCGACATCCATCAGAGGGGTTATGAACTCATCTTCTATCTCTTTTCGCGCGCTGGAATCGAGAAGTGCTATCTGCAGCAGGTAGTCCTCCTCAAGGATGGACTTCGGTACTCCAAGATCTTCATGCGAGAGACCGACCGTTGCGATGCCTCCTCCCTTGCCGTTGCCGCGGTTATGCATCTGCCTGGCTGGTTTGAATATGTGCTTGCCTTTGATCGGAATCGTGGAAGCAAAGCCAACTACGCCGCATCCGCCTTCCATCTCTGATTTATATATCCTCATGAACAGGACCCCCTGCCTTATCGGAATACCTCAGGCAGTCGTGTCTCCCTACGAGTTCCTTTACGCTCCTCATCCCGAGGCTTTTAAGGATCTCTGCGACAGTGCTCCTCCAAGCGGCATAAAGATTAATAAGGCGCTGAGACCCCCAGTCTACGTCGATTGCCCTGCAGAGCTCAGGATCGGTTGTTGCAATTCCACGGGGGCATCCTCTTCCGGATTCACAGTTACCGCATCTTGTGCACTCAAGGGCAACAAGCTCCGCTGTGCCGATAACAACCCCGTCGGCACCGAGCGCAATCGCTTTTGCCGCATCCCAGGCTGTTCTTATACCGCCGCTTGCGATGATGGTCATTTTATCCCGAACTCCCTCTGCTTTGAGGAACTCATGCACCTTCGGAATCGCAAATTCAATGGGCATGGCGATGTTCTTCTTCGCGATGTCCGGTGCGGCTCCTGTGCCGCCGTAGCTTCCGTCGATGTGGATTATGTTTGCACCTGCGTAGTAGCTTCCAATTGCAACCATGTCCACATCTATCGGGGTTGAGACCTTTACGGAGACGATGGCATCTGGATTGATCGCTTTTATCCAGTCCACATGTTTTTTATGGTCTTCCACAGAGTAGACGCTGTGGAATGGAAATGGCGAAAACAGGCTGCTCCCCGTAACGGTTTCCCGCATGCGTGCAACCTCTGCTGTTACCTTATCACCCAGCAAATGTCCGCCCAGCCCCGGCTTTGCGCCCTGCGCGTATTTGAATTCGATTACCTTTACTCGCTGGATAGTATCTTCAGATACCCCGAAGAGCCCGGTTGCAACCTGTGTGATAACGCTATCATCGTATTCTTTCAGCTCTTCCGGATAGCCCCCCTCACCGGTGCAGGTGAACGTGCTCCAGGCTCTTGCCGCTTTAGCTCTTGCAAGCATTACTGATAAGCTTACTGAGCCAAAAGACATCCCGCCTCCGTAGAAGGGCACTTTTATGCTGATTTTCCTGCCCTCCCGCTTGTTGAGGTCTATCTCGGTGCTTATCTCTTCATCTTCATCGTTTGATTTCTCATTTTTCGGGAGGTCAAATAATATGCGGTCAAACCCTCCTCCTGAGTCGCCGATTTCATATCTCCTACCCTTCAGCGGCGTTCCGGTTTCTGCCTGCTTCCAGGTGCCGATTAAAAGGTCGGCTGTCCAGCGGTGGTCTCCGATTGTGCTGTAACCGGGATTTTTAGCGAGAGACAGGGCTTTTCGCGGGCAGTGGTTTACACAGCTGTCTTTACATGAATTGCCTGTGCAGAGGTGGCTCAGCGGTTTGGAGATTCTGTTATAGCCGGCTTTTCGCTCATGGACTTTGAAGGGGCATACCCTTGCGCATGTACCGCAGTTTATGCATCTGGAAAGATCTCTTTTTACCTCCATCTCGGTTATTATATTTGGAAATCTTGAGGGGGTGATCTTAATTTCAGGTAGCTCTATCCCGCTTTTTTTCGGAAAACTTGAATGAGCTGTTTTAACTTCTCGATTTGCTTCTGGAATTATCGCCATTATGATCCTCCTGCGAATGCTTTCCTGAAGGTCTCCTTCTCGATATTCTCAGCGAATATCGCCCTTCCGATCTCACCGCGCAGCCTTCTGACTTCTCTCAATCCCATAGCGCCCAGAACTTCAAGAAGCTGATTTCTCCACGCGCCTATGAGATTTACTATTCGCTGTGCTCCCCACGCTGGCTCTACATTTTTCAGATCTACCGGGCAGCACATGCCATTGAGACAGCTTTTGCAGTACCTGCATTCAAGAGCGATGAGAAGAGGCAGATCGATGGCAGTCAGATCCGCACCGCATATCATTGCCTTCGCAACGTGCTCCGCCATCGCAATGCCCCCGCTGACGATCAGCGTTACCTCGTCCCGGATTTTAAGGTCAACGAGATGCCTGTGTACCCCAAGAGTCATATCTTTAACAAAGCTCTTTGAACCAACTCTTCCGTTGATGTCTGCATAAAGATGAATGACATCCACGCCTGCATTTGTCAGGGTCTCAGCAATTGCTTCTGCATCATCGCCAAAAGGAAGTCTGATGGAAGTGATGACCGGTGGATTTATCCTTTTTATCCCTTTTATCAGGCCAGAAATATCTCCGGTTCTATCGTATTCGATTTCGACCATTTTTGACGTTTTTATTAAACCGCTTTTGAAGCCCTGTGAGGCGTCTCCGCTAAGTAATGGCACTAAGCTCTCTTTATAATCCCCTTTGAACCACGTATCAGAGTTAGCTATCATGAGGGTACCCAGTTGAGAGGCTGCCTTTGCCATTGCTTCGTGTATATTTCCATACCGCCCGAAAGGGAGCGGATCAAATATTATAGGCACCGGTATGCTCAGTGTCCGGGGTATCGGGGATGCAATTTTCCCGGAGGCGTCAAACTTTATGGCTTTCAGCTTTCTCCCGATGTCTACCGCGGTGCTGATATATTCTCTGCCATGTATGCCATCTCTCGTGGGCCTGACGATCTCGGACATATCTGTCCACATGGAATCGAAACCCTCGCCTGAAAAGGGTCCCATATATCCTGCTCCGGAGACCGGGATCTTGCCGGTCTCTGCCTGGTACCAGTTTTTACTTATAATATCAGGAGTATAGTAAGAATCGCCCATAAGCGCATACTCCCTGCTTTTCTTTATTGTCAGCGCCCTCCGGGGGCACTCCTGTATGCAGCGGAAGCATTCCTTGCAGAGATAACTTACGGGCTCTGCCATGCGTCTCGGGTCGTCTGTTCTTCTTTTATGGACGTCGTATAAGCACGCTTTCTCGCATCTTCCACAGTTTATGCAGTTCTCTCCGCGCTCCATCTCGTACTTTCCAGCGGGATTAAATCTTGGAGGAAGGAGGGAAGTGTTAATGTGATATTTTCTGGGCATATGCAAACCTCCAGTACTCATCGCTAGCTTCCACAGTCGAAATGAAATCCTTAATTGCTTTTTCCGGTCTGCCGAATCTGCTTTCAAGCATTTTCTCCAGCTCAGCCCACGCTGCTTCGAGGTCCAGATCGTTCTGGCACACCTCTCTGCACAGCTCGCAGTGCATGCATAAAAAAGCCCTGTCCGAATCGCTCTTCGATATCTTCCCTCCGCTGAGAAGTTTCCGGGCAAGATAGAGCTTGTTTTTCGGGATCAGAGCTTGCTCCCGTGTGACGAGATACGCCGGGCAGGTGGCGGCACAGCTTCCGCACTTCAAGCATGAATACGCGATCCTTTTGAGGACTGACTCGTCTCCAGGTTTTTTTCCGTTATCCTTCACGAGCCTGGCCAGAACAGGTGCGGACAGACTTGAGATGCGGGTCAGCAAGCTGAAAGTAAGCGGACGGAGCATTACTCCAGGGATATTTGCCAGCTTCGTCTTTATGGAGAAGAATTTATTTGGATTTAAAATGTTCGCGGGATCGATTTCTTTCTTATACTCTCTATACGTTTTAAGAGTCTTCTCGTCGAATCTGTGCTCTATAAATGGGCTGTTCCAGATGCCGACACCATAAGGAACTCCGCCATACTTTATCCCCAGCGCTGTGAGCACAGGGATAAAATTTAAGTGGAGCATGTATGTTGCAAGCTCTCTTACGTCGCAGAGGTGTGTCAGCAATAACAGTGTCCTGTCTTTTCCCACGATGTATGATTCAGCTTGTATATCAATTCCGCATCGTTTTGAAATTCTTTTGACTTCGTTGAGATAAGGAAGGGCTTTTTCGAGGGAGATAACAAGCTCGCACGCCAGAGGGGTTGGCTTGCCTTCTCTTCTCTTCATCGGGAAGAAACGCTCGTGCCAGATGTAGTTTGCCAGAAATTCTTCCGCATGCGTTCCTCTGTGCTTTGAGAAGTCAAGGAACTTCGTTTCCTCCGCTTCCTCTTCGATCTCTACCAGTACGGCGTCTCTCGCTTTGAATAAAGCCTCTCCCAGAAAGCTGTTTGCCTCTGCGAGATGTGAGGCATCAAGATATTTTATGGTCTCCGGTTTAATATCTGCTCTAACCAGGTCTCTTATGAATTCAAAGGCATCTTCGCAGCTTTCAAAGTATACCAGGTGCGGATGTGATTTTTCCGGCTTTGCCCTGAGCTTTAAAGTTGCAGATAGCACTATACCGAACTGACCCTCGGTGCTGAAAAAGCGGGGAAACAGCTCTGCATCCGCGCACACGTTTTTTATCTCGCCTGACGGAAGCATGACCTCGATTGATTCAATCTGGTCTTTCAGGTGTCCGAATCTGAAGCTTCCCATTCCGTAGCCTCCGGTTGCAATCCAGCCTCCTACAGTCGAAAAGAAGCTTGAGGGATATGTTCTGATTGAATGCTTTTCAGTCTCCAGAAAACTCTCGATCTCAGACCATCTTATGCCGCTCTGGACTTTTAGCATCGCTTTTTCTCTGTTAAACTCAATAATATTATTCAGGAGCGACAGATCGAGTACAATGCCTTTCACCGTTGGAACCACGCCTCCAAGCCCTGATGATCCAGCGCCTCTCAGAAAGATTGCCACTTTTTCCTCGTTCGCAAATTGAAGCACTCGTTTAATGACCTCAACATTTTCAGGCATTATCACAAGCTCAGGAGTAGTTTCAAAGAGCGTCTTTGCGAAAGGGACTTCGCCGGCATCCGAGCTGAACAGCTCCCGCTCAAAGTCTCCTTCGATTATGTTCGAATTTTCAGCGATTCTTGTCTTCAGCTTCTCATCCATGGCTCTTGATCTTCCCTTGCTTCCAGACAGTCTCAATAGATAGCTATTTAACTGTATTTAGGAAAAAGGCAGCATACTTCCTACTTGTTAGGATTTTCCGCCTTTAAATCAAAATTTCCACCTGTTGATTTGCGATAAATATTTATAATTTAGCTTTACATTTGTTTAATAAATTAACGAAAAGGTGTACGATCGTATGATGGATGAAAAAGATGTCAGAATTCTTAGGGAGCTCGTGGCAGATGCCAGGCTTTCTTTTCGGGAAATAGCGAGAAGAACAGGACTTTCAGTTGTAACCGTTGCATCAAGAGTAAAGGAGCTGGAAAAGCAGAGAGTAATCGAGGGATATAGCGCTATTCTTAATCCGCAAAAAGTGGGCTACGACATGGTTGCGATAATCGAGCTGGTAATATCCAGAGGCAAGTTGCTTGAGGTTCAAAATGCGATCGCAAAGAATCCGAATGTATACGGGGTATATGATGTTACCGGCACATGCGATGCCATTGTAATAGCAAGGTTCAAGAGCAGAGAAGAGCTCAGTCAGTTTGTTAAATCACTGCTTTCAACAGAGAACGTGGAAAGAACCATAACACACGTTGCCCTGGGCACATCAAAGGAAGACCTGCGGGTATACGTGTGATTCTTGCAGCCGCTATTTTTTCTTCAAAACATCTTCAAAACTCGCAGCATTTTGCCAGAGCTTCTCAAACCTCTCTCTTGAGGCTTTCACTATTTCCCTGTGATTCGTCCAGATTCCAAAATCATATGCTGTTTCCTCAATGCTGGCATCGATGAGCAGAGCTGTGTCATCGACAATCAGCTTTCTGGAAATATTGCTTTGAGTTAAGAATTTTATGTTCGTCTCAGCAAGGATAAATGGTTTAAATTTTTCGTTTTTCTCTGCATCAAATTTTATTAAGGCTTTAGCAGTTATTCCCTTATTTTTCAAAAGAGGGAGATATTCAATGTGGTTAAATAACATAGAGGCGGATGTAATACCGAGGATCTCCTTTTTTGCGCCCTGTATCATTTCAATTAATTTTTTCTCTATGTTCTTTTTTCCGAGGACTGGTTTTAATTCACCGACAATGACTTCTTTTTCATTTACCTGTATTTTCTCTGCGATTTCATGGCTCCTGTTCTTTAGAGCAATCAGTGCTTTTTCTTTTTGATCGATCAGTCTGTCTATAGCCAATTCGAGTGGTATCGCGCGATATCTTTTGATTTCTCCTTGGGTAATTTCTACTATGTTTTTACTGTGCATTGTTTTCAGGATGGAGTATACGTGTGGCAGTGGTACTTCCGTTAGTTTTGAGATTTCATTTGCTTTTTTCTCTCCACCTGTGAGCAGGATTACGTACACCTTTGCTTCGCGTACATTTAATCCGATTTGCCGTAACAGCGAGATAATCTCCCAATCCGGTTTATCGCTGGACATTAGCTACAAATGATTTGTCAGCTTGTCTATAAACTTTTCGCAAATTTTAGTTATTATTTTAATTATTTCGATTTGGCTACTGGAATTTTTTAATATTTATGGGCAGAATTTTTTTGATGTCTTTTTTTTAGAAATATAGTACTGACTACGTACTTGTGTGTTGTATTAATTTTTATTTAAGTAATTCAAATATAACATAGACATGCACAAATGTTGTATTATTTAATTAATTCAATAATTGTAAAAAATTA
>CAZVYP010000064.1:0-10504 GCA_964631075.1 uncultured Methanocellales archaeon
TACTCAGTGTTCATTAGCTATCTCTTGCTCTTGATCTTCAAATTCCTATGCGGATTCAGAGGAAACCTATTAAGCTTGAAAAGAATGCTAAAAACAAACTGGTTCCTCCCCATAAACGAAAGCATAAAACACACTACCAAAGACCTCACAAAGCCACGTAGACAGCAGCAAAAACTAAAAGGAGGAAAATTAATGCAACACTAGATCGTACTTTAATTTCTTCTTGGTTTCGCTATTAAGTGTCGTGGTTCTTACTTGTACTTTTGATCCTGCTGGTATGTAATCACCTGCACGAGGTGCTATAATATCAACTCGAATTTGTTCCCCTCCAAGCTCTATATCTGCAGTTGCTACTTCTGCAATTGATTCGCTAGCTTCTGTTTTTCGATATCTCGATAAACGGAAGGGATATTTGAGAGAATCGAGATAGAGGATGGATATAATCAAGAATTTCTTGGAAAGAATACACATTGAACCATTTTCTGTTTTTCTGTCAATTCAGATTTCAGCTTATATTATCCAAATTTATTAGGACTTTGGCGCACATTCAGCATGATAATTCTTTTTTCTTAAAAATCCCTTTTTCACTTCCTTTCCAGATTCGATGTCTTTACCACACTTCGCGCATTTTGCCACAATATTCACCAAAATTCTATTTCGAAAACCTTCTCTTCAAGCTTTCCATTTGAATATGAATGTCCATCATGTACAATAACAATTTTAATTTCCCATTGGGAAATAAGCAATAAATTTTTTCAAATATTCTTTTGATTTTGAAAATTTTTTATTTAAAAAACTTTTACTTTCAAAATTTGTTTTTTTTTGGAAAAAAAAGTGAGCTGTTTGCTATTATGATACATCAAAAATTATATATTCTTATAAAAAAAAATTTTATTTAGGGGTGCGCGAGACGATAGTTTTCTGCATCCTTGTTAATAATAAGATAACCCATTGTTTTTTGATAAAGGGAGTGAGCAAGTTGGAGGCACTTGCTAAAGAGGATGCTTAGTATCGAGGTGTTAGAAAATGACAAAAAAGGCAAAGGATATTATGTCGACCGCCATTTTTTCTGTCTCCCCAGATATGAATCTAAGTAATGTAACAAAGATGATGGTTAAAGAAAGTATACACGGAGTTTATGTTTTTGACCAAGAAAAAAGAATCACCGGGACGATCGATGATACAGATATATTAAAAATTTTTGGCAAAAAACTGGTTGAAAAGGTAAAAGCAAAAGATGTAATGAACAAGGTGGATGTGAAGATAAGTCCCGAGGCACCTATCGAAGAAGTCGTAAATTTGATGCGGGAAAAGCAAATGCGCAAATTATATGTGTTCTATCAAGAGACGGATCTTTTTCCAGTCGGCGTGATATCTATTAAGGATATTATTAGAGAAGTTGATAAAGAAAAAACTGCAATCGAGATGAGCCGATTTTTATCGAAGTACCAGGAATTCCAAGACTGGTTATTTAAGCTCGACTCTTCAGTTGAAAGAAAATGACTATGAACGAAATAATCTGGTATGGAAGAGGGGGACAGGGAGCAGTAACTTCGGCCGAGGTTATCGCTCTAGCTGCAATGATAGAGGGCAAATATGCTCAAGCGTTCCCGAGTTTTGGCCCTGAGAGAAGGGGGGCTCCAGTGATGGCATTCAATAGAATAGCCAAAGTGCCAATAGAAAGCAGAGAGCAGATACATTCGCCAGATATCTTAATAATTTTAGATCCAACTCTTATTCGCACACTTCAAATAAATGTCAAGAAACAGGGTTTGGTCATAATTAACTCCAAAAAAACCCTATCTGAGTTAAAGCCCAGATTCAATGAAACAAAGATTGCCGCTGTCAATGCCACCAGAATTGCCATGGAGACTCTTGGAGTGCCTTTTACCAATGCACCTATGATGGGCGCTTTTGTTAAGGCAACAAATTTGGTTGAGATCAAGTCTGTTCTTGAAGTGGTCGAGCACAAGTTCCCGAGTACTGCGGAAAAAGATGAAAAAGCTATTGAAATTGCCTATAATGAGGTGGAGATCGAGAAATGAAAAAACTTCCAAGTTGGAAAGAAGTAGAAATAGGTGGAATCCTGACATCCCCCGGCAGTTCCATCGCGTATAAAACTGGAGATTGGAGAACCCATAGACCTGTTATCGATCAGTCAAAATGCGACAAATGCGGGGCTTGCTGGATCTTCTGCCCTGATGCTGCAATTTTATTCGGCAAAGAAGGATATGAAATCGACCTGGACTACTGCAAGGGATGCGGGATTTGCGCAAAGGAGTGCTGGAAGCACGCGATAACAATGGCAGAGGAGGAGGAATAAAATGCTCGGTATGGAGGTTTCACACGCGGTGAGCGAGGGTGTTAAATTGGCTAATGCTGATGTTATAGCTGCTTATCCGATTACGCCTCAAACGCATATAGTTGAGCGACTTGCCCAGATTGTAGCAGATGGAGAACTTTCAGCGGAGTATATCAACGTTGAATCTGAGCATTCTGCTTTGAGCGCGTGTATAGGTGCAGCAGCAGTTGGTGCCAGAGCTTTCACGGCAACATCCTCGCAGGGCCTGGCACTTATGCACGAGCTTCTATTTATTGCATCTGGCTTGAGAATGCCGGTGGTTATGGTGGTGGCAAACAGGGCACTATCAGCACCGATCAATATCTGGGGGGACCATAGCGATGTTATGGCTGAGCGCGACTGCGGCTGGATACAGATTTTTGTTGAAAATGGTCAGGAGGCGTTTGATCAAACAATTTGTGCCTTCAAAATAGCAGAAAGCACCCTGCTACCCCTCATATTGAATCTTGATGGATTCATCCTGACCCATATGATAGAGCCCATTGAACTTCTCTCCAGGCAAAATGTTGAAAAATTTTTGCCAAAATTCAAACCGGAATTCAAGCTGGATCCTAAAACCCCTATTTCGATAGGTGGCATAGGCTTGCCCGAGATCTACTTTGAAATAAAGAAGCAGCAGGATCGAGCATTGAGAGATTCCGGGAAAATAATCTGCAAAGTATGGGATGAGTTTGCAGAGCTGTCTGGAAGGTCTTATAAACCGGTTAAAGGCTATAAAACAGAGGACTCGGAGATCCTGATTTTGACGATGGGATCGATCACCGGAACTGCGCGAAATGCGATCGATAATATGAGAGCAAGAGGAAAAAAAATTGGCTTGCTCAGCCTGAAGCTCTGGAGACCTTTTCCATTCGAGGAGCTGAGAGCGGCTGTGAAAAATGCAGGCTCCCTGGGGGTTATCGACAGAAGTGTTTCATTCGGCGGCCCAGGTGGCCCGGTTTTTTCAGAGATCAGGAGTGCCCTTTTCGGAATGGAACTGGAGGTACACGGCTTTATCCTCGGACTCGGGGGAAGGGATGTCAGAGCCGCGGATTTCGAGACGGTTGTGGAAAAAATTGAAAGAGGCGAGGTAAGGGATTTCGAGTTCATCGGGGTGAGAGAATGAGTAAATTTGTCGCCAGGGCTCTGCCGGTTCAAGAGCTTTTTGCACCCGGGCATAGAGCCTGCGCGGGATGCGGATCTATAATTGCTTTGAGGCAGATTTGCAAGGCACTGGGGGAAAATGTAATCATAGCGCAGGCGACTGGGTGCATGGAAATAGTTTCAACTCCATACCCTTTTACATCCTGGCGCTTACCCTGGATCCACGTTGCCTTTGAAAATACTGCGGCAGTGGCAAGTGGAATTGAAAGCGGATTAAAAGCTCTCGCAAGAAAAAGCGGAATCCGGAGCGATGTAAAAGTTGTGGCAATGGCTGGAGATGGCGGCACCAGCGATATAGGACTGCAGGCACTATCCGGAGCACTTGAAAGAGGCCACGATTTTCTCTACATTTGCTTTGACAATGAAGCTTATATGAATACTGGCATACAGAGGTCGAGCGCTACTCCATATGGCGCCTGGACAACCACCTCTCCACCCGGTAAGGTAAGCACAGGCCAGAAGACTTTTAAGAAGAATTTACCTGCGATAGTAGCCGCGCATAATATCAGATACGTTGCCACAGCAAGTCCCAGCTATCCTCTGGATTTAATGGAAAAAGTGAGCAAAGCTGCGGATCTGAAGGGCCCAAAATATATTCACATATTAGCACCCTGTCCAACGGGATGGGGATTCTCAAGCGATTTAACTATAGAGATAGGAAGACTGGCAGTTGAAACTGGTTTTTTCAGCTTATTCGAAATTGAGGATGGAAAAATCAAGCTCAGCATGAAAATTCCCGAGCTACGGAAAATTGAGGATTACCTGAAAATTCAAAAAAGGTTCCGGCATCTCAGTGCTGCGGAGATCGAACTCATACAAAAAAAGATAGACGAAGAACAGGTTGAGCATGCTTGAGGAAATTTTAAGTCAAACTGGAGCGGGCATAAAGCACTGCTACCAGTGCGGCAGATGTACTGGAATCTGCCCGATCAGCGAAATTGACCCGAATTATAATCCAAGGAAGATTTTGCAGCTAGCGGCACTTGAAATTTCTGATAAAGTACTCCCATCAAGTGCCATCTGGAAGTGCGCTTCCTGCTATCTCTGTAATGAAAATTGCCCCCAGAATGTTAGAGTAAAGGATATCATAGATTCGATTCGAAGCATTGCCGGGGAAGAAGCGAATAAGGGCAAACTGGAATTAAAAGATTTAAGAGCTTTCTATGAAACCGAGGTGCTGAAATCTATTGAAAAATACGGTCGATTCAATGAAGTTGAAGTGATATCAAAGTACACCTTGAAAACCACGGGAGTGAAAGATTTGCTATCATATGCCACAGCAGGAATGGATATGTTTCGAAAAAGAAAAATTGCAATCACACCTGAAAAGATTTCAAGCAGAGGTCTGGACGAAGTTAGAGAGATATTTGAGCTGGCGGGATTTCATTGAAGGCTAAGAGATATTCATATTACCCGGGGTGCGTATTGCATGGCACCAGCAGAGAATACGATATCTCTATTCAAGCGGTTTTCAAAAAAATTGGAGTAGAGCTCAATGAAATTGAAGACTGGAATTGCTGTGGACAGTTCGCAACCGACAATCTTCTACTGCTCGCTTCACTCTGCGCGCGAAATCTTCAGATTGCTGAAAGAATGGAACTGGATCTGACAGTTCCCTGCAGCATCTGCTATCACAATTTGATGAAATCCAGGCAAATACTCAGGGAGAACCAGAAAATCAGGGAAAAAGCAGGTTCAATTGGAATTGCTTTTAATGAAAAGATCAAGATCAGAC
The DNA here is from genome assembly GCA_964631075.1 of uncultured Methanocellales archaeon. GTDB lineage: Archaea > Halobacteriota > JAWCLZ01 > JAWCLZ01 > JAWCLZ01 > CAZVYP01. The sequence continues at coordinate 5,241 of CAZVYP010000064.1, forward strand.
ATCTGCTAGAGATTGTTTCTGAGCAGGAACTGGGTGCAGTAAAGCTAAAGCCATTGAATCTAAAAGTCGCACCATTCTATGGCTGCCTGACAATCAGACCAAAAGAGCTGACTTTCGAAGACCCTGCAAATCCGCGCAGTCTTGATGAGCTGATCAGGGCAACAGGTGCAGAGTGCCTGTCCTTCGCAAGTAAAACGCAGTGCTGTGGTGGAAATCTGCTGCTTGGATATAAAGAACTTGCTCTCAAGCTCACGGGAAATATACTTCTCAAATCTAGGAAAATTGGATCGGATTGCATAGTCGTAGCCTGTCCCATGTGCCATGTTATGCTCGATTCACAGCAGGCAGAGATTGAAGCTAAATTCGGAAAGGAGATTCACCTGCCTGTTCTGTACTTCACTCAACTTTTAGGCCTTGCTCTTGAGATAAAGCCAAAGGAGCTTGGACTGGATAAACATGCGGTTTCCACCAAGCAAATTGTGGAGAAGGTGAAAGGATGAGCATACTGGTGATAGGCGGCGGGATTGCCGGTATCCAGGCATCTTTAGACCTCGCGAATCAGGGGATAGAAGTAGTCATGGTGGAAAAGAAGCCGAGCATTGGAGGTGTGATGGCTCAGCTTGACAAAACTTTTCCAACAAATGATTGCTCCATTTGCATTGAGGCACCAAAAATGGCCGAAGTAATAAGGCATCCGGGCATTACTCTCCTGACAAATTCAGAGGTGAAAAAGGTCGATCGTGAGAGTAATGGAAAGTTCAGGGTGAAGATCGAGAAAAAGCCGAGATATGTGAATGAGAAAAAATGCAAAGCCTGCGGTGCGTGTGCTGAAGCATGCTTATTGAAAGGAAAAATCCCAAACGAATTTGATTTAGGGTTATCCAAGAGATCTGCAATTTACATTCTATTTCCGCAGGCCATACCCTTGAGATATGCTGTAGATCCTGATCACTGCATATTTATAAGAAAAGGTAAGTGCGGAGAATCTCCAAGCTGTAAAAAAGCATGTCCCGCGGATGCCATAGATTTTGACCAAAAAAAAGAGGAGATAGAAGTTGAAGCCGAGGCGATTATCGTTGCTGCTGGCTTCGAGCTTTTCCAGCCAAAGGGAATATATGGCTTTGGTGTTTACGATAATGTGATAACCAGCCTGCAGTTTGAAAGACTTGTCAATGCAGCCGGGCCAACAAAGGGCAAACTATCCAGACTGTCTGATGGAGAAGAGCCGGAAAGCATAGCATGGATACAGTGTGTTGGCTCTCGAGATGAAAGATCTGGCAGGTCTTATTGCTCTCAAGTTTGCTGCATGTATGCCACAAAAGAAGCACTGATCGCAAAGGAGCATAACAGCAGAATAGAAGGCAATATATTCTATATAGACATTAGAGCAAATGGCAAGGGATTCGAGGAATACTATACAAGGGCTAAAACGAAAGGTGTTAACTATATAAGAGCCAAGCCTGGAAAGGTCGTGGAAGATGAAGATAAAGGTCTCATTATATTTTATGAAGATACCGAGCAGGGAAAAGCGGAAAAGCTGAAGGTAGATTTGCTGGTGCTCTCGCCGGCCATTTTCCCGCCAGGGAATAATACTGAGCTTGCAAGAATTCTTGGAATTGAGCTTGACAAAAATGGATTTTTAATACCTGAAGAAGGAATTTATGTTTGCGGCTGCGCATCCTTCCCGAAGGACATTCCCGAATCAATTGTAGATGCAAGTGCGGCTGCTATTGAGGCTGCCAGGCTGGTTAGAGAAAGAGAGTTTTTCGAGCACAAGCTTCCTGAGGAAAAAGGAGCTGGAGAGGCAGTTAGAATCGGTGTTTTTGTTTGCCACTGTGGAACAAACATAGCTGGTTTTCTGGATTCAGCAGAGGTAGCCAGATATGCCGCATCTCTGCCGGATGTGGTATTCGCAGATCACCCCGCGTTTGCATGCTCCGAAGACGCTTTGAATCAGATTAAAGAGGCAATTAAAAATTTTGATTTGAACAGAATTGTGATAGCCTCCTGCACCCCGCGAACGCATGAACCACTTTTCAGAACTGCTATTCGAGAGTCAGGTTTGAATAAATACTTGCTGGAGTTTGTCAACATCAGGGAACAGTGTTCCTGGGTGCACATGAGCGAGAGAAAAAAAGCCACGCAGAAGGCAAAGGATCTGGTGAGAATGGGGGCAGCAAAAGCGAGACTGCTCCACCCACTGAGTGAGGGAAAAAATTCCGTAATACCAGAGGCTCTGGTGATAGGAGGCGGCATAGCCGGTTTAACGTCATCGCTTACACTTGCAAACTCCGGATATAAAGTCAGGCTGGTGGAAAAAGAGAGCGAGCTGGGAGGGACGCTGAGGAAGCTAAACAAATTATTTCCCTATGATTTAAATCCAAAAGAAATTCTTGATCCGTTGATAACTAAAGTCAGGAGCAACAATAGCATCACGATTCACGTGAACACCCAGGTAAAGAACGCGGGAGGGCACATTGGAAATTTTGAAATAACGCTTTCCGATGGACAAAAATTCGATACAGGTGTAATAATAACTGCAACCGGTTTTAGCGAGATAGAGGGAAGAGGCTACAACGGCTATGGAGAATTCCCAAATGTTATTACTATGCTTGAACTTGAGGAGAAGATAAAGCAGGGCACTCTTCCTGATCTAAATGATAAAAACGCGGTAATAATTAACTGCGTAGGTGCCAGGGAAGAGGCCGGGAGAACTTACTGCTGCAAGATTGGCTGTAATAACTCGGTGAAAAATGCAAAATATCTCAAAGCGCTTTTTCCCTCGGCAAAGGTCTATGTGCTATATCAGGACATGCGCGTTACCGGCGAGAACTCAGAGGAATACTACAGAGAGGTGAGAGAAAAAGTGCATTCCATCAGATACTCAAAGGACAGATTGAAAATAGAAAGCCAGAATGGTAAGTTAATATTAAGTGTTTACAACACGCTGCTGCAAATTGAGCAGCAAATCGAAGTGGACTTAGCGATCTTAACTCTTGCAACCGAAGGCGCCAGAGAAAATATTGATTTAATGAAAATACTGAAAGTACCTCTGAGTCAGGGCAATTTCTTCTCTGAAGCACATCCAAAACTCAGACCTCTTGATTTCGCGAAGGAAGGCGTCTATCTGTGCGGCTGTGCACATTCACCCAAAAGCGTAGCAGAAACCATATCTCAGGCTCAAGCTGCAGCATGCAGAGCAAGCATACCCCTGGCGAGAAAAACAGTTGTCTCGGAGGCATTAACTGCCAGCGTTAATGAAAAGGGATGCATGAATTGTGGATTTTGCTATAGCATATGCCCCTTTGATGCAGTAAAACTGAGGTCTTCGAACGGGAGAACAGTCGCGGAAATCGATCCAGTCCTGTGCAAGGGCTGCGGCACCTGCGCCGCAGGTTGCCTCCCACTGGCAATCCAGACGTGCAACTTCACAGGGGAACAGATAATTGCACAGATCAGAGAAGCTTTCTCAAATTCAGCGATTACACCACGGATCCTTGCCTTTACCTGCAACTGGTGCTCCTATGCAGGTGCAGATCTCGCCGGTATGAGCCGGATTCAGTATCCACCAAATGTCAGGATAATAAGAGTGATGTGCTCGGGAAGAGTAGACCCGCTGTTTGTTTTTGAGGCATTCAAAAGCGGCGCAGATGGCGTCTTGATATCAGGCTGCCATCCCGGTGACTGCCACTATATAAATGGAAATGCAGTTACCGAGCTAAGATATAGCTGTCTTAAAAGCACTTTGAAATATCTCGGCATAGCACCAGAGCGATTGAGACTGGAGTGGATATCCGCTACTGAAGGTGAAAAATTTGCCCTGGTCATAAACGAATTCACAGAGCAGATCAGCAAACTGCAAACAAATATTTAATTATATAATTACAATAATCAAATCCAATAAATTTAAATTCAGCTAAAAAATCGATTCAATTGTTAAGCGATGCTACTTTCGCAATGCTATCGTAACCTATAAATTGTCTCTTGGTTCACTACGATTGAGGTATACGGGTTGAGCAATCTGCTGACTGATGAGCTGCCTTTGGTGGATTTTGCATCTATTACTCCGGAGACTCATCTGAGGAGTCTTAATTTAAACTGGAGGGAGGAGGATTTGCCTGAGAGGGTTAGAACGAAGCATGTTCACAGGCTTCATCCTTATCTGGGTAAGTTTATTCCGCAGCTTGTGGAAATATTCTTGAGAAAATTCAAGCCGAAGAATGTTTGCGATCCCTTCTGCGGCTCGGGTACTACTCTAGTTGAGGCTAATGCGCTTGGAATTGATTCTGTTGGCTGTGATATTTCTGAGTTCAACTGCCTTTTGACGAAAGTCAAGCTGGAGAGATATGATGTCAAAAAGCTGGAGCTGGAGATTAAGGATATTCTGGCTAAAATGAAGCACAAGGAGGTAACCAGACCAAAATTCTGGGATGTTGCAGATACCGACAACGAATATCTGAGAAAATGGTATGCTCCAAAAGCAAGAAAACAACTGCTCTATTTCCTTTCTCTAATACCGGATTATGAGTATCAGGATTTGTTCAAGATCATCTTGAGCAGAGCCGCGAGATCAGCCAGACTAACCACACATTTCGATCTGGATTTTCCAAAGGAGCCACAAACTGAGCCGTATTACTGCTATAAGCACAGGAGGACCTGCAAGCCGACTGATGATGCTCTACAATTTTTGAGAAGATATAGCATTGATTCTTTAGAACGAATCAGAGAGTATTCAAGCAACAGGACCGATGCAAACTTCAAGGTAATTTGCGGTGATGCCAGGGAAATCGCTTTTCCAGAGGTTGATATGGTCTTGACTTCTCCGCCTTACGTTGGCTTGATTGATTATCACGAGCAGCACAGATATGCCTTTGAATTACTCGGCTTAAACTGGAAGGGCGAGCTGGAAATCGGCCCTGCTTCTAATGGGAGTTCCAATTCTGCAAAGGAGAAATATATTTCCAACATTGCAAAGGTCTTCTCGAATGTTCGAACTTCGCTCTCGAAAAAGGGTGTTATGGTTATCGTGGTCAATGATAGACATGAGCTTTACAGGGATTTACCCGGTAAAATTGGTTTTGTCCTGGAAGATAAGATTGAGAGACAGGTTAATAGAAGAACTGGCAGGCGTTCTTCCGATTTCTTCGAAGAAATTCTGATCTGGAGGAAAAATGATTAGAAGCGAGACAAGAGCGCAGATCAAGGGATTTTTAGAAGTTATGTTATATAGTTTGTGGTTTATGAGAGTTTTTGAATAGCTTTCG